>JAGYME010000007.1 GCA_018400715.1 Candidatus Bipolaricaulota bacterium
TCTTTTCGGACTTATCGACTGTCGCCATATGTTTCACCCCTGTTTATATCGCCACTACCAACTAAGCGGGGAGTAGCGAACCTGATCGAACAACTAATGGAACCTTGAAAAAACTCAGTCAAGTCTGAACAAATCGTTAACCCAACAAGATATCTTCAAAAGTGACTTCCCTGTTGGTTTGTTTTTGCAATGTTTTCTTCAGAGCCTCTCTGTACGGAGACGCAATTTCTTCGGGTCCATTTATCTCTATTGCCTTCGTCGGTTGAGCACGCATGATTACCTTTAAAGAAGTGCCCTCGGCAATATTCCGTTTAACCCCATCATCCTCTTCTCTGAGTTGGCCCACCTCTATCCTGTACGACAGGTGCCTTTCCATTAAATCTTCGCGGCTTACACTCGTACGCAATTCGTCGTCCAGAGCAGCTGTCTTGTTCTCGAGGAGATGGTCCATTTCTTTAAGCGAATCCTGTACCAGCTCGTTAAAATCATCGGGATCGAATGCCTCCAGGTCTTCGATTTTCCCGAGTAAACGCACTCTCCCTTTAACTTCTTCCGTTTCACCATTATCATTAACAAAGGGAATAAGTTTAGTCAGTCTCATCGTTACCCCCTTAAACCAATCAGAAGTTCCTGATTAGATTACACCTGTTCTATTCCGGATCGATACTTCTATCGGCTCGTCCAGGTTAAACTCTTCTTGATAGAAGTTATCAATGTCTTCTTTGAAGTCGTTTACCTTGCTTTTTGCTTCTCCTTCTGTCTCAACACCGTTAACCACCAACAGAGTCATGCCCAACCGGGAATCCTCCTCAATTCCATGTCTTTCCAAAATTTCTTCCTGCTTCTCCTTGAGCTTTGCCTGGGCCTTTCCCCGCCTACCGAATGGCCATAAAGAGCTAGTATACTTTTCCATCGCCGGTTCGATGGCTGGGTCTTCCCAGCTTAGATGGTCGGAAAGAATTTTGAATTCAACTTCCATACTGCACCTCCTCTCTCTGTTGTGATTGCAGTAAACTGTTTGCGTTTTCATTTTTCATATTAACTATAGTTGGTACTTTTTAATATGTGATTAATAAATGACGGATGTTGCTGATATGTGCGGAAGTGATAAAAAATGAGGAGTCAGTGAATTAGTCAATCAAAGATACGATCGGCTAATCTAACATCGAGGGAGAGCCAACCTATATGAGGTTAATCCAGGAACTTCTTAATTTTCGCTTGGTCTTTGACTTTCTCTATCCATTCGTTCCAAATCTTATTACTTTTTCTCTCGGTCAGTTCTTCCTTGATTACATCTCGTACTTCGGAGAGCTCTTTTACCTGATCCTGTCTATTTCTAAAAGAACTCTTGTTAGTCTCGTAATAATTCCGAATCTCATCTTCGGTGATCTCTACGTCGTCCAGGAGGACGCCCCGAATCTTCTCCCGGATCAATTTTCTGAATATCTCTTGTTTTAAGTTTTCGAGAGACCTTCTGTCCTGTTTGAGGGCCTCCTTAAGTTCCGTTCTATCCGTGACACCTTTAGTTTGATCGATGATATTTTGGAGTCTTTGCTCTACCTCGTCCTCTGATATATTGACCCCCAACTCGTCAGACTTTTGAATCATCAATTCTTCTTCGATTAATTTCTCAAGCACGAACTCTCGATAGTTATCAAGCGCTTCTTCTCCTTCCTCGGTTTTCATTAAAAACGTAGCGAAGGTCGGCGCACTCCGGAGCGCGAGGAAGACGTAATCGATTCTGGCCCTATTCGAGAGCTCTCCCTTTGTAATCTCCTGCCCGTTTACTTCTGCAACTACCTGTTCATTACCTTTTCCCTCCTCCCCATTCGTGAGGATACAACAAAGGAGCACACATAAGGTAACGGAAAAGAAAAAAGTAGCCAGGGTAGGAACAGCCTTCTTTTGTATACTCATAATAGACACCTAAAGTAAGGATAGCCAATATTTAGTCGACGGTGCAAACCACAGCTACATACCCACCAAACATAAGGTTGATGGGATTACGGATGACATCAACACCAACTCAGTCTCAGCTCAGCGGTAACGAAAACCTAAAGGTCGTTCCTCCTCCTTCTTCGCTATCCACGGTGATCTCGCCACCGTGTTCCTGCACTATCTCTCTAGCAATAGTCAAACCCAATCCGGAACCTCCAGTTTCTCGGGACCGCGAGCTATCCACCCGGTAGAAACGGTTGAAGATGTAGGGCAAATCTTCTTTCGGAATCCCGCTCCCGTTGTCGGACACCGTCATCACCACCCAATCGTCCCGGCGGTCCGTACCGATTTTAATCGTTCCCCCTTGGTCGATGTGACTGAGGGCGTTGTCGAGAAGGTTACGGAGCACCTGCTCTATTCGACCCGGATCGACTTCCACCATGAGATCGTCCGAAACATCATCTATATCCAACTCGACGTTTAGTTTGTCCAATTTTACGCTGAGAGATTCGCTGGCCCCCATTACCACGTCTTTTATCAGTATAGATTTCTTATCCAGTTTCAGCTGGCCCGCTTCTGCCAGAGAGAGGTCCTGGAGGTCATTAACGAGTGTTTTCAGCATCTTCGAATTCTTGTAAAGCGAATCGATGACTTTCTCGTCCGGCTCCATGGAACCTTCCTTAATCGCTTCCAGATACCCGTGAGACCTCGTCAGGGGGCTTCTCAGTTCGTGGGCCACGTCGCTCACCATGTTCTTTCGGAGCCTTTCCTGTTCCTTCAACTCCTTTGCCATCTCGTTGAAGGTCGAGGCAAGTTTCCCTACCTCATCCCTCGTTTTAACTTCAACCTCCTGGTCGAGCTCTCCCTTGCGAATTTTTTTCGCTGCCAAGGTAAGTTCCTGTATCGGGTGTAGTGTCTTTCTCGAATAAAAGACCGTTAACGCTATCGCTCCTATCAAAGAGACAATAGTAGCAATAATTATTGATCTGTTCACCGATGAAAGAAACTTATTCTCGATTTCCGCCCTTTTTCTATCGGTCAGATACAAAAAACCGCTGGGGTCTTCTCCGCTTCCCAGGGTGGCAATTTTCAGACTCAACTCCTTTTTGGATATTTCTTCGTCCAACTTCTGAGCCGAGTTACCAATGATTGTCCCCTCCTCATTGGCAAGAACGATCTGGCTTTGGTAAGTTTTCCCCACCTTGTCGATCAAATCCTGCACTCCCTCCCAGCTACCTGTCTGCTCGTAGTAACTGGATAGTATGGAAGCAAGCTGCTGATACTTGAGCGCCTTATCCTGGCTTATGTAGCGGTCAAACTCAGTAGTCGTCGTCCTGGTGGCGACAATTGCGATGGTCCCAATCGCCACGCCAACGATGACAATGAAGCCGACAAGGATCTTCCACCTGATACTGTATATCACTTTTTCTCGTCCTGACCTCCGGTGGGGTCAAATTTATACCCCATCCCAAATTTCGTCTTAATATAGGAGGGTTCCTGTGGGTCCGGCTCAATTTTATCCCTTATGTGTTTAATGTGGACGTCGATGGTTCTTTCGAAACTCTCGTAACCGTATCCTAGCGCACTATGAATGAGCTGGGTGCGAGAAAAGACACGATTAGGCTGTTTTACCAGTGCAGCAAGGATATCAAATTCCGTGGGGGTTAACTCCACCGTTTCACCGTCAAGCAATACTTCCTTGTTAACAAAATTAACAGTTAACTCTCCAAAGCTCACCTCCCTCGTTTCTTCCTCCTCGACTCTCCGGAGAGTTGCCCTTATCCGGGCGAGGAGCTCCCCCGGGCTGAAGGGCTTGGTGATATAATCATCAGCACCGAGATCCAGTCCCTTGATCTTGTCCTCGTCCGCGGTCTTGGCCGTCAGCATTATAATCGGGGTGTCGGACTCTCTCCTCATCCGTTTACAGACCTTGAAGCCGTCGATTTCCGGCAGCATCAGGTCGAGGACGACGAGGTCAAACTCTCTTTTTCTGAATAACCGCAGGGCCTCCTTGCCATCGTAAGATCCTGTCACGCTGTAACCATCCTTTTCCAGGTAATCCTTGAGGAAACCGACAAGTTCTTTATCATCGTCGACAAGAAGAATTCTCTTATTCATTACAAGAATAATATATTAAAACAATATTAACATCTCATTAATATTTCCCCCCACTCGGGAGTAATACAGTACAGCCTGAACTCTCATCACCCAGGTCCAGGTAAAGGAAAAAGGACAATGAATGAGCGGACAGGGTAATTTTGTAGAACAATAGAAAGAGGGCCAGGCCGGTTAGGTCCTGACCCTCTACTCCAATGAGGGGTTATAAAGAATAATTAACCCTGAAAACCCCTATTCAGGGTTAATTAACGGTAAACAGAACTGTATCTTTTATACCCAGTTGCGGAATTTTATCGCTTCCACCACCCGTTTAACCGCAACTACGTAGGCTGCTTGACGATAGGTAAGGTCACGGTCCGCGCTCATTTCATATACCTCGTTGAACGCCGCGGTCATCTTCTTGTCCAATCTCTCGTGTACCGTTTCTACGTCCCAGTAATAGCCCGTCTGGTTCTGGACCCATTCGAAATAAGAAACCGTTACCCCACCGGCGTTGGCCAGGAAATCGGGAATAATCAGCGTGCCCGAGTCCTTCAAGATATGATCGGCTTCCGGCGTGATTGGCCCATTTGCCAGCTCAAGAATTACATCAGCCTCTATCTCATCAGCGTTTTCTTCCGTGATGACGTTTTCGATTGCGGCTGGGACCAATATATCTACGGGCAACTCTAGTAGTTTTTCGTTTCCTTCGTTCCCGTAACCAAGGAGTTCCGTACCCTCAACCTCCTTGGAGAAAACACCGGGATTTTCCATTGAACCGGATATCTGTTCGTAACTTAGCCCATTTCCTGAGTAAATTGCCCCCTCGGCATCACCTAACGCCACGACCTTAGCACCAAACATGTCTTCAATTAACCGGTGGGCATGGGACCCCACGTTCCCGTATCCTTGTATGGCCACTGTTGCATCCTGCAGGCTGCTGCCGGCCTTCTGGGCGAAGTTTCGGAGAACGTACATACCGCCTCTCGCGGTGGCATCGTCCCTACCTATTGAGCCACCAACCGAAACCGGCTTCCCCGTAATAACTCCGGGGCAGCTGTAGTCCTTCAATTTGGAGAATTCGTCCATCATGGAGGCAATGATCTCCTGATTGGTGTTGACGTCCGGTGCCGGAATATCCTTGTTAGGACCGATAAACGAGCTAAGCTCTCTGATATACCCCCGTGACAACCGATCAAGTTCGGCATCGCTCATATCCTGTGGGTTGCAAACCACGCCACCTTTAGCCCCTCCGTACGGCAGGTCCAACAACGCACACTTCCAGGTCATCCAGGCGGCGAGTGCCCTAATGGTGTCGACAGTCTCCCCGGGATGAAACCTGATTCCACCTTTCGTCGGTCCCAGCGCGGAGTTGTACTGAACCCTATATCCATCGAAGACCTCAGTCGTCCCGCTGTCCATTTTCACCGGGATCGTAAAGTGAAGTTCTTTCATCGGCTTCTTCAATAACTCGTACACCGGTTTTTCGAGTTCCATTAAGGAGGCAACTTCATCGAGCTGTTTTCTCGCGACGTCAAATGGGTTCTCTTCTTTTGGAGTTTTGTCCCGTTTTATCGTCGAAGTTCTTCCGGCCATTCCGATCATCTCCTATTGAACGTAAATTTATGAAAACATTTATCGCAACAGAAGTATGCGGCTTGTGACAGCAGCAACTTCTTATTTGTTTTCCTCCAAATAATAGAACCGCTCACCGGGAGTAGAAATGACGCACGACAAATAATCTACATCCTCTTTAAGGATCTTAACCGCTCCCATTACTCCTATTTACCTACTATCTATTCCCAAATGAACCAAAAAGTAGTTGAAAATATTACGACAAGGGTTCGATTTTATAGTCACATCTATTTTGTTTTGTTCACCAACATCTGTGTTCTATAAGCGGCAACCAAATGCTCCGCATCCACAAAATTACTCCGATTTACTCTATTTAATTGGGCGAAGTCGTTGACGGCTATCGTACAAGTCCCAGGTTAAATTCAGTTCAATTACCTCAGACGTGGAGAGAATAGAGGATCCAATATGACCACTGTAAGATCTCAGGCTCAGGAAAGTCGTTCCCAGAAGGGGGTTGTGAGCGAGGATCAATATAACCCCTATCGTATGCTCAAGTCTCAGGTTGAATACTTCTGCCGAAAAAACCGACTAGATAGGACTTGCCAGGCCCTCCTGGAAGGGTCCCGCTGGGAACTTTCATTCACCTTTCCCCTAAAACCTGTAACCGGAAAAACCAGAGTGGTAAGGGGTTACGGGATAAGACGTAAGAATAATAAAGGGAACGTCCTCGGGGTAACCGTAGTCGAACCCGGACTAACCCTTGACTGGTTGAGGGCTAAGTCTCTGGGGCTGTACCTACAGACACAGTTGTTGGATTTACCGTTCGGGCTATTGCTGGTGGGGATAGATTCGCAGGGGAACCGGATCCCTCGAAGGATGTCTAGGGGGCTGCGCGACGTCCTGGAAGAAAAGGTCTTCTCTCCGTTCTGCAATCAAGCAGACAGTCTAAGTTGGACGACCAACCACGGCCAGAGCAATTACCGTGAGAGTTCTCGTCTCTACCGTAAATGCGTAGGGTCGGTCATCGAGCAGGCGACTGTTGAACTGCTCCCCTCAAGCGAGGAAGTAACGGTCACCACGGACTCGGGGGGCTCCCTGGGGACCGAAGTCCTGGAACTATTGCCCAGAGAGACCTTCAAGGTAATCCCGGCGGACTCGGCAACAGAGGCATCTATCAACGTATTGTTGTTAACGGGACAAAACAAACTGTCGGGGGCGGACGCCGTCGACCTTCGCGCCGACGTAGTAGTCGAGTTAACCAACGCCGTTATCACTCCGGAGGCGGGGATGGTCCTAGCGGAAAAAGAGGTGGCAATCGTGCCCGATTTAGTAACAACAGCCCCCGAAACGATCGCCCTGTACTTCGATTGGTTGACGGGGTGCGAGTACTTCCAGGGCGACGATGAAGAGATCCAGGAGGAAGGGGAAAAGATGATGAAGGACTTGATTAGAGAAATATGTGCGTATTCCCGGGAGAACTCCACTTCGTTGAGGACGGGCGCCTATTCTCTGGCGATTTTGCGGTCCGCCCTGGCACTGGGGCTGGACCGTCAGAAAACGGGGGAACATACGTTCCGAGGTGATGGTTATGAATAATCGGGGGGGCTTGCTGGACGCAACAATGCCGCTTGATTTAAGCATCGAGGACAGTTTTCTGGGTGCTCTCCAATTTTGTTCAATGAAGCTAAGCCGGGACGTAGACGGGGTCATCGAACTTCTGTGTGAAGAGGACTCTCTCACTCACAGCTACTTCAGATATTCGCTGGCGAAACACATAGGTGAATACCTTGGCTCGCTGAGCGGTAACTTCCGGGGAATATATGTTCATGGCAGTGCCGTCAAGAGCACTTCCGGCCCGGGGTCTGATATAGACCTAATCGTTTTAATTGAAAATAGAAGGAAGGAGTTGGGGCCGTTGCTGGCAAAGCTAAATGCGGAACTCGAATTCCAGTACTCCCAGCTCATGGGTGGGGAATACTTCTCAGGGGGTTACGCGGACTTTATGGACATCAAACTGGTCGACCGTGAGGATCTCGAAAAATCCCGCGGCTACGGGAGCGTGTTAGGCTCCCTTCACAGCGCGCCCGTGAAAATCTGGGACACCGAGAATTAGAAAATGAAGGCAAACAGAACGTAATCGAAGATCTGGAGGGCAAGTAAATGAACTTCAAGTTAAATACTAAACAACCAATGGTCGATGAGGATCAGGTGAACTGGCAGGGTAAATGCATCGCCAAATTCCAAAATGAAGTCTTCCAGAGCCTGGCCCAAGTCCAGATGCAGCACCTCCAAGAACTAGTAATTCCCGTGAAATATCCTGAAGGCGACCTCCTCTTTCAGGAAGGGGGGTTGTCGGACGGTATATATCTTATCTGTAACGGGTTCGTAGTTTACGGCAAGGGCTACCACGGGGGGTCTGAACGGGGCAGAATTTTCAAGCTACTGGGCCCCGGAGAGATGGTCGGGGAGGAGACGTTGTTTACCGAGAACACCAAATCCAGATTCGGTTACGCCAGGTGTATAGTTGATGGGGAGTTCCTGTTTTTGGAAAAAGGGGAACTACTCAACTTTCTCTACGACAACCCCGAAGGGTTTCACGATATCTGTAACTACCTCTCCTCTAGCCTGAAGCAGTTCGAGGTCAGGTTGCTCGACGAAGGCCATCTGAATACCGATAAACGTCTGGCCAACCTTCTGATGAAAATCGAAAATCAATGGGGTGGAGATAAACAACCCGATGGACCCATCTGCCTCAAGCTAAAGAGGAAGATCCTCGCCGGGATACTAGGCGTATCCGAGGGTTCAATCACCCGAATCTTGAACAAGCTAGAAGAAAACGGCCTGGTTTCGATCCATAATGAGAACCTGTGCATCGAATCCAGAGAAGAGCTGAAGGAGTTCGTCGCCGGGTAATATTTGTCCTCTCTTTTTCCCCTTACCACCGGGTAAAGTCAACACCCCCGCAAAATATTGAATATGTCGACCTCGGCTTACATAATTAATTGCTAATTCACCAGGTATACCGCCCGCCTTAGACGTAAAGCTTACACGGTATTCTACGAGTGGGCGTTCGTTACTAGAAATTTCATTTACGGGGAGCAACCCCTGGAGGGGAAGTTTAAGTGAAAAAAATTGATGACTCCGCCCTGACAAATAATAGAAAGCCAGACTTTGATCAGATCGTTTCCTTTCTCTCTTCTTCGTTGAAGAAGGTACCCGCCGATGACCTTAAACAACTTGAGGATTCCATCTTCTGGGTCCAGTATTCCGGAGGAGACCTAGTCGCTCAGGAAGGTTCACTCTCGTCGAGCCTCTACATCGTTTACAACGGCCTCGTCAAAATAGGCAAGTATTCCAAGAAACGGAAGAAACGTGTACTCAGGTTCCTCGGCCCCCAGGAATGGTTTGGCCTGGAAGTGCTCTTTTTGCCGGAACAGCACACGAACATCCAGTTCGCTAGGGCTGTCCTGGACTCGGAACTGATTTCGATAGAGGCTTCGACCTTTCATGAATTCATCTTGAAATATCCCAAGGCCCTATACGATCTCTGTATGTGGTTTGCCAGAGAGGTTGCCATGCTAGAGTTCAAGTTAACCAGGGAGACCTCCGATGGCTCGCTGCAAAACTTTGCCGTCCTCCTCCTGGGCTTAAACGAAAAGTACGGCGAGGAGGTAGAATCCGGAAGCGAGATTAACCTTAAGCTGCCGCGGAACACTCTTTCTGACCTCATGGGGGTCTCATCGGAAACCCTGAGAAGGTTGATTAAACGGTTAAAGAGCACCGATACCATATCTACCCAGGACAACAAGATAACGATCCTCAACGAGGAAAAACTCCATGAGTTGGCCGGCGTCCAGGATTTCTACCTCACGATACTCGGGGAAACACTTTAACGCAGGGACGGTGCTTGACATTTTGACAATATCCGCCCTTCCGTTTTCCATGTATTCCTGTTCAGAACAGCCTTTGCAAAAAATGTCAAAATGTCAAGCTCCGTCCCTCTTCAATACCTCCGTATCAGAGTAGAAGGCTGACCAGCCAAACCACATAACGTCGAAGTAATTCACCGGAATCAGCCTTTCACCAACCAAGGGGCCGCGCGTAGCACTACCGTCCCGCGACCACTGGGTCCCAGTACCACTGTCGAAAAGTGAGTTGCCCTTCAGGTAAAAATTCAGGGTTTCCCCCCGGAGTCTTCTTCCAAATACCCTGATGGAATCAAGCTTTCCGTCGTAGATTATCGCGATGGGAACACCCCCGAGAACGTCATTTGCAACCTTGACTTTCCTGAACTCCTTCTTTGGGACGGCCAGAGCGCAGCCATTTACCTCTACTCCAGTTATCACCTTCTTATCCGGAAACCTCTTATCCCGTGTCATTACCGGAAACATTAGCCCACCGGTTTGATAATAGCTATCATCCTTCAAATATGAACCATAAGGGTCGTGACCGTAAGAACGACTAAAACCGGTATCAGTGGTTAACACCTGCGTATCGGGATACTCTTTCTCCCAGGCCTGCCAGGTCGTCCACGTTAGCGGAAACTGTTCAAGTTCTTTCCCTGTATGGGGTTCGTTAATTGAGACTCCAAGGATTTGTGGCCAGTAGCTATTTGGACCTGTTAATCGATCGTACATTACGAGATTGCTATTCAACAATCTGCCCGTCGTGCCAAAAGTTGTTTTCCCATCACCGACTAATCCCTTGTAACCAATTGCCGAACCTGTAAGTGGACAGTAGGTTATCGAAATATTCTCGCCGTTTATTGTGTCGTTCACTATCTCATGCCAGACCATTATTGACCTGGGATATGCCCTCCTAAGGCTTCCATAGTCCATCCCGAAGACAATTGATTCCTGGTCGAGGATGCCATCCAAGACTGTCTCGGCCTCTCCGGCCCGGACGTACTTTGGTCGTTCTATCGGTGGAATCCCATCTGGCGGTTGCCCCCCACTCCTCACGTTCCTGTTGAACTCGTCCAATCGACCCTCGGAATATCTGCACGACTGTTTCTCTCTATTATGCTCGGAACCCCTAAGACCTAAGAAGCTTCCGGTGAAAATAGTGCTTCCAGTTATCGCCAATTTCTTGATAAAGTTCCTTCTTGTCGTTTTCATGAATATCGCCCTACGATATTCTAACATCTGGACAACACCAAAAATGTAATCTGGATTACACTTTTAATGAACGTTATGGGCAAGTCATCTGTAGAAGATCATGATTCCTCCCGATCTCAAGGCTCCTACCCTGACAACCACAGACCTTTCACAAAGTTGCAGAGAAAATCGTATTGTCATAGGATAGGGCAAGATGAAAAACTCCTGCAGGCTATTGTGGCAACTAAAACAGTTCGACCTCCTGGCGCAACTTAACGAAGGACAATTAGAGGAGCTTTCCACCTGGATAAAGGATTTCAGATACCACGAGGATGAACTAATCTACCTTCCCGGCGAGTCTAGTGAACTAGTCTACTTCCTCAAGAAGGGCAAGGTGAAGTTATCTTACCTCGACCAATCCGGAAAGGAATTTACGGTAGACATTATCGACAAAGGAGAGCTTTTTGGTGAGATGTCTTTAGTAAGCGAAGAAGGTCGGAGCCTTAAGGCAGAAGCTATAGAAGACGTAGTGCTCTGTACGGTTTCAAAAAGAGATTTTCTCCACTTCATCCGAGAAAACCCACAGCTCTCGTTGAGCGTTGCCAAACAGATCGGCCAGCACAAACGTGAAATCCAGACGAGTTTAACGGATTTGATCTTCAAAGATGTCCCCACACGTCTGGCAGGAGTGCTCTGCAAGATGGCTGATGACTACGGACGTAATGTAAACGGAGATCTGGAAATAGGATTAAGGTTTACCCACGAAGAACTAGCCAAGTTAATCGGCTCTACTCGAGAGACCACTACGGCTCGCTTGAACGAGTTCGAGGCCGACGGACTGATAGAGAAGGACCGGGAGAAAATTGTTATCACGGACGAGAAAGGGCTAAGAGAGAAGGCTGCAGGAAATTAGAGCCCTTATCAAAATTTAAATCCGGGAAGACAATCCTCGAGCTCTTCGCGATATTCTTTCAGTAACACAACCCTATCGCATGCCTTTTTCACGACCTTGCTCAGAGAGGGATGAACGAAGATTGCCGCAGCCAAGTCATCAACGTTTACATTCCACGCCATCGCTAAAGCTAACTCATGGATAAGTATCGATGAATGCGGACCGACGATATGGGCGCCCAAGATCTGCCCGTCTCCTGTAGCAATAACCTTGACAAAACACCCGCGTGCTCCAATCGCCTGGCCTTTGACGGTATCTTCAAACCTGGCGAAGCCAATGAAAACGTCCTCGGCTCCGTACCTTTTTACCGCCTCGTCTTCGCTCAAACCAACTGCAGATACTTCAGGTTCGGTGAAGACCGCGTGGGGTACCGCCTGATAATTGGGTTTCTTATCATTGCGGTAGACCGCATTCTGGGCTACTATCTCAGCTTCGTAATCTGCCACGTGCTTGAAGAGATAACCACCTATACAATCACCCATCGCCCATATGTGGTCCTGGGTCGTCCTGAGTTGTTCATCAACTTTAATCCATCCGCGCTCGTCCAATTCCACGCCAGCCTTTTCTGGACTCATCCGCTCGTTTACCGGGAGCCGTCCGGTAGCGACGATTACTCTCTCCACCTGCCGGACTTTCTCCTCACGGGATCCACCGTTCTCCGCGATAACTTCGATAAGGCCACTCTCCAACTCCACTGCCCGGATAACCTCGTAACCCAGGTTGAGATCAAGATGGCTTCCCAGCCGCGTTTGCACGACGTGCGAGACTTCCGGCTCTTCTCCGGGAATAAACTGGTTATTCCGCCCGAAGATGGTAACGTCGGTCCCTATGGCTGAAAAGAAGTAACCCATTTCAGCAGCAATATAGCCCCCACCGATAATTGCGAGAGATTCCGGCATCTCCTTAAGGTTCAACGCACCCCTGCTGGTGAGATAGGGCGTCTCTTCCAGCCCCATAATCGGGGGAATCATCGGTTCCGAGCCGGCACAGAGGAAAAAACGCTCACCGGCAAGTTCTACGTCTCCCTCTACACGTATGGACCGCGGACCCTGGAACCTTACCAGTCCATGATAGTAATCCACGTTAGGCCTGTCGAAGAAATTATCCTGTATCTCCGACCTTGCGGCTTCCTGATTTCTCCTCATCCTTTCCATGACCGCGGGGAAATCTTTCCCCGTGATACTCGCATCTATACCAAAGTTCGAGGCGCCCTCCACCACCCGAACCGTGTCGGCAGTGGATAGTAACATCTTCGTCGGCCTGCACCCACGGTTAAGACAGATTCCGCCCTGTTCATCTTTCTCTATTACCGCCACCCGCTTGCCAGGGTCACGTCGGAGACTTTCCTCAATTACCTTTTTCCCCGAACCGGACCCGATCAAGATCTCATCGTAATCTTTTGATACCACTGATTTCAAACCCCCAACGAATTCAACCTGATAAAGATTATATCCTCGACGGCCAACTCAATACACCCCAGGTATTAATCAACGATATTCAGGGACGGGGCTTGACATTTTGACATTTTTTCCAAACACTGTTCTGAACTGCAATATACTGAGAACAAAGATTATAATATTGTCAAAATGTCAAGCCCCGTCCCTCGTTTTACCCTCCTGAATCCTTACTTTGAATCCATTGGGAGTAACGTCCTTTATCGCCACTGTCGCCGGGTCGGTCCCATTATAGGATAACGGTTTCGCAACGACGACAGGGTATTCGAAGGTGAAGTCGAAGTTGACGTCCTTCCACTCGTGCGTGAGGATGATCTGCCCTGCCTCCACCCGGAAATCCCCCTGTTGAAATTTGACCTTGCCGGAAACTCCCTCGGTTTCAGCCAAGGTAAACGCAAAAAAAGTGAAAGATAAGAGGGTTGTAACCAGACCCGCATAAAAAAGTAGTTTGTAGTTCCCACGACGCATTTGTATCGACCTCCAGGCCAATTGAATGTATTATTTATATCATATCGATAACTACTTATGCAAAACTTTAGCTTTGCGGGACGATGGAGAGAGATACAAGGGGTCCAACATGAGGGAAATTTGAAAGAACCCCGCCCAAATGGGCGGGGCGTATTACGTTCATTCTAAGCTTGCTTCCAGGGATATCTCCGTTCCTCCCAGCGCGAGCGAGACCGGGCAGTTGCCCTTGGCGTTTTTCGCGTGTTCTAAGAACTCCTTTTCCGAGATCTCCGGGACCCTGGCCTGGGTGATGAGCTTTATCTCCGTTATCTTAAACCCTCCGTCGACCTTATCCAGGCTTACTTCGGCCTCCGTTTGTATCTCCTCCGGAGCGAAACCCTCTTCCGCAAGTATGTTCGACAGCGCCATGGAAAAACACCCCGCGTGGGCAGCGCCGAGCAACTCCTCCGGGTTCGTCCCCTCGCCCTCTTCGAACCTCGAACTAAAGGAATAACTGCTCTCGAACAGGCCGCTTCCCAGTTTCATCGATCCGTTTCCTTCCGTTAGGTTTCCTCTCCATACAGCTTCTGCTCGTCTCTTCTTCATGGTTTACCTCCAGGTTCTACTATTCAGAATCTTCTCGGTAATCGATCGGATTACCAGCTTCCATCCAGTCCTCTTTGCCGCCCTCGTAATCGTAGACCTTCTTGAACCCTAGCTTGTCCAGCTTTTCTGCGGCAGTTGGGCTGGCGGTACAACTACTATTCGCACAATAGACTACGATCTCTTGATTGGGATCGAATCTCTCTGTTGACTCTTTGCCGATCTCCGTCAGGGGAATGTTTATCGCGCCCTTTATGTGGGCTTCCCCGTATTCTTCCGGATCCAGGACCTCTACCAGATCCGCTATAGTCTTTTCCGCCAGGAGTGACCTGAGTTCTTCCCTGATTGACACCCAGTCATCGTGAAGCGGACAGGTGCCCCCTTCACCGCAGCCCTTAGTGGCGAAGACCAGAGCGCCCGGGGATGACGAGGATTTTACTCGAACCGGTCGTGAACGACTATTTCCTCCAGGTCCTTCCGTTCCTTTGTTACCTTCTGTTCTGACTTACCTATCGGCATCAGCGCAATCAGCCGGTAATCGTCGGGAAGGTCCAGGGCCTTTCTTGCTCTCTGCTCTGCCGAGCCTCGCTCCTCGTTGAGGTCGAAAACCCCTACCCAGTACGAGGCCGCCCCCAGGCTCTGGGCGGCAAGTGCCATGTTCTGAGTCGCGACGGCTCCCGCCTCGATGAAATGGCGCGGGTCTTCCGCGGAGTTCACCGCGACGGCGATTAACTTCGGCGCATTCTTGATTCCGCCTCGGAATATGGTCACGCTCCGGGCGATCTCGTACATTTCTTCTTTTATCTCCTCGTCTTCAATTACGATGAACTTCCACGGCTGCAAGTTGGCATAAGAAGGAGCCCACCTGCCAGCTTCAAGAATTGTCTCCAGTTCTTCGTCCGAAACGTCTTCATCCGTAAAACTATATACCGATCTCCGTTCTCTTATTGCCTCTACTACTTCGTTTTCTTTCATGGTAGTTCCTCCTCTCATGATCTAAATTTATCAGTCATCGCATAAGAGAAAGCGATGAGTTATCATAACTCGATCTCCTTAAATTAAACCCAAATTGAGCAGTTTTGACAAGTGATTAAAAAGCAACGGAAAAATAACGGATACCGTAAAGCCCTTGAGGCTTAATCCGTTCCTGAGTTTTTGATAAGAAAAAATATTTCCGTATAATTGTTTGTGGATAGATAAACGCCCCTGAAAGTATGAGATACGGTTGAAAGACCTCTATCGGAAAACTGAAGGAGGCACGACTAATCAACTCTTGTTTTAGGGGCAAGTATCCCTATTTCTAGCATACGCTCGACAATGTACGGAAGATCGGAAAAGATATTTCCCAACGAAAACTTGTTCAAAATATTTCAAGGTTCAATCGCAGAGAGGCAATAACTTCTCCATGAAACTTTCTTCCAAAAACTGCAGGAAGATCCTGGAGCGCCTACCAGAGGCAGTATTCCTGGAGGACTTCGACGGCAACATCCTGGCGGTCACCCAGGGTGCCTGTGACCTGTTAGGCTATACAAAAGAGGAACTACGGGAAATGACCGTCGACGACATCGTACCAGAAGGGGCTCCGAGTTTCCTTCCCGACCAGATAGATAAGGCGACCCGGACGGGGAGGAAGCTGGAAACGTTCAACCTGGACAGGGAGGGGCGGGAGATACCAATAGATCTCAGGGGGAAAATAATTACGGTCGACGGGGAGAAACGGATTTTAGTGAGCATCAGAGACATCTCCATAAGGAAGGAAAGGGAGATACGACTCAAACAGTACGAGATGGCCGTGGAGGGCTCGGACGACCTGATGGCCGTCTGTGACGAAAACTACCGCTACCTCTTTGCGAACCGGGCCTACAGGGAGATGTATCAAGTTGGACCTGAGGAAATTCAGAAGAAGAGGGTCGAAGAACTGCTGGGGAGTGAGGCGTTCTACAAAGAGGTCAAGTCGAGGGTAGACAGGTGTCTGAGGGGGGAAACCGTCGAGTACGAGATGTGGCGAGAGCACCCTCAACTGGGGGACAGACTCCTCGACATCATCTATTACCCGTTGAGAAGTGGAGAAGGGATCCAAGGTTTCGTTGCCGTCATGCGGGACATCACGGAAAGGAAGAAGGTCGAGGAGAAGTTAAAGGAGGCGAACAAGAGGTTAAAGCGGAGCAGGGAGAGGTATCAGAGCTACTTTGAAGAACTGGGAGACGCCGTCTACATCACGAAGGTGTCGGACGGAGATGACCACGGTAAAATTCTAGATGCAAATTCTACGGCAACCGACCAGACCGGATATTCACGCGAGGAACTGTTGGACATGAAGATCTTCGACCTCGTGCTGGACGGTCCCGAGAGCAAAAGCTATAACGAGATCGACGACCAGTTGACCGAGGGCAAACCGGTCAGCTTCACCGAGAGGAAGATCAGTAAATCCGGCGAAGAGTTCTGGACGGAGGTAGTGGTCACCCCTATAGATCATGAAGGGGTTGACGCCACGCTGTCGATCAACAGAGACGTAACGGAGAAGACCCGCGCCCAGGAGGAACTGGAGGAGGAACGAAAGAGGCTAAGAGAACTCCACAGGGCCGTCGACGTCTTTCAGTCCTGCCAGACCGAAGAGGAACTGTACGAGGCCACGCTCAAGGTGACAGCAAACGTGCTGGAGTTCGACATAAGCATAATTTTCGTCAACCGGGGCGAGAAGTTGATTCCCGTCGCGTCGATGGGATTTAGCCTGAAGGACCTGCCCGTTTACAATATCGAAGAAGGGCTCGTCGGAGAAACTCTCAGGAAAGACCAGACCTTCTGGGGAGAGGATGCAAGAGAGGTAGAGTCAGCGAAACCGGAAGACCCGGAATTAAGATCGTTTCTCAGCGTACCCATTGGGAACCTGGGTGTGTTTCAGGCCGGGGCGAAGGAGGCGGACGAGTTCAGCCGATCTGACGTGGAGCTCGCGGAAATATTGGTGGGGCACCTGAATGAGGAGATTCAGAGGATCAGGCTGGAAAAAGAACTCAAGGAGAAGGCTATCAGGGACCCGCTCACCGGTCTCTACAACCGAAGATACCTCAACGAAACCTTAACCAAGGAGATCGGGCGGGACGAACGCTACGTCCACCCAATTTCCTTCCTCATGATCGATATCAATAGGTTCAAGGAGATCAACGATACCTACTCCCACAACGTTGGCGATAGGGTCCTAAAGGAGATAGGGAATCTGCTCAAGGCCAACGTGAGGGACGCGGATACTGTATTCCGCTACGGCGGAGACGAGTTCTTAATCATGATGCCGGAGACGAACGGCGACGTAGGGACTACGGTAGACCGTCTTAAGGACGAGTTAAAAAAGTGGAATACGGACACGGATATCGTAGACTTTTCCATCACCCTGGCATTCGGAATATCCCACTGGAGGCCCGATGAGGAAGGGGGAATTGAGGAAGTCATACGTCTGGCTGACGAGAGAATGTACAGGGACAAGAATAGAACTGGTTAAATAAACGAAAAGTTCGCTGGGGATTTACCCTCGATCAGGGTTGCCTCGACCACGACCTCGACCACGACCATGACCCCTGCCAAAGCCGCGTCCCCGCTCGAGTTCCTTGATGTGAGGGCCGGTTTCTATAGATATCGCCCGGGAATTTAGCAGGCTATCGACTATCTTTTTCCTGCCGGAGTAGAGTAAGCGCTGTATCGTACCCCTGGAGACCTTCATCCGTTCGGCCGCCTCCGTCTGATCAAGTCCCTCGTGGTCACACAGGCGCATGGCCTCCAGCTCGTCAAGATCCACGCCGGTGACGGGAAGCTGATTTAACGGCAGTCCCGCCGGTTTATACAGCTTGGACCCCTCAAACTTTCTGCACTCTCTTGGCTTTTTATTCCTTGGCATGATATATTAAATATATTAAAACTCGGGCCGATTCGCAATGCAAAAACTTTTTTCTTTGCATGAGCGAGGACGACCGATTATTCTTTTTGGTAACTGTACTCCAAATTATCCATAAATATGAATAACTCGAGAAAAGCTGTCCTGATAGCTCTTATCGTCTTCACGCTTGTATTGACGTTTTACCAGGTAAGTAGGCGAATAAACTGGGACCGACAAAACAAGAACTATACCGTTCTGGTTAGATACGGTGACGTCACCAGGACCAGCCCGCTCTTCGGCTCCGACCCGGACGTCCTTGCGGGAGAACTGGATACGCACGGGGTCGATTACGTCCTGTTTCAAGTAGACCTGGCGGGCAAAGGCGAGCCGCTTCTCCCGGACTTATCCTCCACCCTCTCCGAATTGGGGCTAGGCGCCGCCCTGGAAGTAACGAACCTGCAGCTGGCGGATCAACAGGACGTTCAAGCCCTTCTGGACTTCCTTAACTCCTACTCGCCCCAGTTATTGACGTTGCGATCTCTGCAGAAGACTCAGCTTCCCGCCGAACTCGAGGAGTGGATAAGGCAGAACGATCCGGTCCTCGGAACGGTGGAGTTCCGCGATGACTCGCTTGTTCAGGAAGTCGCCACAATGACTGGTTCCAGTTACGTCAGGGTGCATCGAGTCTTCGACAAGGAGGTCGGTACCCTGTCCGAAGAGGAGTCCGTTGCCCGTTACGTCAGGGCCGTTAAGGAGAGAAACATCGGCGCGATAGAATTTCGCCTCCCCATGAACAAAGACCTGGAGAATACTCTCGGCCAGCTGGACGAAATCCGTTCTCGGTTAGGGGAGCAGGGATTTCAGGACGTAGGGATAGAAAACGCAAAGGGTGCTGTAGGCCAATTGGAGACGCCAAAATGGCTTATCACCCTGCTGATAACCGGCTCGCTGACGGCTACTCTACTACTGCTTTTCCTCGGCCACTTACCCAACCGACTTATCCAGTTATTACTATTCGCGATCGCCGTGGTCCTGACACTCATCGGACTGTGGCTATTTCCGGTCTTCACCCGGCAGACCGCGGGTTTCCTCCTCGCCCTCGGTGGCCCGGTAGCTGCCTACCGCCTCCTGACGACCTATGGTCTATCGTTTCAGGACAGGGAAACAACGTTATTAAGCCCATTTGTAGACCTGCTGTTTGTGTCCGCAGTTTCTACGGCCTTCGGGCTTGCCATCTCGGCAATTCTCACCGATGGGATTTTCATCTTAAAGCTCGAGCAATTTCGTGGCGTTAAGGTCTCTCTCTTCCTCCCCCTTCTGTTTATCGGGCTAATATACCTGTTTCAGGCGGGGACAAACCTCAAGAACTGGGGTCCAGGCGGCTTCAAGTGGCTGATAATCGTCGGCTTCGGCGCCCTGGTCGTCTTCCTTCTCCTCCGCAGCGGCAACTTCACCTTCTTGGAAAGCTCGGAACTCGAGGACGCATTTCGGCGGTGGCTGGAGAGAAACCTCTCCGTGAGACCGCGCTTCAAGGAGTTTGCCCTGGGCCACCCAGCGGCTATACTCTGGCTATATCTCGTCAACCGGTACCGGTCAAAGTTCAACTCTTTCCAGGTCGGTCTGGCCCTATTAGGGTTTATCGGGCAGATATCGGTTATCAATACTTTTGCTCATATCCATTCACCACTTATTATTTCTTTGATGAGAACTGGCAACGGTCTGGCCGGGGGGTTTGTATTAGGTGGGACCTTACTGTTAGTCTTCTTCGGTGGTGAAAGACTGTGGACAATCCTAAACAGATAGCAATTTCCGGATATTACGGCTCGGGCAACCTCGGCGACGAGGCTATTCTCGAGGGCTTGACCGGTGCCCTGATGGACCGTTTTGGCGAGGACGAGATCAGTCTAGTCGTCCTCAGCAACGACCCCGAAGAGACGAGAAAATTACACGGCCTACCCGCCGTGAACCGTTGGAGGCCGATACAGGTATTCAAAACACTACGGGAATCGGACCTGTTGATCAGTGGCGGCGGTGGACTGTTTCAGGACAGGACGAGTTCCTTTTCTCTCTGGTACTACCTGGGCATTATCTGGCTGGCCCGGCTGTTGAAAACTCCCGTCTACATAGTCGGACAGGGGGTTGGACCGATAAATCATTGGTTCAACAACCTCTTCGTCAGGTGGACAGCCAGTCAGACAAACGGGGCCCTGGTGAGGGACTCGGACAGTTACGATCTGCTTGAGGAAATGGGCCTCAACGGGACAAAGATCTCCCTCGGTGCCGATCTGGCCTTTCTTCTCCCGGCGGGGGAATCGGACGAGACCGACTTCTTCGAGGACGAGAGCCCCACTATAGTGGGCGCAGCCTTACGGGATGAAATCAGCGGCAAGATGGACGTCGTTAGGGCGGTTTCAAGCGGCCTCGACCTGTTAAATCAGAAGTTCGGAGTCTCCATCGTCCTCTTCTCCACGAACCCTAATGCTGATAAACAGATAAATCACGACCTCTGCGACGCCACGGATGCCGAGTGCAAGGTAATCGACGTACCCCACCTAACCCCGGACCAGCTCGTAGAGATGATGAAGGGGGTTGACTTGATCATCGGGGGGCGCCTCCACGCAATTATTTTCTCCCTGCTCAGCGGAACTCCCGTCCAGGGAATTAGTTACGACCCCAAAATGGACCACCTGGTGAACGAGATCAACGAGGAGGTGGGGAGTCCGGAGATCCCCCTCTGGCACCCCGACGAATTAATCCACGCACGGGAATACCTGGCAGACCTTGAATATACCTATGAAAAGAGGGATTTGCAGAGGACCGCCCTGGAAGAAGTGAGCAAGAAACTAGAGCGTGAGGCCAGAGAAGGAATTGAGGCGGCGTTAAGCTGGATCGACGACGAACTAAGACATGAGTAAAGAGAGGACCGGCAAGGGTTACCACGTGCCGGTCATGGTTGACGAGGTAGTCAGTTACCTCGGGGTCAAACAAGAGCCCGGCGGGGTCTTCCTAGATGCGACGACCTCCACCGGCGGACATTCGCTGGCGCTGGCGAGGGAGATGTCACCGGACGGGAAGCTAATCTGTCTCGATTTCGACAAAAAGGCCCTGCAAACCGCCAAAGATCGGCTTGACCGAACTCCTCCCCAGGTTAACCTTTACCAGACCAACTTTTCGGAGATAGGCCGCGTTCTGGAACTGGAAGGCGGAATAAGCCTCGACGGAATCCTGTTCGACCTCGGCTTTTCTTCCTTCCAAATCGAAGACCCGGAGCGGGGGTTCTCCTTCCAGAAGGAAGGCCCGCTCGACATGAGGATGAACCAGGATAGGGAACTGACAGCAGCTGACGTGGTGAACGATTTCGACCGGGGAGAACTTAAGAAGATAATACGTAGATACGGCGAGGAAAGGTGGGCCAGCCGGATAGTGGAAAAGATAGTTCGCAGGCGAGAACAAAGTAGAATCTCTACGACGGGCGACCTGGTTACCGTAATCAGGGAGGCAATTCCACAGAGAATACAGAGAAGTAGTTCCATTCATCCAGCAACAAGGACGTTCCAGGCGTTGAGGATCTACGTGAATGGGGAGATGGAAAACCTGGAAACCGCCCTGAACGAAGCGTTCACCGGGCTGAAGATAGGTGGAACTATGGCTTTTTTGTCATATCATTCACTTGAGGACAGAAGGGTCAAGGAATTCTTTAAACACAAGGAAAGTGACTGCATCTGTCCGCCGGATTTGCCCGTCTGTCGTTGCGACAAAGAAAAAGAAATGGAGATACTTACTTCCGGGGCGGAGAGGCCGGACGCGGAAGAAGTCGAAAAAAATCCCAGAGCGAGGAGCGCCCGCCTCCGCGCCGGACGGAGGTTAAAGTGACGAGGAGGAGAGTAGTAAAGCATGAGAAATACCCCCGGTTTCCTGCAGATTAGCATTGTTACCATACTCGTCGTAGCGTTGATATTTCTCTATCTCTGGCAGACGTGGCGGGTCATCTATCTTCAGCGCGAGGTCAATGGACTCCAGGAGGACCTGGTGCCGATCCAGGAAAGGAAGAGGGAGTTACAGCTCCAGGTCGCCCGCTATTTTTCCTACAAAAGAATAGAGCGTATTGCCAAGGAGAGGCTTAACATGGTCGAACCGGAGATCGAAGAGGAGGCAGAACCGGAGGTCCCGTAACGGTTTGCTATGAGAAACAGAAATCGGCTCTACTTCATCGTCGCTCTGTTAGTGATTGTTGTTGGCTTCGTGGTGTGGAAACTCGTGTCGGTCCAGATACTGCAACACGAGAAGTGGGAGACGAAGGCAAATACCATCCACCAGAGGAAGGTAATCGTCCAGCCGGAACGGGGCAGGATTTACGACCGAAATGGAGAGCTGTTAGCCTTCAACAAGAAGGCCTACTCCCTGGCCGTCGACTCCTACGACATGACTCAGCCAGAACTCCTCATCGACCTCCTCGCCGAAGAACTCAATATGAGCCGGAGGGAACTCAAAGACCTCGTCTACCGGCAGTCGTACTTTACCTGGATCGATAGGACTGTAAGTTACGAGACGGGCGAACGAATCAAGTCACGAGCGGACAACCTGGGAATCGAGGGCTTGATAGTTACCGATTCCACAAAACGGGTCTACCCCCGTGAGGAGCTGGCCGGTCAGATAGTTGGCTTTACCGGAGTGGACGGAGAAGGGCTAGCGGGCGCCGAGTACTCGTTAAACGAAATCCTCGAGGGAAAACCCCAGGCAAAAAGAATCATCTACGGCGCGGACCGCTACCCCTACAGGGAGATCACCCTGGCCGAGGGAGAACCCGGTTCCGACGTCTACCTCACGATCGACCTCAAGATTCAGCACATCCTCAAGCAGGAACTCCAGGAAGGGGTGGAAAGGTTTAAGGCGAAAAAGGCCTGGGGAGTGGTCATCGACCCGTCCAACGGGGAAGTGCTGGCGATGTCCCAGAACGATACCTACGACCCCAACAACTACAACGATTACGACTCCTCGGAGAGAAAGAACCTGGCCGTCAGCTACACTTATGAACCGGGATCGATCCTCAAGGCATTTTCCGGGTTAGCCGCGCTGGACTACGGGGTGGTAACCCCGGATACCCTGGTGAACGGTAACTCTCCAGTGGTCCTTTACAATCACCCGATTAACAACGCTCAGTACAGAGACTACGGCGTCGTGCCCTTTTCCGATGTCATCAAGAACTCGATCAACACGGGGATAGTCAGGGTCTCGCAGGAACTGGGCGAGCAAAAGCTGTGGAGCTTTCTCAATAAAATCGGCTTTGGCAGGAAGACTGGAATCGAGCTGCCCGGCGAGGAGCCTGGCCAGCTCAAGTACTACGGGGAGTGGTCCGGGCTCTCGATAGGTTCGATTCCTATCGGTCAGGGAATGACGGTGACGGCCGTCCAGCTGGCGAGCAAAATGGCATCGATTGCCAACGGCGGAGTGATGGTGAGGCCGACCATCGTGGAAAGGGTATCGTCCGCCGGCGAGGAGTCGAGGCTCGGCAAGAGGGCTTCCGGGGGGAGGGTTGCTTCCCGGACTTCCGTATCTGAGATGAAGGATATGTTGCGGGGTGTCGTGGAAGGGGGCACGGGAACCAGGGCGGACATACCCGGTTACGCTGTAAGCGGAAAGACGGGCACGGCACAAAAAGCAGAGGCTGGACTGTACCTGGAAGACAAATACATCTCCTCGTTCGCGGGATTCTTTCCCAGGGAGAACCCGAGATATTTGATCCTGATCGTAATCGACGAAGTCGGCACGCTCCCCGTCTGGGGTGGGGCAACCGCCGGTGCGATATTCAACGAGGTCGGCACGCGGATAATTACGGCGGTCGACGGGGGATAGTCTTCCAGCCGGGAGGCCCCTGCCGGGCCCGTGATTATTTCCTTTGGGTCCACCCAATTCTTCAATCACGTGTGAAAAACGTTCACTTTGGTTAAAATAAGTTAGGAGGGGTATCATGAGATCATTTTTATCGGAGCGTACGAAGAACACGGGAAGGTCTTCAATCCGGGAGATACTCAAGGTTTCAAAGAAACCCGGGATAATCTCCTTCGCTGGCGGACTACCCAAGCCGGAGACTTTCCCGTTTGACGACCTCGCCGAGGCGGCCCACAAGCAGATTGGCAAGAACTATCGGCAGTCGTTACAGTACGGTATGACCGAGGGGGTCCCCGAATTCCGCGAGGAGATGATCGAATGGCTGTCGAACTTTGGTTGGAAAATCGCCCTCGATAACATCATAGCCACGAACTCCTCACAACAGGCCCTGGATCTCGTTAGCAAGGCCTTCCTGGACCCGGGGGACGTTATCTTCTGCGGCTTGCCAACCTACGCGGGTGCCATCCAGAGCTTCCAACTATTTCAGGCCAGGTCAGTCGGCGTACCGATGGAAGCGGACGGCATGGACCTTAATGCCCTGGAAACGGAGATCAGACAGGTGAAAAAATCAGGCCAGCGGGCCAAGTTCGTATACGTTATTCCCGACTTCCAGAACCCGACGGGAGTCACCATGAGCGGACGGAAGAGAAGAAAACTCATCAAGATAGCCAAGGAATACGACCTACTGATAGTCGAGGACACTCCTTATTTCGGGCTTAGATTTGAAGGTAAAGAAGAACGACCGATCAACGCCTACGACGACGACGGCAGAGTGATCACGATGTCATCCCTTTCCAAGGTCCTGTCCGCGGGAATGAGGCTGGCGGTAGTAGTCGGCCCGGAAGACCTCATCGAGGCTCTCGTTACGGTCAAACAGGCGACCGATCTCTGCACTTCGACTACTACCCAGTGGATTGCCGCCGAGTGGATGAGTCACCACGAACTGAGCGAGCATTTGACTCAAACCCGGGAACACTACAGAAAGAACAGGACCGTAATGCTGGAATCGCTGGAGAAGTACTTTCCCGACGACGAGCGGATATCCTGGACAAAACCAGAGGGAGGACTGTTCATCTGGGTGACGCTGCCCGAGAAGGTTGACACGGACGACCTCTTCTCCGAAGCAGTGGAAGGCGGCGTGGCCTTCGTGCCCGGTAGCGGGTTTTACGTGAACGGCGGGGGCAGGGACTCGTTGAGGCTATGCTACTCCGTTCTCCAACCTGACGAGATAGAGAAGGGAATAGAGCTTCTGGCTGAAGTAGTCAAGCGTCATTTAACCGCCGAATCCCGTGGTTAAGCAATAAAAACAAATAAGATAGCGACAAACAGCAACAGATTGACATCAAAGAGGTGGAAAACATGTCGGCCAAACGCAAGCTCGTCTTAGTTGCCCTTTTGCTGGCCACCGTTCCGTTGATCTTCTCGGGAGTCGCCCGGGGGTACTCGGAGAGCCAGCTCGAGATCTTAGCCAATTCCGACTTCATCCCGGAGGTCCGGGCCGCGGCTTCAAAGGCCCTGGTCCAACTGTACGCCGAACGGGGTATCTCGTTCGAAGAACTCGAGGTAACCGCAGCAACTGCGAGAACGGAGGACCTACGTAACGCAGCGAAGTCCGCCCTGGTGAAGAAGTACGAAGACGTGAAGGAGATCAGCTCCCTGGAGGAGGTTAAGAAAAAGACAAAGGAACTGGAGAAACAGTCAGTTAGTGGGGAATCCCCAGAATTACGCGAGGCCTCCAGCAGGGCATTGGGGCTCTTTTACCTTGCCCTCAACCTGAATAACGTAACCGGTTACTCGCTGGAGGACCTGGAGGGGACCGCGACCGGAGGAGAAGGTGAAAATGTAAGGCGCGCGGCGGCTGATGCTCTGGGATCCATATACCCGAATAAATACTTTGCCGAAAAGTTGAAGGAGATAATCGCCACGGCAGAATACGACCTTATTAAGGAAGCCGCCAGCACGGCGCTGGCCATTCGTTACTATACCCAGCTATCGCCCGACCCATCGGTCGAGGAACTCAAGGCAATCGCCACCGACGGAGAGGAAAACCGGTGGCTGAGAATGGCAGCGGGGACCGCCTACGGCAAGCTCGCCTACGGGCAAGTCGACTGCGAGACCTTAAAGAAACTAGTCACCGAAGGAGGTACCCCGGAGATGCGGCGCGGCGCATCCCGGGCCTGGGCAAAATGTCTTATCAATTCGGATAGGACCGAGACTCAATTACTGCGAATGGCGTGCGCTGCCACGGAAGTAGGGCCGGCCGAATACAAGGACGCCGTCATCACCGCGCTGGCCGATAGAATGTTATCTGAAAGTGTGGAAAAGGGGGATGAACAATGATCAAGTCCGCTGGCAAAGTCATTACTGTAACCCTTCTCGTCCTACTCGTTAACCTTTCCCTGGGATTTGGCCGCGAGAGTTACCTGCCGGAAGAACCTCTCGTAGTCCCGATTAACGCCTCTAACAGCTTATGGGAAATGGAAGAACTAACGCCCGGTGAACCGGGTGGAATGCTCAACTACACCCTGGCGAAGTTTCCCCGGACGTTCAACCACCTGATGGCGACCTCGGACGCAACAGCCGACTTTACGAGCACGATCATGGGCTCCGGCCTTACGGCAACCAACCCCGTAAACGGCAGGGTCGTCCCCGGGTTTGCTAAATCGTGGGAGGTCTCGGAGGACGGGCTGACGTATACCTTCCACCTGAGAAAGGGCCTTAAGTTCTCCGACGGCGAACGGCTGACTGCAGAAGACGTCACCTTCACTTACGAGAAACTAGTCTTTAACGAGGCTATAGATACCAAATTTACCTCGGTGATCAGGGTCGACGGTCAGCTACCGGAAATTAAGATAGTCGACCAACTGACGGTAAGGTTTCACCTCCCCGTTCCCTACGGCCCGTTCTTGAGGCTGGTGAGCACGGGGATCTACCCGAAACACAAGTTCGACGACTTCAACCCGGCGGCGTTTAAGGAGGCCTGGAGTTTGGAGACGGCCGCAGAGCACCCCGAGGAAATTGTGGGGGCTGGTCCGTTCAAGCTCGCGGAGTTCGTCCCGGGGGAGAGGATCGTCATGGAGAGAAACCCGCATTACTACAAGGTCGACTCAACCGGCACACAGTTGCCCTACCTCGACGGTTTAACCGCGATCAAAGTCAAGGACAATAAAGTCGCCCTGCTCAAGTTCGTCGATCAGGGGACGGACTTTCTCAGACCCCAGATAAACGAAATGCCCTTTCTCCTCCAGCAGGTTGACGAAAACGACTGGAAGGTCAATACAGGAGAAGGGGACAGAGGTGCTCCCGTTAACTCCGACTTCCTCACGCTCAACTGGGAGACCGAGGAGGAATATCTCGGGGAGCTGTTCGCGCGTGACGAGTTCCGGAAGGCTATTTCTCTGGTAGCAGACAGGGACGAGATGATCAACAGGGCGTTTAACAGCTTTGGAAACCTCCAGCTCAGCCCGGTACCGGCGATATCCGCCTACTACAACCCGGAGGTCGAAGAGTTTTTCTCCGGCTCATACGACCCCGAGGCCGCGGCCGGTCTATTGGACGAAATTGGCGTCAAGGACTCCGACGGGGACGGAATAAGGGAGTGTTCAAACGGTAAGGACGTCGCGTTCACGATCGTAACCAACGAGGAAAACGCGGCCAGGAAAGCCATGGGTAAGGTATTAGCGAGCGGGCTGAAGGAGCTGGGAATAGAAGCAGACCTGGAGACCGTGAGCTTCTCCACACTGGTGAGGAAGTTACAGACCGGCGACTACCAGAGCGCAATAATCAGCGTGGTGATAAATCCCAGAGAACCAGCAGCTCTAGCCGACATGTTTTCCTCTTCAGGTGCCCTCCACTTTTGGTCGTCAGGGGGGCCACTATCTAACTGGCAACAGGAGATCGATCAGGCGTTTGCGGACGGATTAAGGTATGCAACCTATGAGAAAAGAAAGGAGTACTACGATCGTTTTCAACTGGAGTTCGCCAAACACCTGCCGGTCGTTTACCTTCCCGGGGAGACGTTTCTCTACGTAACCCAGGACTACGTGCAGAATACCTGTCTGTTTAGCAAGCTGGGCACGTTTCCCCAGTTCTCCGAATACGTCTGGCTCGAAGGATAAAATAAAAACAGGTAGGAGGGCTTCCCTCCTACCTGTTTGCATATCGTCTTTCTTTCTAAACTAACTCTCTATCTAATTAGTTCTCCAGTTCCGCCTGAGCTGCAGCTAGCCTTGCAATAGGTACCCTGAACGGGGATGCGCTGACGTAGTCCACGCCAACCCACTTCGCAGTGTGGATTGAGTCCGGGTCTCCACCCTGCTCACCACAGATACCTACCTCGAGGTCCTCGTTTGTTCCCTTGCCCTTGTCGACGGCGGTTTCCATCAAACTGGCCACGCCGTCCTGGTCGAGAGTCTCAAACGGGTTCTTCTGCAGGACGCCCTTTTCCAGGTACTCATCGAGGAACTTTCCGGCATCATCCCTGCTAAACCCAAACGTCATCTGAGTCAGGTCGTTTGTGCCAAACGAGAAGAACTCGGCCTCTTCGGCGATCTCGTCAGCAAGGACACAGGCCCTCGGGATCTCGATCATGGTTCCAATCTCGTAATAGAGGTCGGAATCGAGAGACTCCAGCAGTTCGTCGATGACGGCCTGAGCGGAGTCCTTCACCCTCTTCATCTCCTCGGGTGAGCCGACAAGCGGGACCATGATCTTCGGCCGGGCATCCACCCCGTCCTTATTAAGTTCCACTGCGGCCCTGATGATTGCCTCTACCTGCATCTCGTAGATCTCCGGCATAGTGATGCCCAACCTACAGCCACGGTGTCCGAGCATCGGGTTGAATTCCTTGAGCTCGTTTATCTTGGCCTGGACCTCTTTGGCATTTCTGCCTGTCCGGGACGCGAATTCCTCAACTTCGCCCTGTGTGTCGGGCAGGAACTCGTGTAACGGGGGATCGAGCAGTCTAATAATTACGGGGAGTCCTTCCATCTCGGACAGGATTCCCAGGAAGTCGGACTTCTGGAACTTGGCCAGCTCGGCGAGGTGCTCCTCACGCTTTTCGCTGCTTTCCGCCATAATCGTCTGCCTGATGTACGAAAGTCGCTCGTCGCCGAAAAACATGTGCTCCGTCCGACAGAGCCCGATTCCCTCGGCACCGAATTCAAGTGCTCTCCTCGCGTCCTCCGGGGTATCGGCATTCGTCCTAACGCCAAGTTTCCTGACGTCGTCGGCCCATTCCATCAGTTTCTGGAAGTTCTCGTCCATTTTGGGTTCAACGGTCGGGACCTGACCAAGCATGACCTCACCGGTAGTTCCGTCTATCGAGATGTAATCACCAGCTTCGACCTTCTTTTCGTCAACAGTGAAGGCCTCCGCTTCGTAATCGATGTCAATTGCACCACAACCGGCCACGGCTGGTTTACCCATACCTCTTGCAACTACGGCCGCGTGCGATGTCATGCCACCACGCGAGGTCAATACACCCTGCGCGGCTTCGAGCCCGTCTATGTCTTCGGGTGAAGTCTCCGTCCTGACGAGGATGACCTCCTCGCCGTTCTCGCGCCTCTCGACGGCTTCACTTGCCGTAAAGGTAACCTCACCGACGGCCGCTCCGGGCGAAGCGTTCAACCCCTTGGCCAGTACCTCCTTGTCCGCCTCTTTGTCGAACGACGGGTGTAGAAGCTGGTCCAGTGTTTCCGGGTCGACCCTGCCAACGGCGGTTTCCTCGTCAATTAATCCCTCTTCGGCCATGTCGACGGCTATCTTAACGGCCGCTTTGGCAGTCCGCTTACCCGTTCTCGTCTGGAGCATGTAGAGATCGGAATGCTCTACGGTGAACTCCACGTCCTGAACGTCCTGATAGTGCTCCTCCAGCGTCTGGAAGATTTCTTCCAGTTCGTCCCATGCTTCGGGCATCTCTTCCTGCAGCTTCTTGATATCCTTAGGTGTCCTTACGCCGGCAACTACGTCCTCTCCCTGGGCGTTCTTGAGGTATTCTCCGTATCTTTCGTTTTCGCCGGTAGACGGGTTCCTTGTGAAGGCAACGCCGGTAGCGGAGTTTTCGCCGGTGTTACCGAATACCATCGTCTGAACGTTCACCGCGGTCCCCAGTGCGTCGTGGGGCAGGTCGTTAATGTTTCTGTACTTAATCGCCCGGGGGTTGTTCCAGGAACCGAATACCGCATCTATTGCTCCCCAAAGCTGGTCCCTTGGTTCCGTCGGAAACTCCTCACCTAGGCTTTCCTCGTAGATCTCCTTGAACTTGGCGACAACCTCCTTCAAGTCGTCCACGGTCAGGTCGGTATCGTTTTCTGCACCCTTCTCTTCCTTGATGTCTTCCAGCGCGACGTCGAACTCGCGCGCTTCAATCCCCTTGACGACCTCACCGTACATCTGGATTAACCTGCGGTAGGAGTCCCAGCCAAACCTCGGGTTATCAGTCTTTTGGATTACCCCTTCGAGAGTCTCCTCGTTCAAACCGACGTTCAACACGGTATCCATCATTCCAGGCATGGAAACTGCCGCACCAGACCGGACCGACAGCAACAGAGGGTCTTCCGGGTCGCCAAATTCCTTTTCGTTGACCTCTTCTAGTCTTTCCAGGTTCCCCTCTACTTCCTCGTGCAGTTCCTCGGGATAGGTCTCGTCGTGCCTGTAGTAGTACTGACAGACTTCAGCGGAGATCGTGAACCCCGCGGGTACGGGAATGCCCAGATTCGTCATCTCGGCCAGATTTGCACCCTTGCCACCAAGAATATTCTTTAAGTCTTCACTTCCATCTGCTTCACCAGCGCCAAAGAAATAGACGTATTCCATCAATTAACCTCCCGTAAATTACTCAGGTTACTCAAATAAAGCTTCTACAAATTGATCTTTATCGAACTCGTGTAAATCTTCTTGTTTTTCCCCGACTCCAATTAGCTTGATAGGGGCGGAGAACTCTCCGTGAATCTGCAAGATTACACCACCCTTTCCCGTCCCGTCCAGCTTAGTCAGAATAATACCCGTCAATCCAACCGCCTGATCGAATTTTTCCGCCTGTGATATGCCATTCTGTCCGTTGGTAGCATCTATCGTCAACAACCTTTCGTCGAGTTCTCTACCCAACTTGTCCTCGATTACTCGATTGATCTTCTTCAACTCCTCCATCAGGTTGTGCTTCGTCTGCAGCCTTCCCGCGGTATCGATCAATAGCAAGTCCGCGTCGTTGTTTAACGTATGCTCCAGCGCGTCGTAGGCGACGGCGGAGGGATCGGCGCCGATGTCCTGGGAGATCATCGTCGCCCCTACGCGGTCAGCCCAGTAGTCCAGCTGTTCGATCGCGGCAGCTCTGAACGTGTCGGCGGCGGCAAAGACGACTTTCTTTCCGCGTTCAACGTACTTCTTCCCTATTTTGGCAATCGTCGTCGTCTTACCCGAGCCATTAACTCCCATAACGAGCATTACCGTCGGCCCGTCTCCGTTGCAGTTTAGTTCGCCTTCGGCTCCTGCTAACCTGTCCTTTAACTCTTCTTTGAGGAGGTCTTCGACGACCTGAGGGTCGGTCTCTCCTTCCTCTTCGACCCTCGTTTTAATGTGGTCGATGATCTCCAACGCAGTGTTTACGCCGATATCGGCGGTTACCAGCAATTCTTCTATTTCCTCGAGCAGTTCTGGGCCGATCTCCCTGTAACCGCTTATTACGCTTTCGACCCTTCCAATCAGGTTCTTCCTCGTCTTCTTGAGGCCAGAACTTAATCTATCAAACCAACCCATAGTTATTTACTCTCCTCGTTGTGGGGAAATTACATCTTCTGAGGCGCAGATACTCCGAGTATTTGCAGAAGCGACTGGAGGGTAACCTGAACGCCCTTACAAAGACCAAGACGTGCCCGGCTAAGCTCCTCGTCGTCCACTAGCACCCGATACTTGTTGTAGTAAGTGTGAAATAAGGAGGCCAGTTCCTCGCCATAGCTCGCCAGGTGGTGTGGACCGTAGTCGAGCGCAGCTACCTCGACCGTTTCAGGGTATCTATCCATCAACTTTATGAGCTCCAGTTCTTCTGGCTCGTCGAGCTTATCGACGTTTAGCTCCCGGTAGTCCAGTTCGCCAGGAGATTGCTCGGCCTTATTAAAGATACTGACGATCCGCGTGTAGGCGTACTGGATGTAGTATACGGGGTTTTCCATGGACCGCTCTTTAGCCAGATCGTAGTCAAACTCCAGGTGACTCTCCGGCTTCCGGGCCACCATGAAATATCTCACCACGTCCGAACCCAGGTCGTCGATGAGGTCCTTCATGGTAATGAACTCGCCCTTTCTGGTTGACATCCTCCTGATCTCTCCGTCCTTCGACAGGCTGACGAACTGGTTGATGAGGACCTGGTAAAAGTCGTCGGGCAGACCTAACTTCCTGAGCCCGGCATTCATGTTCTCCACATGCCGCTGGTGATCAGCGCCGAGGAGGACTAGGGCTCTGTCAAAGCCCCGGTCGTATTTATCCTTATGGTAGGCCAGATCGGGTAGGAGGTAGGTAGGATCTCCGTCGCTCTTAACCAACACGACGTCCTGAGGTGCTCCTTCTTCCTCCGCCTTGAGCCATACCGCGCCGTCCTCTTCGTAGGTGGCGTCGTTGTCCTCGAGGGTGGCCAGGGTCTTCTCGACCTCACCGTTCCGGTGAAGTTCTGACTCGCTGAACCAGTTATCAAACTTCACCTCGAGGCTCCGCAGGTCCCCTTTGATTCGATCGACCATCTCGGTGAGCCCGATTTCCTTAAAGAACTCCTCGGTTTCGTCATCCCATTTGGTGTAGTCGTCGCCGTATTCTTCTACGACCGACCTGGCAATATCTATGAGGTAGTCTCCCTTATACCCTTCCTCCGGGGTTTCCACGTCGTGACCAAGCTGCTGCATGTACCGGGCCCACAGGGTGTGGGCCATTACTTTCATCTGCCTTCCCTCGTCGTTGAAGTAGTACTCCGTAAACACGTCATAACCGATGCTCCTGTACAAGGAGGCCAGGACGTCGCCGAGCACGGCCTGACGGCAGTGTCCCACGGTCAGCGGTCCGGTGGGGTTGGAAGAGACGAACTCGATTTGAACTCTCTCGGCTCTCGGCTCGCGCACTCCCGTCAGGGGATCGTTTGCCTCAAGCAACGTAAGCAGCGACTCGCGGAGGTAACTTCCGGAAAGCACGAAGTTTATGAAGCCGGGACCGGCCACGGATACCCGGTCAAACGGTTCGCTCTCGATCGCATCGGCGATCTCTTCGGCTATCTCCCGCGGTATCCCCTGACCGTCCGAACCCAGTTCCAGGGCAACGTTGGTGGAGAAATCTCCGTGGTCCGGGTTGCTCGGTTCCTCCACGCGGAGAAGGTCTCCGTCGATTTCGTAATCAAGATCCTCTAAAGTCCCCGATAATAAGTCTCTAATCTCTTTTTTAAACATTTAATTATATGGATTCCTGAATTAATGGAAGAATAATCCGTAATGGGAAGAGGAATAAATAGGTTACGTAAAAAATACCCGTCTTATTCTTCGTAGTTTATGATAAACCTTATACCCGTTTTCTCTTCACCTTCTATCTCTAGATCTATAAATCCTGGGACAACTGTAAGTTTATCTTCCCCGGCATCCAGCAAACGGCGGGCAATTGCAATAGCCTTCACGGCCTGGTTAACGGCTCCGGCACCTATCGTGCGCGTTTCCACGATTCCATCGCTTTCTATAGCACCAGCGATAGCACCTGCGACAGAGTTTGGGTTGGATTTTGATGCAACTTTTAGTATTTCCATGGCCAATAACCTCCTATACTGCGGCAAGACGAAAAAGAGTTTATATTATTATATCTTACAGGTTATGCCGTTAACTATAAGCTGCAACAACTGCCCAAATTATTCCTGTTTTTGCCATACAGCCGAAATTTACTTATCCATGCATTATCTTAATAAACGGGAGATAAATTATCAACTTTTTGGCCTCGTCTCCCATGAATTCGCCAGTTTAGGTTAGCCTGCCCTCTGACGTCTGTACTCCATCACCCTATCCAGGTTGACCCTGTCGGCAGGGTCTCCGTCCAACTCTTCCTTGGGGGTCTCCAGGATCAACGGAACTCCCACGAGCCTGGGCTCGTTGATCATCGCGCGAAACCCTTTGTCGCCGATCTCACCCTGGCCTATGTGGTCATGTCTGTCCTTGTTGGAGCCCAGTTCGCCCTGCGAATCGTTGAGGTGGAGCAACTTCAAGTTATCGAGGCCGACGGCAGAATCGAACTCGTCCAGCGCAGCCCCCAATCCCTCGGCTGACCCCAGGTCGTAGCCAGCTGCAAAACCGTGACACGTATCGACGCAGACGCCAAACCGGTCGGGCTCGTCCAGCTGAGACAGCACCCGTCCCAGTTCTTCGAAGTCCGACCCCAGGGTAGTTCCCGCACCGGCGGTGTTTTCCAAAAGTATCGCCGTCTTCGAGTTCTGAAACTCGTCGGTCTTCTCGATCTCCCTCAGTGCAGCCACAAGACGAGAGATCCCCGCATCCAGCCCCGACCCCGTGTGGGCACCGATGTGGGTGTTGATGGCCGGTATATCCAGGGAGTCAGCCCGCCGAATTTCCTCGACCAGGCCACGCTTCGACTTTTCCCAGAGTTCGTCCCTGGGTGAAGCCAGGTTCAACAGGTAGCTGGTGTGGATCACCACGTAGACTATTCCGTACTCTTCCCTGTTTTCCTTGAACCGTTCGATCTCGTCTTCCTCAAGCGTCCTCGTCTTCCAGGACCTGACGTTCTGCGAAAAGATCTGCAGCGCGTTCATGTCTAATTCAGCCGCCCGGTCGAGGGCCTTATCCACCCCTCCCGAGATCGACATGTGCGCGCCGAGGACCATGTTTAGTTCGCCGGGATTAGTCGCCATTTAACTTAAACAACCTCCCCGCGTTTTCTGTCGTAGATTCCCTTACCTCGTCAACGGATATTCCCTTTAACTGGGCGATCGTCTCCGCGACGTATTTCACGAAGATCGGCTCGTTCCGCTTCCCGCGGTGCGGCTGCGGAGTCAAGTAGGGGGAATCGGTCTCAACGAGCAGCTTCTCAAGAGGGATCCTCCCTACGGCACGGCGAAATCTTTCCTCGCCCTTAAACGTCAGCGGCCCGCTAATCCCCAGATGGAACCCGAGGTCGATAAACTCGCGCGCCAGCTCCTCTCCTCCGGAGTAGCTATGGATTACTCCCTCCGGCAGGCTATCCAGGGACCTCATCGTCTCGAGGGTATCCGCGGTCGACTCCCGGTTGTGAATCGAGACGGGCAGGCCGAGTTCTCTTGCCAGCCGTAATTGTTTCACGAATACGTCCTTCTGGACGTCCCGTGGCGACAGGTCCCTGTAGTAATCGAGGCCGATCTCTCCGATAGCCTTGACGACGGGGGATCCCGCCAGTTCGCGGAGAGCGTCTATTGACCCGTCAGCGAAGTGTTTGGCCTCGTGGGGGTGAAAACCGACGGCCGAGAAGACCCCATCGTACTTCTCACCCAGCTCTACCGAAAATTCACTCGTGGGCATGTCGACGCCCATCTCTAAGACTCCCACTCCCTCGCGGCTGGCGCGGTCGATCACCTCTTTTCGGTCATCGTCGTACTGTCCCGACGTAAGGTGCGCGTGACTGTCGAAAAGTCTAAATTCGGTCATGTTAGTTTATCCATTCCTCCATTCTGTTAATATCGAACCAATAAGCCCAACTAAATTTCCCGGTTGCAGGGAATCCACGCCGTAGTCCCGGGCACCCATCTCGCCAATCCGGCAGTGGAGCCAGGCGCCTATCTGAGCCGCCCGATAGGGGTCTACGCCCTGACTAAGAAAACTTCCAATAAGGCCGGTCAGCACGTCCCCGCTACCCCCCTTCGCTAGCCCGCTGTTGGGACAGCTGGCGACGGAAGTCTCGCCGTCCGGACTGCTAATAACTGTGGGTACTCCCTTCAACAGAAGCGTGACTCCGTGTTCTCGGGCGAAGTCGGGCGCAATCTCAAACCTGTCCGCGTCTACCTCGGCCGGCGTCCTACCCAAAAGACATGCGAGCTCCCCCGGATGAGGTGTCATTACCGCGTCAGACAGACCCTGAATTTCCTTGACGTTTCCCCTGTAGGCAAAGATAGCGTCGGCGTCAACGACTTTGGGGAGGTCTACCTGGGCGAGGTAGTCCCTTACCAGTTCCCGGGTAGTCTCCGCCCGGCCGATTCCCGGACCGACCGCGACGGCATCCTTTCCCTCCGTCTCTTCCAGCAATCTCTCGCGGGATACCATACCGAGATGCCCGCCTTCATCGGGAATTCCCAGATTAAGCGCCTCCAGAAGGTTACCCGCGACCACCCCATTCAGGGTCTCGGGAACGGCAGTAAAGACAAGCCCGGAACCGGACCTCAACGCTGCTCTGGCACCGAGTATCGGTGCTCCAGTCATGCCGTCCGAACCACCGACGAGGATGAGCCTGCCAAACGTGCCCTTGTGTCCGGCCGGATCACGAGGGGGAAGGGCCCCACTTACGTATTCGTCGTCCAGCAGTCGCCATATCTCATCTGACTCCTGGCACATCTGCTCGGGATAGTCTACGGAAGCGACGAACTGTCTACCGACGTATCCTAACCCGTCCGCGGTCAGCGTCCCCAGCTTTGTCGGGCTCATCGTAGCCGTAATATCGGCTTTTACCGCTTTACCTTCAGGTTTTCCCGTATCTCCCGGTAGTCCAGACGGGACGTCAACGGAGACGACCGTGGTCGTGGTCGAGTTGATCCGGTCGACCAGGGCCGGATAATCGCCGCGCAGCGCTCCCTCGATCCCGATGCCGAATATAGCGTCGACTATCAACGGCGGATCTGCCGTGAGATCATCTATCAGATTCTTGCTGCAGGGCTCGCAGTGGTGGACAAAACCGCTTATCCGCTTTAGTATCCGCGCGTTTCTCGCCGTCTCTTCCGAGAGCGAGTCGGTATCTCCAAGGATATACGTCCTCACGTCGACCCCGCTGTCGATCAACCGCCGGGCAATCACCAGTCCGTCTCCGCCGTTGTTTCCCTTACCGGCGATCACGATTGCTGAATCCGGTAGCTCGGGCAACTCCCGCTTGATGATTTCCGTTGCACTCCGTCCCGCGTTTTCCATCAATACGGCCGAGGGGATGTCCCACTCCTCGATCGCCTTTCTGTCCAGTTCCTTCACGCCATTCGTGTTGGTAACGTACATAACGAAAGTATTTTAGACGAAGGGAGGCGGGAGCACAACAAACATTTTCAGTCCGCAGTCCGTGGTCCGCAGTCCGTGGTCCGTGGTCAGAGCCAAGTTGGTTGATGAGTTGATGAGTTAATGTGTTAATGGGCAACAGGTAAAGGGTAACGACTAAATCCTAGAGCCCCCATTACCCGTTACACATTACACATTACCAATTAACCAATTAACAAATCAACCCAATTTCACCGTATCCGGCGCTTAATCAATTCCCGCTCCTCCGGCTTCTCGTCCGCGACCGAGTACGCTTCTTCCATCAGCGTTACCGCTCGGTCGAGGTCCGCATCGTCGTTGTAATATATCCGAGCAAGGGGGTCACCCTCGTGTGCCTCGTCACCGACCCGCTTTTCAATCCTCACACCGACTCCGGGGTCGATCACGTCTCCCTTCTCCTTTCTGCCGGCACCGAGGGCGCCGGCGGCCCGTCCAACCTTCAGCGCGTCCACTTCTTCTACGTAACCACTTCCGGACGCATACACGGTCCGCTCGTTCTCCGCCCCCGGCAGGAACCCGAAGTCGTCAATTATCCGCGGGTCTCCGCCCTGCCCTTCCACCATATCAGAAAACTTCTCCAGGGCGTCGCCGGAAGTGATCCGGCGGCGCGCTTCCTCAACGGCCCCAGCGAGAGAATCTATCCCTCCCGACTGCAGGTACAGCTCGGCGGCAAGGTTTATCGATACCTCCGCGAGGTCGCTTTCGACGTCGCCTTTCAGCACCCTTATCGCTTCCTCGACCTCGAGTGCGTTGCCGGCGGAATTTCCGAGAGGTTGATTCATGTCGGTGACGAGCGCCGTCACGTTCAACCCAAACAGCTCGCCGACCTCCCGGCAACCTCGACCGAGGGCCGTGGCGTCATCCATGCTCTTCATGAAGGCGCCCTTTCCTACCTTGACGTCGAGGACCACCCCGTCGGGACTGCAGGCGATCTTCTTGCTCATGATGCTGCTGATAATCAGGGGAAGGGACTCAACCGTGCCGGTCACGTCCCGCAGGGCGTAAAGCTTCTGGTCGGCCGGGACGAGGTCCAGCGTATGTTCCATAATCGCCAGGCCCTTATCCTCGACCGCGGAGACGAATTCCTCGTTCGACAGGTCGACCTGGAAACCGGGTATCGACTCCAGCTTGTCTATCGTCCCTCCGGTATGGCCTAGCCCCCTGCCGGAGAGCTTGCCGATCTTCATGCCCAGAGAGGCAACAAGGGGGGAGAGCACCAGCGATACGCTGTCGCCGACGCCGCCCGTGGAATGTTTATCGACCTTGAATCCGGTTACTCTGGAGAGATCAAGAGTTCCGCCGGAGTTAGCCATGCTCTCGGTCAGCGACTTCGTCTCCTGGCCATCCATGCCGTTGAAGTAGATCGCCATGAGGAGGGCGGACATCTGATAATCGGGGACCTCGCCGTCGACGTAGTTACGGACTATCCAGTCTATCTCTTCCGAGGTCAGCTTCCCTCCATCTCTCTTCTTTAGCAGTAAATCGAGGAAATCCATCACGGGTTACTCCCTCTTATACGGTTCCCCGAGCTTATCCGGGAACCTCGCCCGGCCAATGGCTCCGGCTACCGCCAGGAGGGTGACGACGTAGGGGGTCATCAGGATGAACTGCCAGGGGATAACCTGTTTGATCACGGGAGCACTCGAGACCCAGACCCCGAGGCTGTCGAAAAACCCGAATATGAAGCCCCCCAGAAGCGCTAACAGGGGGTTGAGCTTGCTAAAGACTACCGTCGCCAGGGCGATGAAGCCACGACCCGCCGCCAGGTCTTTCGTCAGCACGCCGAACCAGTCGACGGCCATAAACGCACCTCCGAAGCCGGCCAGTCCCGCCCCCACTACCGTGGAGAAGAACCGGACACGCTCGACGTTCACTCCGGCCACATCAGCGGCCCGGGGGTGCTCACCGCTGATGTTTATCTTCAACCCCAGCTTGGTCCTGTTCAGTATGTAGTAGACGCCGGCGACGATCAGCAGGGTAATTATCATAATGTAGCTAATTCCCCCAAATGGGGTTGCGATCTTCGGCATCCTCACCGACGAAGGAACTACGTGGTGACCGGGGGTGCTCCAGACGGCGATAAGGCCAAAGGCCATCAGACCGCCGCCAAAGAGGTTGATGCCGACACCGCTGATCACCTGATCCCCTTTGAGGTACACGCTAATAATCCCGTGAATAACTCCAATTAACAGCCCCACAACTATCCCGACTACGAGGCCGACGTAGGGCGACCCGGTTGACTGAGCACCTATCGTCCCCACGAAGGCGCTGATCAGGAGGATCCCTTCCAGGCCGATATCTATCACGCCGGACCGCTCGCCGATTATCTCACCGACAGCGGCCAGGGTAATTGGCACCATCGCGTTCAGTGAGATGATCAATATCTTTAAGAAACTCGTAAGTATATCCATGGCTAACTCCCCTTCACCTCGCTAATCCAGTTCTTCAAGCCCGGGGTCAACCTGGACCAGAGGTTCATCAATTCGGGAGCGGCGAGGGCAATGATTATCACACCCTGGATTACTCTAACCATCTCCAGCGGGACTCCGGCGGTGATCTGCATGGTCCTCGCCCCGACGTTCAAGCCGGCAAAGAAGATTGCGGCAAATATCACTCCAATCGGATGGTTTCTCCCGATCAGGGCGACGCCGATTCCGTCGAATCCCAGGTTCCTCACGGTGGAAAAGTCGGCGTAGATAGCGAAGGTCGGAGGGTGACCGATTATCTGCAGCGCCCCGGCCAACCCGGCCGCCATTCCCCCCAGGATGAACGTGGAATTGATGGAGAAGTTCTCGTTTATCCCAGCGTAATTGGCCGCCCCGGGGTTCTTCCCGACGACGCGAATCTCGAAGCCAAGGGTAGTCTTCCAGACGACGAAGTAGATCAGCAGGGCGAAGATTACCGCCGCGATCAGGGCAAATGTAAGACTGGTGCCACTCAACATGCCCGGCAGCCTCGCCGTGCTCGCCGCGCTAATCGACTTCTCCGCCCGTTGAGGATCACCCAGCCAGTCGACGACAAGGTACATACCGAGGTAGAGAGCGATCCAGTTGAGCATTATCGTGGAGATTACTTCATGAATTCCCCGGGAAATCTTCAACGCGCTGGCCGGCATGCTCCACAGCGCCCCCGCCAGCATTCCGGCCAGTATGGAGACAACTATATGAATTCCGACGGGCATGGCCACGGTACTGACGGCAACGGCCGCTATTGCCCCCATAAACATCTGTCCTTCGGCGCCAATGTTAAACAGACCGCCACGCACGCCTATGGCGAAGGTCAACCCGGTAAGGATGAGCGGAGTGGCCTGAGCCAGGGTAGAACCAAATCCATACATGCTACCGGCCACGGCGGAAAAAAGAGCGTTGTAGGCGGCAATAGGGGGGTAGCCCCAGAGCGCCATTATAATCGCCCCTCCCGCCAGGCCGACAAGGCCGGCGAGGACAGAATTGATAACGGGTTTAAGTTTCGCGTAAATTTGTGTGATCATTAAACTTTATTCCCACCTCTCAGGCTCCAGTCATCATCATTCCTATCTCGTTCTTGTCGGCGGAATCCGCGTCCACCACGCCGACTATCTCTCCATCCAACATCACCGCTATCCTGTCGCTCAAGGAAAGGACCTCGTCCAGGTCCTCAGACACTAGGAGGATCGCCGAACCGGCGTCCCGTAAATCCATGAACAGCTCCCAGGTATTGCTTACCGCCCGGCGGTCGAGCCCGTGAGTGGGATGAGAGGCGATGATAATCGGTGGTTGTTCCCAGCTCTCCCGCCCGAGAATCATCCTCTGAATGTTCCCCCCGGACAAAATCCTCGTCTCGGACTTCCATATGTCCGGACATATCACGTTGAACTCTTCGATGATCCTCTCCGAGTGCTCCGTTATTGCCTCCTTGTCGAGGACCTTGTAGTGTGAGAAAGGTGGGTGACGATAGTTTCTCAATACCATGTTTTCGCCGACCGGCATCTCCTCGACAACGCCGATTTCACGGCGCTTCTCCGGCATGTGGGCTAACCCTTTGTCCTGAATCTTTCTCGGTGGCACGTCCGTCACCTCCTCGCCCTGGACGATCAGGGACCCCTCGTCGATATCCCTGAGCCCCGTGATCGCCTCGATGATCTCCGACTGGCCGTTCCCCGATACGCCCGCGATTCCCAGGATCTCGCCCTCCTTGATATCCAGCGAGACCCCGTTCACCTGAACGTTTCCTCGCGGCCCCGTCACGTGGACGTTCTCCAGTGATAGGGCGACTTCTCTGTCCTCAAACTCCTTTCTCTCCAGGTGAATGGGGATCTTCTCGTCGAGCATCATCTCGGTCAGCTCTTCCTCGTCCGTCTCGGTGATCATCTTCTCGCCCATTGTCTTCCCCAGTTTCAATACGGTTACCCGGTCCGAGACTTCCATGACCTCGTCCATCTTGTGGGTGATGAAGACGACGCCGAAGCCGTCGTCGGCCATACCCCGCAGTACCTTAAACAACTGCTCTGCCTCCAGCGGGGTAAGCAGGGAGGTCGGCTCGTCGAGGATTAACACCTGGGGCCGATGGTAGAGTACCTTGAGGATTTCCGCCCGCTGCTGACCACCCGCGGACAGGTCTTCGACCTTCGCCGTGGGGTCCACGTCCAGGCCGTACTCCTTGGAGAGCTCCGTTATTTCCCTCTCAACACGGGATACCGGGTTTGACAGGTCAGAATCGTCCGTGCCCAGGGCGACGTTTTCGGCCACGGTATAGGGCTTGGCGAGCATTACCTCCTGGTGGATCATTCCCACGCCGTGCTCCAGGCCGTCCTGGGGAGACTGAAGCTTAACCTCCTCCCCGTTGATAATTATTTTGCCCCCTGTGCTGCTGTAGAAACCAGACAGTATATTGGCGAGGACCGTCTTGCCCGCTCCGTTCTCGCCCAACAGCGTATGGACCTCGCCGGCCCTGACGTCAAAGTCGATCTCGTCCAGGATTAGGTGCTCCCAGACGCCGGGAAACCCCTTCGATATACCCTCGGCGCGGAGCAGGACCTCTTTCTGTTCAAGTTCTTTTCTCGTTTGAATTCTTGACATTATAAGTTAAGAAAAAAGCCCACCGACCGGAGCCGGTGGGCTATCCTTGGTTAGTATATTTACGGATACTCCTTCCGGATGTCCTTCATTTCCTTCTCCGTGGAGGGCACGGGAAGGGTGATCTTTCCGCTTACGATGTTGTTTTCGAGTTCGTTGACTCCGGTCCAGATGAACTGAGGTATATCTTCCCTCATTTCCAGCCAGTTGGTTGTGATTGTCTCCACGTCCTCTTCCTCGATCTGTTCTCCCTTGAGTCCAAACTGGATGAAGTCCTCCAGTTCGCTGAACCTGCTCATGGAGACTCCCTGGTCGTCTAGACCCAGGACCATCGTCCCACCTTCGAAGTTCCCATTTACCGCGCGTTCCGCGGCAATGTAGGCAGCCTGGTCCACGCGCTTCATTCCACTTGCCAGTACCTTGTTCCCGTCTCCGAGGTAATCCTGGTTAGCGTCTACGCCGATCATAAACGGAGGGCCCCCTTCCTTATCCTGCTTCTGTAAGTCCTCCTTAACGGCCTCCAGAATACCGAGTCCGAGTGGGCCAGCTACGTTGTAGACAAGACCGGCGCCCTGCGCCAGCTGGGCCTGAGTTGCCGTCTTACCCTTGGCGACGTCGCTAAACGTCCCGGTGTACGTCCACAGCAGCCCCACGTCTTTTTCCTCTCCGGTTACCTTTTTGTAAAAATCGAGACCCCACTTGATTCCGTATCGGTAGCCCGCCTCGAACTTCCAGAGTACGGGTATCTCAATTCCCAGCACAATTCCCACGTTGTCGTAATCGTAGTGTGCCGCCGTCATCGCGGCCAGAGCACCCACGACCGCGCTAACCTGTTCCTCCTGGAAGACAAAGTTCATTACGTTCGGCTTATCGACTACCGCGTCGATCAACGCGAAGTTCTGGTCAGGAAACTCTTCGGCGGCCTGCTTGACGGCGTCCGTCAGCAGGTAACCTACGGCGATGATTACCTCGTACTGACCGCTCCGCGCCAGCGTCCGCATGTTGGGCAGATAGTCCGCCTCGCTCGCGGGCTGTGCCACCTGGAGTTCGACGTCAAACTCTGCCGCTGCCTCGTCGGCGCCTTTGAACCCCATGTCGTTAAAGCTGAGATCACCACGACCACCGACGTCCGTAACGACTGCAATCTTGTCCTTGGCCGTCGCCTCGATCCCCGTGCTCCCGATCGTGACGAAGGCGAGACTTACCAGCCCTACAACTAACCCAAAGACCAATAGACGACCTGCAAGGTTGTTGAATTTGCTCATGTATACCCTTTATACCTCCTTGTAAGAAAAAGTGCTGCCCGGTAAATGGAGTTCAAATCCTTTCCGGCCTAAACCACCCCCTCGGAATCGGTCCGTCAGGGGTTTATTTCATGTCTCCACCGAAGCCAGAGGCTGGTCAACTTCAACCACGTCGCCCGGCTCGGCGAATATTTCTTTGATCTTCCCGGTAGCAGGAGATTCAACCGCAAAGGTTGACTTCATCGTCTCCACCTCTGCTACTTCGGCCCCCTCCGCAACCTCATCTCCAACCTCAACCTTCCAATCGATCAGGTTGATTTCGTCGACCTTTCCCATTTCTGGAATCTTGATGGTCTTCATGTCGGCCAGCTTACCTCCAATTGTCCTTAACCCGTTCCGATAAAGAGTCATCCTATCGTTAATAGTATCCACGATGATAACTATTAAGTAAACTAATGACCCAACAAAGTTATCCTACAATACCTGTGGAAGTAGGTCAACAAGTTGACATCTCCTGACCGCTTCAGCCCCCCCAATCGCAGTTGGGGATGCAGGATGATAGAAACGATATACGATCAAATTATGCACATAAACCACATGATAGAGCCCCCCGCGTTGGGTATACTTTAGGAGAATGGAACCGAAGACGAGGAGGAAGATATGGGTGCATTAAAGTTAAGATTTGGCATGCTGGGAAGCATAGGATTGATCATCGGAATAACTACCCTGGGGCTATCGATACTCCTGAACGGAATCCTCGGCTTCCCCTTTATCTGGACGCTGGTAATCATAGTCCCCTTCTTTTTTATACAATGGTACTATGGCCCGCGAATGGTCGAGTACTCGATGAAGGTAGAAGAGGCACCGCAAAATAGATATCCCTATCTACACCGGGTGATAGAAAACATCAGCCGGGACGCCGGAATAGACAAGCCGAAGGTCATGGTATCGAAGATGCAGATGCCCAACGCCTTCGCTTACGGAAACACCATCACCGGGAAGAGGGTGGCCGTAACGGAGGGACTTCTGTCAACGCTTGAGGACGAGGAGGTAGAGGCGGTCCTCGGTCACGAGATGGGCCACGTAGTCCATCACGACGCCGAGGTGATGATGTTCCTGTCGATCCTGCCGGCCATATTCATGATGCTCGGGAGGACGCTGCTCTGGTCCTCTATACTCGGTGGTAGGCGCAGGAACGGGGGCGCGTTGATCGTCGTCGCCCTGGGAGCGATGTTCTTCTACTTCCTGCTCAACCTGGCGATACTCTGGTTCTCACGTCTGCGTGAGTACTACGCCGACGAGTACGGGGCGACCTCCGTCTACGACGGGTCACGCAAGCTCCAGGAGGGTCTGGTTAAGATAGATAACAAGATGGCCCACCTCAAGGAGCAGGCCAAGAACTCTCGGAGAAACCAGGCTCCCGCGGAGGCCAGCATGGGGCTCAACCCGCTCGGTTCCGGGATGAAAGCACTGTTTATTACCGACCCCGACGTGGCCACCGAAAGCGCCAACCTCTCGGACCGGGAGATGGTAGAAAAGTACAAGAAGCGGTCCCCTTCTCTCGGCCAGAGGATATTCGAGCTGTTCACCACACATCCCGAATTGAGCAAGCGTCTCCGGGCGCTCGAACGGCACAAGTAGATTTGGACGGGAGGGCGAAATTTACCCGCGGCTTGCTTCCAGTACCTGGCGTGCTTTCTCCGCCACGGACTCCGCTAGTTCCTTTGCGAGGCCGACGTAACCCTTTGGGGTGAGCTTCTTCAGCCTGGCCTTCTCGTTCGTGGGCAGGGGCAGTTCGTCAATCAACCCGATGATCTCTTCGTAGTCCAGGTCCTCCCCCCGTACCAGGTCCTTGACGACCTCGTACGCGTCGATGTGTCCGTACTTCCTCATCGACGTCTGCCACGACTCGGACAGGACTTCGGGGTGTTCTTCCAGGTCGTCGTCGAGGACTTCGGCGTTCGGCTCTATCTTGTTCAGACCCTTAAGGACGCTCTTGTAGCCGATAAGTGAGTGGGCAAAGGCGACGCCGATATTTCTGCGCACCGTCGAGTCAGACAGGTCCCTCTGCATCCGCGACTTCGTCAGGTAGTCGGCAAGAAAACTTAGATCGGAATTCGCCTTGCTCAGGTTGCCCTCGCCGTTTTCGAAGTCTATGGGGTTGACCTTCTGCGGCATCGTAGAGGACCCAACCTCCCCAGATACGGCCTTCTGGGAGAAATAACCCTGGGAGATGTAAGTCCAGCAGTCCCGCGCGAGATCGAGCAAGACGTTATTTACCCCGGCGAAGCAGTGGAACAAATCGGCCATGTTGTCGTACGGCTCGATCTGTGTAACGACTACGTTGGGTTCCAGCCCCAACCTGCGGACAAAATTTTCCGTAAATTCGAGCCAGTCGACCCGCGAAAAGCTGTCCTGGTGGGCACTTAAATTGCCCGTGGCTCCCGCGAGTTTTCCCGTGAGTTCGTCCGTTCTCCCCTGAAGCTTTTCCAGTTCTCCGATCAAGCGGGAGAGGAAGACGGCAAATTCCTTGCCCAGAGTAGTCGGCGTAGCCGGCTGCCCGTGAGTCCTCCCCAGCATCGGTTGGTCAGCATTTTCCTCGACCAGCTCGACCAACCGTTCGACGAGGTCGAGGACCGCGGGGACCATCTGTTCCTCGGCGGCGCCCTTGACAAGCCGGTTGTAAGCGAGATTGTTCACGTCCTCGGACGTCAGTCCAAAGTGAATAAATGGAAGCAACTCCTCAAGGTTGGCTTCCCGCATCTCCATGCGGAGGTAATACTCCACGGCCTTGACGTCGTGATGAGTCGGTGGAACCCCCTCGTAGCCGTCCTGATCGATCTGTTTTATCAGCCGGGACTCCTCGAGATCGAAGTCCTCGTATATCTCCCGCAGTTTCTCCGGCGGGAGTTCTATCTTGACCTCTTTCAGCTCGCTTAACTGGATAAGGTACTCTATCTCCACGTAAACCCTTTCCCGGTCCAACGCAAACTGAGAAAAATATGGGACGAGTTCCTCGACTCTAGACCTATACCTACCGTCTATCGGGGAAATTGACTGTAATTCTGAAAATTTTGTCATTGACGAGCCCTCTCTATAGTTGAAATTCTAGAACAATAACCAAAGGTGAACTAATTTTGCAAAATAAATGTACTAGATTCAACTAATCAGGGGTAATGGGTAGCGAGTTGTGAGGTATCAGGTTCAGGATGTAGGATTTAGGATTCAGGGATTAGGATTTAGGGTTGTCCGGTGACCGGACGTTGGCGTGGCTAGCGAGGTATCAGGTAATAGGTATCAGGTATCAGGTAATAGGTATCAGGTATCAGGTAATAGGTATCAGGTATCAGGTTCAGGATTTAGGGGTTAGGTTGGCGGGTGAGCGGGAGGTGGCATGGCTAGCGAGGTATCAGGTAATAGGTATCAGTTTCAGGCTCTAGGGGTTGGGGGTTGGGATTAAGTAAGTGGTTAATGGGTTAAAGAGTTAATGGGTTAATGGGGTCTTGGCTGATATGGTATTTGGTTGTGGGGTACCAATTGCCAGTACCTAACTACAAATGTCCAAGACCCAAGACCAAAAACCCAACACCCAGGACTTTAGACTACGGACTGTAAAGCTGCATTGCCGATTGGCGGTTTACCTCTTAAACTTACCGTGGTTAAAGGTCTTTTTAACCGTCTTGCACGGACAGTCTAACGAACTTCGAACCTGTAGCTAAGGAGGTCACAAGTGAGAACACCGATAATTGCCGCTAATTGGAAACTACACAAGAACAGGGCTGAAGCTAAAGAATTTTTGAATGAATTTCGAGAAAAAGTGAAATACATCTCGGACGTCGAAATAGTTCTGGGGCCGACGTTCACGACGTTGGATACGGTCATAGAGGGAACGGAAGGCACGGAGATTAACGTAGCCGCTCAGAACGTCTACTACGAGCAGGAGGGAGCATTTACCGGAGAGATAGCTCCAAACATGCTGTCTGAACTCGGCTGTGATTACGTAATTGTCGGTCACTCGGAGAGACGCCACATATTTGGCGAAACCGACGGCGATATAAACAAGAAGGTCCATGCCGTATTCGAGGACGAGATGACCCCAATTCTCTGTATCGGAGAAACCGAGGACGAGAGAAACGAGGGCAAGACTCAGTCAGTTCTGAAGAGGCAACTTGAAAGCGGTCTCGACGGTCTCGACCCTTCGCAGGTCGCGGAAATGATCGTCGCCTACGAACCAGTCTGGGCAATCGGAACGGGAGAATCAGCCTCACCGGAAGACGCTCAGGAAGGCTGCAAGTTCTCCAGGGACCTGGTAAGCGAGGTCTACGACGAGGAGACGGGCGAACAGGTAAGACTCCAGTACGGCGGAAGTATCAAGCCACACAACGCAGAGGAACTCATGAGCCTTCCGGACATCGACGGTGGACTCGTCGGTGGAGCTTCGTTGGACCCCAAGTCCTTCTCGGAAATTATCTCGATCACCGAGGAACTCTATTAAACTAAGTTTCCTTGACCGAGTACTGCATATCGCGGGTATTGTAGGCACTCCCTACCCTACCCTGTCTGTCGATTGCAATTACTCCGGCCTGGGAGTTAGTCGACGCCTTAAGCCGCTCGATCGACTTCTCCGCACCGTCTTGAGGGGATTCTCCCCTCTCAACGTGATAGACCAGCTCCCGGGCTAAATTCACCCTGATTATCGCTTCACCCATTCCCGTGGTCGAGACGGCCGCGTACTCGTTACAGTAGACGCCCGAACCAATTATCGGCGAGTCACCGACCCTGCCGAACATCTGGTACCTCAATCCGCCCGTGGACGTGCCGGCAGCCATGTTTTCTCCGTCCCAGGCAACTGCCCCCACGGTGTCGTGGCCCTCGATCATCTCCGCAAGTTTCGCCAGCTTCTCGGCGTACGGGAGGCCGTGAACCTCCGCAGATATCTCTTCCCATCTCTCAGATGCCTTGGAACTCTTCAGGTCCTCCGTCGTAGTCATCCCAAATTGGTCGGCGAATTCCGTCGCTCCTTCGCACTGCAACAGGACGTGAGGGGAATCCTCCATTACTTTCCTGGCGACGGCAGTCGGATGTTTTACCTGCTCGACGTTGATGACCCCACCCGCAGAGAGGTCGTCCTTCATCACCGCGGCGTCCAGCCTAACCTCTCCGTCCAGCTGGAGATTCCCTCCGTAACCCGCGTTGAACAGTGGGTCGTCTTCCAGGACCTCGATCGCCGCGAGGACGGCTTCCAGAGGGGCATCTTCCGCCAGCCCGACCTCGGCGGCTTCGTCAATGACCGCCTTTCTGTCGGGTTGATCTTCTATAGGTATCTTACCGGCACCACCGTGGACTACTATCTTCATCCGTTATTCGTTCTCCCCGTCGTCCTTGGGGTAGGTCCCCCTTAGGACCTTCGGCGGATTGTACGTCACGTCCAGGACCGTGGAAGCAACCTTACCCAGCTTCTCCTCCCCCTCGATAAACAGGTCCACCAGTCCCCCATATTTGTCAACGATCCTGTCGAAGTCGTTCATCGGGGTCTCGCCCGACTTGTTAACGCTGGTCCCGACAATCGGGTAATCTACCATGTCCTCGAGCTCCCTGAACGTATCGCTGTCCGGGACTCTGATACCGACCTTCCTCTCCGGTCCTATTGACACCTCGGGCGCTTCCGATGAGGCAGGCATGATCAGCGTATAGGGACCGGGCAAAAGTTCTTCTATTAGTTCTCTCTGTCCTTCAGTGATATCCGCGACGTACGTATCTATCTCATCAACGGAAAAGAGGTGTAGCGTCAACGGTTTGTCCTTGCTCCTCTGCTTGACGCGATAGACCCTATCTATAACGGATTTCTCGAAGGCGTTACCGCCAATACCGTACACCGTATCGGTGGGGAACACCATCAACGTCTCGGGCCCAAAAACCTCATCCGCTTCTAACTCTTCGTTGTTTTTGTTCACTTTCACGCTCCTCCGTTGACTAATGGGCAGTTACAAAGTGCATGACGTCCCCATCACGGACCTCGTAGTCCTCGCCCCGGGTTTTCAGCAGACCCTGGTCCCGGGCCTGTTTGACGCCCCCCATCTCGAGCAGGTCGTCGATGGAGACAACCTCGGCGTGAATAAAGCCCTCAACGAAATCTGAATGGATCTTTCCCGCTGCCGTCTCCGCGTCCGCTCCCTGGGGGACCGTCCAACTCCGCACTTCCGGCCCATCAGTCGTGTAATATGTGATAAGATTTAACAAGTTATATCCTTCTCTAATCAATCGATCAAGGGCCGATTCCTCCAACCCCCATTCGGAGAGGTATTCCTTCTGTTCTTCCCTGTTCAAACCTAACTCACGGACCTCGGCCTCTATCTCGCTGTTTATGACCATGGATTTAGCCCCGACCTCATCGGCGTGGCGCTTCACCGCGTCGATACAATCCTGGGAGGTGTCCTCGCTCACGTTGGCAACGTAGAGAACCGGTTTAGCGGTGAGAGGTGACACTCCCCGGAGGTCCTTCAGTTCTACGTCGGAGAACTCGTGATTCCTAATCGGCACGCCCTCCTCGAGGTCGTCCCTCAATTCTTCGTAGGTTTCTCTGAGATTATCCTGGTCGTCATCCAGCTTTTTCAGGCGGTTTTCAACCGTCTCCAGGTCCTTTAACATCAATTCCGTTCGGATAGTCTCTATGTTCTCCTCCGGATCAATCTCCCCACCCTCCACGGGAACGTCAGGGTTGTCGAAACAGCGGACGACGTGGATCAAAGCGTCCACCCCTCGTATCTCCGAGAGAAACTTGTTTCCCAGGCCCTCACCGTGATGCGCTCCCTCGACCAGTCCGGCCAGGTCGTAGAACTCTATCTTCGTGTTGACCTTCTCCTTGTCCGGAAATAGCTCAGCAAGCTTGTCCAGCCCGGGATCGGGAACCTCAACCGTACCAATCTGTGCCTCAGTTGTGCAGAAGGGATATCCTTCCACGTCAGCGCCAGCTGCAGACAGGGCGTTAAATAACGTTGACTTGCCCGCGTTGGGCAATCCAAGAAAACCACAACTAAAACCCATCTTAATCCCTCCTTGTCCGTGAGTACGTCCAAATTATAACGGTAACTACCGCCCCGTGTACAATTGTCAGTTCTCAGTCCTCAGTCCTCAGTCCGCAGTCCTGGGTGTTGGGTCTTTGGTCTTAGGTCTTGGCGATTAGTATCTAGTAATCAATTAACAAAATCACCCATTAACCCGTCAACTCATCTCTGCTCACCCGCCAACCTAACCCCTAAATCCTAACCCCTGACACCTAAAAACTGGTACCTGACACCTGGTACCTCTTAAACCCCGCCAACCCCCGCTCACTGACCAACCCACATCCTAAACCCTAAATCCTACCCCCTACCCCCTACATCCTAACCCCCCATTACCCGTTACCCATCACCCATTACCCAATTCACCAACCAACAAATCACTCAGTCAACTCTTTAACTCATTAACCCATTAACTCATTAACCCATTAACTCATTAACCAATTAACCCGTTAACCCGAACCTCGGACGTCGGACAGGAGTATCACTTCGCCGCTTCCAATTTCCGCTTCATTCCGATATAAAAATAGATGCCCGCGGAGACGTAAGAGCCAGCAACTCCGAGGTAGATAAGCGCGTGAGCGAAGGGTATTTCAAAGAAGATGGCAATTAAGCCTGCTGATACGAGGAAAGAACTGCCCTTGCCCCAGATGTTTGAGGGAATGACCCCCTGTTCCTCCTGATACATGATTCCGCCGCCAACTATCAGGGCCAGGTGCGGGAGGAGAAAGAGCCCAAACGCGATCATCGGTATGTCGCCCTCCCAGGAAAGGTAGCCAAACAGCGACATGAACAGAGTCTTGTCGGCCAGGGGGTCGAGGATCTGTCCCAGGTCCGTGATCTGGTCCATCGTCCTCGCCACGTAACCGTCTACCACGTCGCTGAGGAGGGCAACGGCCAGCAACCCCAGCGCCATGTTGACTTTCCCATAAGCAAGGGAGACGATAATGAGAGGAGTCAAGGCCAGTCTGGACGCTGTAATCGCATTAGCTAAGTTCATCTAGAGAATAATAACTATAGCTTTTTTTCAATGCAATACCGAAGGATCGACCGGGAACGGTTGCCCGGGAATAAAAATCGTGTAAAATAATTTAGGATGGATTCATGGAGGTTCCGATTCATGCGTCAGAATATCCATCCCTCACCTTGTTAACACAAGAGTTACCAGAGGAGCAGGGCGCTATTACCGGCGTCGTTCAATTTACGACCCGGTTGAAGTATCTATTTTTACAATTAACGCCAGTTAACCTATTCAGGGGTAAAATCGGCGAAAAAAGGAAGGTTTTACAATGATTTTAAACGACAGGGAGATCAAGGAGGCCGAGCCTCTTTCCCCACTCATTACCGAGTTGAAGGCTGACGGGAAGGTCAGTTACGGGCTGGGTTCTTTTGGTTACGACATCAGGATCGACGACGAGTTCAGAATATTTACCGACGTTCACTCCACGGAAATCGACCCCAAGAACTTCAACGATGAGGCGTTCGTCACGGTAGAAAAGAAGACGGTAACCATACCACCAAACTCCTTCTTGCTGGGGAAGTCCCTTGAGGAATTCCACATGCCAGACGACCTGTTCGGCCTGGTCGTCGGCAAGAGCACTTACGCTCGCTGTGGCATAATCGTCAACATGACCCCCATTGAGCCGGGCTGGAGAGGTTACCTGACCATAGAGGTGTCAAATACGACTCCACTGCCGGCAAAGATCTACGCCGGCGAGGGGATCGCCCAGGTCGTTTTCTTCCGCGGGAACAGGCCAGAGATAACTTACGGCGACAGAAAGGGAAAATATCAAAATCAAAAAGGCATAGAGGTGGCAAAAATATGAAGGTAAGCTTAGTCCGCTGCACTGACGATCCTGAAGGTATGATCGCCGAAGCCGCGAGGATTTCTCACATGGCTTCGGGGGAAGGAAAAGAGGACGATCGAGACCTCATCCGCAGGCTGAGGGATTGGGGCCACTGGTCGCCATTTGAGTTCGCCAGCGCGACCTTCTTCGTCGAAGGAGTAAGCCGGAGCTGTCTGGCACAAATAACGCGCCACCGACTGGGAAGCTTCATGGTCAGGTCGATGCGCTACGTGAAGCAGGAACCGGACGAGGTCGTGGTACCCGACACGGTGGAAGAGGCCGGCGTCTCCGACGACTTCCGCGACCAGGTAGTCTCCAACTACGAGGCCTACCAGAAGATGCTGGATGCGGGCGTGCCCAAGGAGGACGCCAGGTTCATCCTGCCCATCGGCAGCAAGACGTCGCTCTACTTCAAGACGAACTTCCGGGAATACCGGCACATAATTGATATCAGGAAGACAGAGGAGGCCCAGTGGGAGATCAGGAGGCTGGCGGAGGAGTTCCTCGACCAGCTTTCCGAGCTGGCGCCGTCGGTTTTCGAGGACCAGATAGATTAACGGCCGTCTCGTAGGCGCAAGCACCATTATATAGGTCACTACAGGAGACGACAATTGTCACGACCTGCCACGGCAACTATCCCGGTGAACTCGGAAGAAGTCCTGTATAATAACTCTTGACATCCGCGGTTTACGAGGTTAGTTATGTTAATTATGAAAATTATGAAGTTTTTTACGTGCGAAGTATTTTCTTGAGGTTCATATGAAGGAACTCAACATAAGTCAGGACCTGGAGTTTTCTCTTAACGAGTTAATCGGAAAGTGTATTGGAATACTGGGGATTAGAGGATCGGGAAAGTCCAACACCGCCGGCGTGATCTTCGAAGAGTTACTCAAGCACAGCTACCCCCTGACGGTGGTCGACATCGACGGAGAGTACTTTGGCCTGAAGGAGGAGTACGAACTCCTCGTCATCGGTCAGGGAGAGAACGTCGACATATCGATCGAGCCCGAGGACGCGGCCCAGGTCGCCGAGATAAGCATCAAGCAGAGCATCCCCGTCGTCCTTGACCTGAGCGGCTTCCTCAAGGAAGAACAGAGGTCCATGCTTAAGAGCTACTTTACCGACCTCTGGAACTGGGCCGGCAAGCTGCGGAAGCCGTACATGATCGGCATTGAGGAATCTCACGAGTTCATCCCCCAGGGCAAGAAGTCCGAACTGAAGGAGATAATCACGAGGTTGGCCCTCAGGGGGAGAAAGCGCGGCCTGGGAGCGGTAATCATCTCCCAGCGGAGCGCCAAGGTCGAAAAGGACGTCCTCACCCAGGCGGGCATGCTCTTTCTCCACCGCGTAGTCCACGAGGCCGACATGAAGGTCTACAACGACCTCCTGCCCTGGTCCAAGGGCGACGTCAGAAATAAGGTCAACAAGCTGGATACCGGGGACTGCATATTCCTCGACGAGAAGTCAACGGAGAAGATCTACGTGCGCGAGAGGTCCACCTTTCACGCCGGATTTACCCCCTCCCTGGATACCGTCGACACCCCTCAACTCAAACAGGTGGGCGAGAGCATAATCGAGGCAATTCAGGACGCAAAGGAAAAGGGCAAGCGCAAGAAGAGCAAAGTAGAAGAGCTCCGCGACCGCGTCGCCGAGCTGGAGGACGAACTTGAGCAAAAGAACGAGCAGGTCAAGGAGCTCAAGCGGACGGCGGAGACGCTCGGATACATTGAAGTCGACATGGACAACGCCCAGTTCCCCAAAGTCCAGAAGATCTCCAAGGCCGTGATCGAGTCGCTCGAGGTCGCCGAGATAATTAAGGACGGTGAAAAGGACGAAGCGTTCAAGGCCATCGCCGAGACGCTCGCATCGCAGAGCGAGAGACGGGAAAAACGGGTAGACATGGTGGACCGCTCTACTCCCAAAAGTGAAGAAGAAGAGGAGGACTCGTATCAGCCCGGGGACGTCAGGTTCTCTCGGTCCAACTCGAAGAGCTTCGGCATACCTTACAAGGAGGGGGAAGAAACCGGCAAGAAAAACGTCCCTTCCCGGGGAGACGGCGACGCCAAGGAGGAGTTCGAGGAGCTTCCCGAACCGATCAGGGCCAGGGTGGACAACATCTTTCACAAGGTAAAGAGGCTGAACAGGACACAGCAAAAGATACTCGCCTTCCTCGTAGACCACCGCCCCTACTCCTACGACATGAAACAGATCAGCGCCTGGCTGAAGACCCCCACGGGCCAGTTACAGTCAAACAGGCCGAATGGCCTACTTGATCTCGGCCTAATTATCAGAGAAAATAGATCAATTGGTTTACATTATAGATCAAATTTAAAGAACTTCGTCGACAGGGAATTTGCAATATACAAGCCGGATTTCGGCTCGAGAGAAAAACACCTTGTCATCGCGGAGTTGAAGAGAAGGTTCTTATCACTGGTGGGCAAGAAGAAAAAACAGAAACGCGACAGCGTCAAGCTCCCTAACGAAAAGAGCTCATTCTTTTCGGGGGAGAAGCTAACCAAGAAGGACTTCTCCTTTCAGTAAACGGATTGATGGGCAGGTGGGGCCATATCGTCGATGCCGTCGATCAGATGCCCCAAAACGAGGTTTTTTTGATTTCTAAACTTGAGAAGTACCTTGAATCTACGTAGAATTGGCTTTTGTAGGGATGTTTTTATCACATTCGGGAAATTTTTCCTAACCTATTTATTATACCTATCAAAGGAGGTTCTCAATGAACAAAGGTGAATTGGTAGACAGAGTATACCGAAATTCTGACTGCACCAAGCAGGAATGTAGGGAATTGGTAGACAAGGTGGTCGACACAATAACCGAAGAGGTCTCTAAAGGAGAGGAAGTAAGACTGGTCAACTTTGGCACCTTCAAGCCCAACCCTAGAAAGGCAACCGTCAAACGCCACCCGAAGACCGGTAAGAAGATCGAGGTACCCAGCAAGGTTACCCCGAAGTTTTCCCCGGGCAAAGGCTTCACCGAAAAGGTCCAGGACAACCTGGAGACGACCGACAGCGGCAAAGACTACAAGCGGAAGTAACCGGCCATAAGGCGAAAACGCTGACGGCGCCGGCACCAGCCGCGCCATAACCTTCATATTCTGGGAAACGGATGGAAAAATATACCGATCTACTGGAGCAAATCGAAGAGATAGAAGAGGACTCCTCAGACAAACTCCGGGACCTAAAATCGCTCGACGACTGCGAACAGGTCAGAGTGGAATACCTGGGCAGGAACGGAAAGATTCCGAACCTGTTCCAACGGTTAGGCGAACTCCCCGACGAATACAGGGCAGAGGCCGGGAAGAAGATTAACCAGCTCAAGTCTTCGCTTGACGAGCGGATAAACGAGAAGAAGAGGGAACTCGAAGAAGAGAAGCAGAAAAACCAGCTTGAGGAAGAATCTCTCGACGTAACCTTACCGGGAAGACGGCGGGGGGTAGGTAAACTTCATATCCTTACTCAGGTCCAGAACGAACTTGTCGAGATATTCAAGCGGATGGGTTTTTCCCGGGCTACCGGTCCGGAGGTAGAAACGGACTACTACAACTTCGAGGCCTTGAACATACCAGAACTCCATCCCGCCCGCGACGAGTGGGACTCGCTGTACTTAGATGACGGAGTTCTGCTGCGGACCCACACCTCCCCGGTACAGATCAGGGTGATGGAAGACCACAGACCTCCCGTGAAGATCATCTGTCCGGGAAAGTGTTTCCGGAGAGATACCCCGGACGCCACCCATTATCCGGTCTTCTTTCAGGTGGAGCTGCTGTGGATCGACCGCGAGCTCTCCTTCGCCAACTTGAAGTACGTCATCAAGACGTTCGTCGAGGAGTTCTTCGGGCCTGACTTCGAGATGAGGTTCAGGGCGGATTACTTCCCGTTCACAGAGCCGAGCGCTGAGGTAGACATCCGTCCGCCTGACGGCGACGAATGGCTGGAGATAATGGGCTCCGGCATGGTGGACCCCAACGTCCTGGAGGCAGTCGACTACGACCCGGAGAAGTACCAGGGATTCGCCCTGGGTTTGGGGGTCGACAGGATGGCGATGTTGAAGTACGGGATCGACGACATCCGCCTCTTCTATCGTAACGACCTGAGGTTCTTACGACAGTTTTAGTTACTCGACCGTTACGCTCTTGGCCAGATTTCTCGGTTGATCGACGTCCGTTCCTCTGAGCACGCCGATGTGGTAGGCAAGTAACTGCAGGGGAATCGTAAACACGAGCGGCGTGAGCAGTTTCTCGGTGCGAGGAAGTGGAACAAGTTCGTCAGCTATACCTTCCACTTCGCCACCCAGATCATCGGTAAGCACGATGACCTTTCCCTTCCTCGCTCTTACTTCTTCTATGTTGGAAAAGACCTTGTCGTAGACGGAATTCTTCGTAATTAACGCCACAACAGGCATGCGCTCGTCGATCAGGGCGATCGGGCCGTGCTTTAACTCCCCGGCGGGATAACCTTCAGCGTGAATGTAGGAGATCTCCTTCAGTTTCAGCGCCCCCTCCATCGCTATCGGATAGAGGATGTCCCGGCCGAGAAAGAGGAAGTGCTCCTTCTCGTAGAACTTTTCCGCCAGTTCGGCGACCTTATCCTCGTTATCCAGCTGTTCCTGGACCATCTGGGGTGCCCCCTCCAACACGGAAGCCATCTCCCGGGCGGTGGAATCGGAGATCGAACCTCTCATCCGCCCTATCTCCAGACCCAACACGGAGAGAGCAGTTAGCTGGGCCGTAAACGCCTTCGTCGAGGCAACCCCTATCTCCGGTCCCGCGTGCGTGTAGAGGACCGCATCCGACCTCCTCGTGATCGTCGAGCCGAGGACGTTGGGCACGGAGACGATAGTCGACCCGGCATCGCGGGCCTTCTCCAGTCCAGCCAGGGTGTCCGCGGTCTCTCCCGACTGTGAGACCCCCACGACGAGCGAGCTGTCGTCGAGCGGGGGGTTCCTGTAGCGGAATTCCGAGCCCAGCTCGACCTCTATGGGCAGGTCAAGGAAGTCCTCCCACAGGTACTTTGCAACGCGGCTCGCGTAGGCGGAAGTACCGCAGGCGACGATGAAGAGCTTGTCGGCATCGTTGACGACCTTCGCCGCCAGTTCTCCCTCGTCCCAGGTCAGGCCGCCGCCCTTGAACCTCCGTGACCTAAACGTATCGCTTACCGCCTGGGGCTGCTCGTGTATTTCCTTGAGCATGAAGTGCTTGTACCCCTCCTTTCTGGCGGCGACCGGGTTCCAATCGATGTGCCTGACTTCCTTGTCAGCCGGCTGACCCTGGAGGTCGGTTATCTCCACGGCGGAATCCGTCAAAAGGACCATCTCGTTGTCCTCCAGGTAGATCACGTCCCTGGTGTACTCGAGAACGGCCGGAATATCGGAGGCGAGGAACCTGTCGCCGTCTGCGGTCCCCACGATTAACGGGCTACCCCGCCGGGCCCCGACTATCTTTCGGGGCTCCTCGCTGTAGACTACCGCGACGGCAAAGGTCCCCTCGACTGACTCCAGGGCGGCACGGACCTTTTCCTCGAGAGACCCCGACTGTTCACCGATGAGGTGTACGATTACCTCCGTATCCGTCTCCGAGTTGAACTTATGTCCCTTGGCCTCCAGGTCGCTTTTCAGCTCCCGGTAGTTCTCGACGATGCCGTTGTGCACCAGGCTGTACCGATCGTTACAGCCGGTATGAGGGTGGGCGTTTGCGTTGTCCGGCTTCCCGTGAGTTGCCCAGCGGGTGTGTCCGATGCCGACGGAACCGGAGACCGGCGAACCCATCAACTTTTCCTCCAGGTCGGAGATCTTTCCCGCCATTTTCTCGGTCCGTATCTCCCCGTCCGACAGGACGGTGATACCCGCAGAGTCGTATCCCCGATACTCCAGGCGCTTAAGCCCCGACAGGAGTACGGGTTGGGCCTCGCGACTACCGAGATAACCAATTATTCCACACATGTTTACCTCCTTTCATCAACCAGAAATAACTTCAGCGCCTTGCGGCAACTCTACTACCTCGTCTCTCGGGAAGTGCACGTTTACCTCGCTGGACAGCACCTTCGTCCTGATTGGGTCCGTAGGATCGTCAGGCAGGTAAGTGAGCAAATCGACCGGCAGGTAATCCTCCGGGTCGAAGACGATTATCTGGCGCGCAAACTGGTACTTTTCCACGGTGGGAACGATCTCCAACACGTAGTTTTCCGACAGCGATTTCGTATATATCGATAGCCCGTCCGTATAAAACGGGTCGACCGGACAGGTGTTCTGGGGTAGGTCCGCGGCGTCCTTCAGGTTGGGAAATGTTAATTCCAGCGGTCTCCCGATCAACCGGATCTCCAGCTCCTCCGAGCCTATCAGTTCGAGGAGGTAATCAGGCGTCAGGTTGGCCGCCTTGATGGGGATGTTCTCCTGAGTTAAGTCCTTCTTGATGACGAGGTCGCGGGCGGGCATGTACTGGTACAGGAAGTTCTCCTTGAGGAGGAAGAACTGGCCCTTCATCTGAGGCGGCTCCAGGTATTCCAGTCGGAGCAGCCGCGTATCGGTAATCGCCCAGAGCTTCAGCGTCAGTGACGGATCCGTCCCCAGCATTTCAACAGACGCGGTCAGGTCCTCGATCTTTCCGTATTCTTCCTTCACGACCTCGACGAACTCGTCGGTCGTCGCAGGGCCTTCCGCACCGTAGGTTAGCACGCTCAAGCCAACAACGAAGACCAACAGGACAAAGCAAATAACTAGAACGCCATGTAAAGTGTTATCTTCAATTGTCATATAAATTTACCTTCATCTGGATCATTCCATCCATTCGTGGTTCTAAAACCAGCCCCCGGTCGTCCTTGCGTCCTGCGTCAAGCGTCTCGCATGGGTCGGGAGTCAGGATCTAGGATCTAGGGTTTAGCAGTTTCAAAGGGCGTTTTCACTGGAACTAGTACCTGGTACCTGGCAACTGATACTCATTAACCCATTAACTCATTAACCCATTAACCCATTAACTCATTAACCCGGAGACCGGATTAGACCCTTACCCCGCCTTCAAAACCTCCAGGGCGGGCAGTTCCTTGCCGCGGAGGAAACCGAGACACGCTCCTCCACCCGTGGAGACGTGGTCCATCTCGTCGGCGAAGCCAAACTCCTTTATCGCAGCGCCGGTCTCTCCGCCACCGATTATCCGGTAGCCATCAGCTTCCGCTACGGCCTCACCTACTTCCTTGGTCCCGGCCTGGAACGGCTCGAGCTCGAACGCTCCGAGGGGCCCGGCCCAGACTAACGTCTTCGCCTCTTCGACGACGTCGCTGAACTGCCTGATCGTCACGGGACCAATGTCTATACCCATCCATTCCGGGGGTATCTTCCTGGCGTCCGCAGTCTTGACGTCACCCGTCTCGCTGAACTCCCGGGAGATCTTCGCGTCCTGCGGCAGGATGACCTCGGTGTGTCTGTCGTCGTCAACATTCTCCAGGAAGTCCCGTACGTCGTCGACCATGGAGTCCTCGATTACCGAGTCACCGACGATGTGACCCTGAGCGTGCAGGAAGGTAAACGCCAGGGCACCGCCAATCAAAAACTTATCGACCCGTTCCATCATGTCCCAGAGGGCACCGATCTTGCTGGAGGCTTTCTTGCCCCCAATTATGGCGACGAATGGGTGACCCGGGTTAGCTACGGCGGGGGTAAGTCCCTCTACCTCTTTTAGTATCAGCTTGCCCGCTACGGCCGGCAAGACCGTCGCGACTCCGTAATTTGAAGCGTGCTTTCTGTGGACCATGCCGAAGGCATCATTTACGAAGACGTCCGCCAGCTTGCTCAAGCTGTTGACGAAATCCTCGCTGTTTTTCTTCTCTCCCGGGTGAAACCTGGTGTTTTCCAGGAGGATAACGCTGCCGGGATGGGCCTTATCGATCTCCTGTTTGACGTGCGGGCCGATGACGTCGTCCAGTTTCTTGACGTCGGCGTCGATCAATTCGTCCAACCTCTCACCCACCGGATCGAGCCTTAGCTCCTCCTTGATCTCCCCACCGGGCCTGCCCAGATGGCTGGTCAGTATTACTTTGGCGTCGTGATCAACTAGATAATTTATCGTCGGCAGAGCACTCTTAATTCTATTGTCGTCAGTTATTTCTCCGTCCTGAAGGGGGACGTTGAAGTCGACTCGGACCATTACTCTTTTGCCTGAAAGGTCTAAGTCTTCTAACATTTTATATTCGGAAGTAGGATCTATCATGATACCTCCTTTTAACCTCTAGTTGTCTTGGAGTTATAGTTTTACCCAAGTGATTATAGGAATAATTGGAGGTTGAGTCTAGAATGTGAAAGCCATTACCCATAATTACTCGTTACCCTTTTACCAAAACTTGCCGAGAAAGCCGCGGAGCTCGCTCCGGGGATGAATCGGCTGTTTTTTGTCCAGCCCAGCACTCAATTCGCCCTGCTCATTTGAGCTACGAACAAATGCAACATTAGTCCCGAATTGAGTGCTGGGCTGGGTCTTCTTTTGTAAAAGCACAAGGTTCGCCATTAAAGCTGTTTTTCTACAAGCCCCCGTCCCTTGGTACACGAAGGCTTAGTGTACCTACCCGGGTATGTAGTTTTCTCTCCCGGTAGCCGTTTCTATGACCGGAACGTTTTTCTGATCTCTCGTACTTTTTGGCCTGTAAGTGTTTGTCCATTTCTCTTTCCAGTAGTCTGTTGAATACCGTCTCGAGGATGTATCTTGGTAG
>JAGYME010000070.1 GCA_018400715.1 Candidatus Bipolaricaulota bacterium
GGTCGCTGGTGGACGAGCGTGTCCTGGTTCGACCTGGTGAAGGTCTTTAGCGCGTACTCTCTGACGCCTCCATCAGTCTCCTCGATCTTTATTCTATCAGCGTCAACGTACTGTACCTCTCCTGGTCCCTCCGCCACGAGTAGCATGCCCGAGTCCTTGGCAGCTTTGGCTTCCATGCCAGTACCAACTAGAGGGGCTTCGGGGTTGCAAATAGGTACGGCCTGACGCTGCATGTTTGCCCCCATTAACGCCCGGTTGGCGTCGTCGTGCTCGAGGAAGGGGATCAGCGATGCCGATACTCCAACGATCGCCTTCGGTGATACCCCTAGATAGTCGACGTCTTCTGGGTCACCCAGTTGAATATTCTCCTTGCCCGTCCTTATCTCTATGCGGTCACCGATGAGATATCCGTCTTCGTCCACTTCGGTCGTGGAAGGAGCGATCTTGTACTGTTCCTCCTCGCCGGCCATCAGGTGCTCTATCTCGCCAGTTACCCTTCCATCTTCTACCTTGAGGTAAGGTGCTTCGATGAAGCCGTACTCGCTGATGTGAGCGTAGTTAGCCAGGGACGTAATCAAACCGATGTTCTGCCCCTCCGGCGTCTCGATCGGACATATCCTCGAGTAGTGGGACGGGTGAACGTCACGCACTTCCAGCTTTGCTCTCCGCTGACTCAACCCACCGCCTAGAGCGTTCAACCTGCGCTTATGGGTGAGTTCAGCGAGGGCATTTGTCTCCTCCAAAAACTGAGAAAACCTTCCCGTGTAAAAGAACTGATTCAAAGAGGACTGGATCGGCCTGGTCGGGACGAGATCGCGTAACGTGTCGTCGTCGTCGACGCTGAACTTCGAGAGCTTGTCCTCCGTCGTGCGGACGACCCTGTTGAGACCGCGCTCGAACGCCCCCCGCGCCGCCTTCCCGGGTAGGTTGACGACCTTGTTGGCCAGGTGGTCCTTCTCGTCCAAAAGGGACGGGTTGTCCGGGACCTGCAACAGGAGGTCAAGTGACTTGAATATGTCGTTCTCCGTCAGGGCCAGAGTTTCCTCGTCGAGGCCGAGTTTGCTGTTCGCCTTGAACCGACCAACTTCGGAGAGGAGATAGTTCTCCTCGTCAAAGAATAGTCCGCGTATGTAATTCTCCATCTTGGCGGTTGACACGCGGCCCGTCGGCCTCAGCTTCCCGTAGATAAACCTTATCGCCTCTTCCTTGGAGCGAAGGTCGTCGCGGCTTAGCGTGTTCCCAATGTACCTGTTCAACACCGAGATGGACTCGTCGGTCGATTCCTTGAGAATCAGACCAACGTCCTCCTCTCTCAGCTTCTCTCCCGCGGCAATCAAGAGGTCCCCATCCTCGGTGACGTCGGATGCAAGCGTGTAACCGATGTACCTGTGTAGCGTATCCTCCCTGACGGGCTTGATCTCAAAGCTGTACTTATCGTATATGTCCTCCTGATCCATGCCCAGGGCGCGGAGGAATACCGTCACCGGCACCTTAGCTTCCCTGTCCAGGTTCGCGTTGACCCTCTCCCTGTTTTCATCGAGTATCAATTCTAGCCAGGCACCGTAATCCGGCAATATGTGCGCCTTGAATTGGTTATTGCGTTCTGCAGTTACGTAAACCCCAGGAGCACGGGCCAGTTCGTTTACCAGCACGTTTTCGGAACCGTTGATAAGGAAGGTTCCCTTAGGAGTCATTACCGGAATGTCAGCTACGTAGAGCTCGCTCTCATCTACTACCTCGTCATCGCCATCCAGCAGGCGAGCCTTCACGCGTAGCGGTCTATCGTAGGTAAGGTCCTTATCAGCACAATCAGCAACTGAACTACGGAGGTCTCCCAATGACGGGTCGTACAGGTCTAGCTTGAAGTTAGTCCTGCTGCTGGCCTCTATAGGTGAGACCTCTTCAAACGCCTCTCTCAGTCCCTGCTTCAAAAACCGGTTGTATGACTCTTTTTGGTCCTTAAGTAAATCAGGTGGCTCTATCGCTTCGCCGTAAGTGCTAAAATCCCTTCTCTCCCTCAAACTGTATCCCTCCTAGGGCGACAATGCTCTTAAAAAGGTGGAACTACCTGAGTTCTACCTCTGCGCCAAGTTCCTCTAGCTGCTGCTGCAGTTTGTCCGCTTCTTCTTCTTCCAGTCCTTCCTGGATAGTGCTCGGGAGGTCGTCAACCAGTGACTTACATTCCTTCAGGCCCTTGCCAGTGATCTCTTTCAGCTGCTTGATGACCTTAATCTTCTTCTGACCGGGGTTGGTCAAAACCAGATCTATCGCTTCCTCTTCCTCTGCTTCCTCGCCATTTCCGCCAGCACCGCCCTGCGGAACTGCCGCCACCGGAGCTGCTGCTTCGGCCGAAACATCAAACTCCTCTTCGATCGCGCTAACTAGCTCCGTCAACTCTTTAATCGTCATATTTCCCAGTGACTCAACAATTTCTTCTGTGTCCATAATAGTAGACCTCCTGTGTAACTTGTAATAATTATAACGGGACTCGTATCCCGGTTATTATCTAAATAAGGTTACTCTTCTTTCTTTTCCTCTAATTGCTTCAACACGACCGCCAGGTCCTTTACCGTGACCTTGAGGACGAAGGCAAGTTTTCTGATCGGTGATTTCAAACCGGCTGCTACCTGTGACAGTAGTTCGTCCTTGGAGGAGAGTTTGGAGATGCTTTCTACCTCTTCGGGACGTACTAGGTCTCCCTCGATCACGCCGCCTCGGGCCTCAAATTTGTCGTATTCGTTCTCCGTGTCGTTCGATATCTTGAACGGCAAGACGGGGTCGTCGTAGCCAACAGCCATTCCCGTGGGCCCCTCGAACAGTTCGGATAGCCCCTCAAGTCCTGCTTCCTCGGCGGCGATAGCTGCCAGGGTATTCTTTACGACCTTGTATTCTACTCCCTTCTTCGTGAATAGTTCCCGCATGCTGTTCATCTCGTTTGCGGTCAACCCACGATAGTCGGTCAAAACTATCCCGACGGCGCTTTCAAACTTCTCCAATAACTCCTGGACTTCTTTCTCTTTTAGTTCCGTAGGCATGTTTCACTCCTTATATTGACTCTCGAGCTAAGCCCTACACCTATCAGCGAGTACTATAGTAACTGCTCGTATACTTCCTCACGAAATTGGTTGACGTCTACCTTTACGCCGGGGCCCATGGTCGAGGATACCGTAATCTTCTGGAGGTACCGCCCCTGGATTCCCTCGTCAGGTCTCTGCTCGTAAATCGCTTTACCTATCTCTATCATGTTCTCCCTCAGGTCGACGACGGAAAACGAGGCCTTGCCAAACGGAACGTGAACTACTCCGTACTTGTCGGTCCGAAACTCGACCTGACCCTTCTTTAACCTACTTATCGCCTCGCCGATGTCTTCGGAAACGGTGTTCGACTTCGGAGACGGCATCATTCCTCTGGGACCAAGGATACGGCCCAGACGTCCGATGACACTCATCATATCAGGCGTGGAAACAACCTCGTCAAATTCGAGCCAGCCGTCCTCAATCCGCTCCGCCGTCTCTTCGTCGCCAATAAAATCCGCTCCTGCCTCTTCGGCGTCCCTTCTACTCTCTCCCTTGGCGAAGGCCAAAACCTTTACCTCTTTTCCCGTCCCGTTAGGCAAAACCGTGCTACTCCTAACCATGGACTGTGAAGGGTTGACGCCCAGGTTGAGGGCAACTTCAACCGTCTCGTCAAAGTCGGCTGTCGCGGTCTCTTTAACCAGTTCTAACGCATCATCTATCGAATAGATATTGGCAAAGTCCACCTTATCAGCCACTGCATCGTATCTTCTACTCACGATTCCACCACCTCGACTCCCATGTTCCTTGCCGTTCCCTTGATGATGTTTTTGGCGGACTCCATCTTATACGTGTTCAGGTCCGGAAGTTTCGTCTCCGCAATCCTCTCCAACTGTTCCTCCGTAATCTTACCTACCTTTTCCATGTTGGGCTGCCCCGATCCACTAGAGATACCCGCTGCCTTCTTGATCAGCTCTGAAGCTGGGGGTTCCTTTGCCACAAAGGAAAAGCTTTTATCCGTATAGATGGTAATGTCAACAGGTATCAACACCCCGGGCTCCTTGTCTCCAGTTTCGGCGTTGAACTTGTTACAGAAGTCCATAATGTTGACCTTGTGCTCACCGAGCGCTGGTCCTACCGGAGGTGATGGATCAGCTTGTCCAGCCGGAATCTGCAGTTTCAGCGTTGTTTCTACTCGTTTAGCCATAATTCCTCCCTGTTAAATTTTCTCTATCCCCTCGAAACCGATGTCTACCGGAGTCTCCCGGCCAAATATCTTTACGTTTACAGTTACCTCTTCCGTTTCCTTATCGATCGCCGTTATCTCACCAGTGAAGTCGGCAAACGGTCCTTCAACTATCTCCACGACCTCGCCCACGTCGAAGTCCACCTCAATGCGGGGAGTACTCGGTGCGGTAGGTGCCTCGATTAATCCGGCCAACCTCTTGATAACCTTCATTTCCTTTCCCCTAATCGGGATGGGGTGATAACGAGACCCGACGAACCTTACCGCCCCCCTGATGTCATCGATCAGATCGATCATTTCCTCTTCGGGGAGGTCCATTTTGATGAACACGTAACCGGGGAACAACCTACGCTTTTCCACGGGCTGCACCGTAACCACGCGCTTGTCCTTGTATTCCTTGACCTTTACCATCCCTGAGGACCGGGACTTAACCACGTCTTCCTTCTCCAGGGTATCGCCCTCTTGGAGTTCGTCTCCCTCCCTGAGCCTGACCAAATACCTATCGGGTACGATCAACTCCTTCTCGGAACCGTCATCTAGAATGAGCTTGATCTCCTTTACCCTGTCCCTGAGTGCGATCTTCCCCTTGATGTTCACGACGAACTTCTCCTCCTGGTCGGAGGTCAGCGGAACGCCCGATCTTATCTTTTCGCCCTTCCTTATGTCGCGTCTTATCCGCTTGTCAGTCGGGATCAAGTACGTCTCCTCGGTCCTGTTCGTCATCTCCACGATCACCCGCTGCAGAGGGTTGATCTCCTCTACCAGACAATCGTAATCTATGTGTTTGGGCTTCTTTCGGGCAATCGGATCGTGTCGGGAAAGCCTCTCGTTGGGCTCGACCATCAGGTCATAGTTATAGGGAACCCTGTACTCGTTCGACTTACCACGACGACTACGAGAGGTAATCACCTCTTCGATCGGCACAACGCAGTACTCGCGCTGCCCGTTTTCGGAGAAGCTTTTTACTTGATCTTCGATCTCTCTTTCCTCTATCCGTCTCTCCAGTTCCTGCTTTACTTTTAGTTCGGAACCGGCGTAGGTTTGGATAGCATACCATTTTTTCATAGACAACCACTTACTCCACTAAGTCGTATCGCATGTTTATCAGTCGAGAAGGCGTAACGGCAATTACTACAAAGATAAGATCTGTTTGATGATGCGCTGATAAACTATATCTACACCACCAATGTATCCGGACAGAAGTATGACCATTATCACTATCAAAATGGTCATAGTGATCACTTCGGATTGGGTGGGCCAGCTAACCTTTCTTATCTCCGATCTCACGTTCCGCAAAAATTTGTTAAAGCTATTTATCCAGTTCACAGGTAAACACCTCAAAAGAGCTGGCAGGCCCGGGAGGACTTGAACCCCCAACCTTCGGATTTGGAGTCCGGCGCTCTGCCAATTGAGCTACAGGCCTGTATGAATACTGTCTACTTCTCCTTATGCTCAGTATGCTTATCGCACCACTTACAGTATTTCTTCAGTTCCAGTTTGTCCTTATCGTTTCGCGGGTTTTTCACGGTGTGATAATTCTGCCTACCACACTCGCTACATACCAGTATTACTTGTTCCTTATGCATTTATTTTCTCCGACCTATTCAATGACTTCTGTGACTACTCCCGCGCCTACGGTCCTGCCGCCTTCACGGATAGCAAATCTTAGCCCTTCTTCCATGGCGATGTGATCGATGAGTTCTGCTTCTATGTTCACGTTATCGCCAGGCATGACCATCTCTACACCATCCGGAAGAGTGATAGTACCGGTCACGTCAGTGGTCCGGAAGTAAAACTGGGGTTTGTATCCGTCGAAGAACGGGGTGTGACGTCCACCTTCGTCCTTGCTCAGGACGTAGACCTCTGCCATGAAGTGCGTATGAGGTGTAATGCTTCCCGGGTCCGCGAGCACCTGTCCACGTTCGATGTCTTCTTTGTCAATTCCTCTAAGCAGGACACCTACGTTGTCCCCAGCTATTGCTTCGTCCATCGTCTTGTTAAACATCTCGAGACTGGTAGCAACGGTTTCCACGATATCGCCGTGCAATCCAACTATCTCTATGTCGGACTGAGGAGTAATCCTCCCTCGTTCTACACGACCGGTAGCGACCGTCCCACGTCCCTTGATGGAGAAGACGTCCTCGATTGGCATCAAGAACGGCTTGTCTTCGTCCCTATCGGGCAACGGAATGTATTCGTCCATTGTCTCGACCAGCTCGATAATCGGTTGGTTGACGTCCGCCTCCGGGTCTCCATCGCTTTCCATTGCCTGGAGAGCAGAGCCCCTGATGATCGGTACGTCGTCGCCCGGGAACTCGTATTCGTTGAGCAAGTCCCTGACCTCCATCTCGACAAGGTCGATTAGGTCGGGGTCGTCAACCATGTCCGTCTTGTTCAGGAATACCAGCATGGCAGGTACACCGACTTGCCTTGCCAGCAACACGTGCTCACGTGTCTGCGGCATGGGTCCGTCGGCTGCCGATACAACTAATATGGCCCCGTCCATCTGGGCCGCACCGGTAATCATGTTCTTAACGTAATCCGCGTGACCGGGTGCATCGATGTGGGCGTAGTGTCTATTATCCGTCTCGTACTCCACGTGACGTACAGCGATTGTAATACCGCGTTCCTGCTCTTCAGGAGCGTTATCGATATCGTTAAACTCTTTTCCTTCGGCCATTCCCATGTTCGCCAGTACTTTGGTCATCGCGGAAGTCAAAGTAGTCTTCCCGTGGTCAATATGTCCAATCGTCCCAATATTTAGGTGCGGCTTATCCCGCTCAAAATGTTCTTTTGCCATCGTGTACCTCCTCGATGTTGTATTGTTATAAAATTACCTTTGCAAAATCATATCTTAACCGCCGTCCGGGTGTAGGCGGTTTGGAGCCCGCGGGCGGAATTGAACCGCCGACCTTCCCATTACCAACGGGATGTTCTACCGACTGAACTACACGGGCACTACTCAAATATAACGTAATAATATTACAAATCTAATTACGTCTCAACCGCCAAGAAACTACTTACAGAAGCATAGATTTAGGGGTGGTGGAGGGGGAGGGATTTGAACCCCCGAAGGCACCTGCCAACGGATTTACAGTCCGCTCCGTTTGGCCACTTCGGTACCCCTCCCAGCGAAACAAAAACTTATCTTCTGTACTAATACCCACTCAAGCTATATGGAGCCGGCGGCCAGACTTGAACTGGCAACCTGTCGATTACAAGTCGACTGCTCTGCCGATTGAGCTACACCGGCCGAAAGCAGAGAAATTTTATCGAAAGGGATTCCAGTTTTCAACCGCTACAGCTCGCCGACCGTTACCCAGACTTTTCGGGTCCGGGGGCCGTCAAATTCACAGAAGAATATCCCCTGCCACGTTCCGAGCTTGAGACCTGCGTTCTCGATAAAGACCTCCGCGGTGTTACCGACCACGCTCGACTTAATATGGGAATCGGCGTTTCCCTCCCTGTGCCTGTAACTCTTACTCGGCGGCGCTACCTCGCTTAACTGATCGGCGATGTCAAGTGCCACGTCGGGGTCAGCCGATTCGTTAATCGTCACCGCCGCCGTGGTATGGGGGACGTATAGATAACAGATTCCGTCATCAGTTCCGCTCTCGCGGACGACGTTCTTTACCTTGGAGGTAATATCAACTAACTCGACACGCTTCGACGTCTTGACAGTGACCTCATTCATCACCCATCACCTCCTCCAAAGACCTCTTCAGTCCTTCGCTGTCATCGACCTTTCCGATCTTTAAGATCATCCTGTTCCCGTCCTCCTCGATCGAATTGAGCAGGCTGAGGATCTCCACGTCGTGTTCACCCATAACCGACAGCAGTTCGTTAAACGAATCC
>JAGYME010000071.1 GCA_018400715.1 Candidatus Bipolaricaulota bacterium
CCTGTTGAGGTCAAAGACGTCTCCAGCTTCCTCAAGAGTCAGGGGCCGACAGTCCTCCAGGCCGTAGCGGAGCTTCAAGGTCTGCTTCTCCGATCCGTAAGGGCCCGGTCAAACAGACCCATCAATCTATCCCAAACATGTCGCCAAAGGCTTTTCGTTCGGGTCGGGGGGCATCTTCATCGGCAATTAACTTATCCAGCGAAGAGTTCGGATAGTTTTTCCAGGTTCCAGGTATTTGTCCACGCCAATATTGTGCCAGGGACAGTTGACTGGACAGGGAATTTGGGGGGGATCCAAAACTGACCAGAGTCGCCGTTCGTCCGATCACCAGCGGCTAGGTGACTAAGTAAACGAGATTACCAATTATTCCCGCGACCAAGTATCCGTAAATTATCGAACCAAAAGTCAGCAGTAAAGATCTGGTAAAGCCGAATTCTCTCCATAGCATTCCAGAGGCGATTATGCAGGGAATACCGATTACCGAGGCCACGCCAAACGTGTATAACTGGGCCCCCGTCAGGACCGAGGCAACGCCAACGCCCAGGACAGACACCAGCATTGCACCAGTTAGATCCTTCTGTAAAAAACCGAAAATCAACGGAACTATCACTGCCGTCGGCAAACCGAGCCACCTGGTTATTGGAGCAAGGGGCCCAATTATGGCCTGTGTTAGACCGGTTTTTTCAAATACGCCATAGACCATACCCCCAACCGCCAGCAACGGGATAACGATATAGACAAAATCCTTCATCCTGATCCAGCTTTTGGCAATTACGTTGCTAAGAAGTGGCTTCCTGTAGGGCGGCAGCTCCAGAATTAAGGGTTCAGGTTCCGTTTCACCCGCTGCGTTCACCCCGAGGCCCCAGACTATTCCGGCGAGTAGAGTGGTCAGGAAGACGGAAATTGCCAGCCACATCCCCCCGTAGTAGCCAACTACCCCCATAATTATCGCGATTCTGGAAGAGCAGGGCACAAATGGAAAGAACGAAGAAGCCTGAAATTGTTCGCTCCTATCGGATAGAACCCTGGTAGCCCGGGTCGCCGGTGCGGTACACCCCAAACCCAGGGCAAGCGGAATAAAGGACTTGGCTGGCAGGTTCAGTTTCTTTAGAAATCTCTCGGCATTGACGATAAATCGGGGTAGAACTCCTACGTCTTCCAGAACACCGAGCAGAAGGTAGAACAGAAATACATAGGGCAAAGCTATAGAAATACCCGCAGTCAGCCCGATCAGTCCCTGGTTGAGTATCATGGAGAAATAGGTATTTCCTGTTCCGAGAGTGCTTGTGGCCCTTTCCGCCCATCCCATCAGAAAATCTTGCGCCCAGCGTCCGAGAAACAGAAGCAACCCGAAAATTAATAGTAACGATATCCCCGTAATAAGTGGACCCGTTAACCGGCCCAGCAAGAGGTCGTCCATTAAATCCTTGAAATCCCTTCTCTCTTCAACGTCGATCAATTCGGTGACCTGTTCTGCCAGGAAGGAAGCCGTCCCGTACCTGGTTACTGAAATATCTTTAGCGATCTCCGGGTGTTCTTCCAGGTTTTGCCTGATCTCGTCCAGGATCCCTTTGTTGCCTAGGTACCTGTAGAAATCCTCGTCACCTTCCAGGGACCTGAGCGCGACGAACCTCTCCGACAGATCACTTTTCACATGGGTTGAGACCTCTGTTATTGATTCTTCTATGTGGTCGTCGTATTCAACTTCGAAACTAGGTCCTGTGTATTGATCTATGTTGCTGGCGTAGTCCAGAAAGTCCTCCGTTCCCGCTTTAGTGATTGGGTTGATCTCGATGACCGGGACGTTCAAGATGTTTTCCAGCTTTTCGCTATCGATCCTGATTCCCTTGTCGTTAGCTTCCTCCACGAAGTTTAGGGCTATTACCGTCGGCACTCCCGCCTCGATAACCTGTAAAACCATGTAGAGGCTTCTTTCCAGGGAGGTGGCGTCGGCGATAATGATTGCTCCATCAGTGTCCTCGTCCAGAAGAGTTTCTTCAGTGATTTTTTCTTCTTCGCTGCGGTCGGAGATGGAGTATATACCGGGAGTATCGACGAAAGTAATTTCCTTATTGCCAATTTTCTTTTTTGCTTCCGTTAACTCTACAGTGGTACCGGGGTAATTAGAAACCACGGCTTTTGATCCGGCGACGGAATCGAGCAGCGAAGATTTGCCGACGTTTGGTTGACCAAGAAGTAGGACTTTAAGTTTCTTCATCCCTGGATACCTTTATATTCCTGGCTATCTCCGGAGCCAGAGCGAATTTCTTGTTGCCCAGTTCTACCACGATGCAGTTCGGAAGTGTATTCTTGATTTTCAGGCTCTCTCCGGGATAAATTCCCATGCTAATCATTCGCTCAAAGAGCTCCCTGTCGCAAACGATATCAGTTATCAGTCCTCCGGACCGATTAATCTCCGGCAGGGGCAGGCCTTCCTCAAGCGTAGATAATTTTCTTAGGGAGTCGACTACCTCCCGAGAAGCGTAGTGTTCGAGTAATTCGGCTGCCTTCCGTGCCTCTTCCATACTTCTCCGCTCGGCAAAGTAGTTCTGCAGGGTGGAGTGTTTCTGGATCAGCTCCTCCGCTTTTTCCCTGCCCTTGTCGGTCAGTGAGACAAGGGCACCTTCCCTCCGGACGAAGGCTTCTTCCGCTAGCTCCTCCAGCGCCCTGGTTATACAGCCGTGCGATACTTTGATCTCCGGCTCTACTTCCGTTATTGGCACGGGTTCCTCTTCTAAGCCAAGCGCCTCCAGGAGATCCTCTTTTACTATCTCTCTTACGTCTTTTGCCATGGTTATATTTCTATGATTCGCCCCGCTCCTCCCCTGACGTATTTTTCCGAATATCTCTCTTTCAGTTCAGCTTTATGCTGGGTACAGTGCGTCGGACAGATCAATTCCAGGTCCTCGAACAGATCGTACTCGGAAAATCCATGTAAGCCACCGATTATGCCATATATTTCTCCAAACTTCTGGGCTTTTTCCAAAATGTGATGCATCTTCGGGTGGGAGCAACCAACCACAAGTACTACTCCCTTCTCCGTCACGACCCCTAAGCTCTGTTCTATGCCGTCCAGCTCTCCGGTAGAGAAGACATTTTCATGAAGCCGTCTCGGAGCCGACACGATTTCCAGCCTGGGATTTCTGCCTTTGCCAGCCCCGGAGAAAGTCGGCGGTACAAAGATCCTGGCGTCCTGGTTGGCGTCCATAAATTCTCTTAAACCGCCCGTATGGTCGTAATGATCGTGAGATATAAAAAGCTCGTCGATAGTTTCCGGTTCGATCCTTAGCCGGTCCATGTTGTTTAACAGAATTTTACCGTCGGCGCCGGTATCAAAGAGAATTCTTGGCGTTGCCTCTCCCTCTATCAAAGCAGAGAACCCCCAATCCGACATGAGTTCTTCGTCGTAAACCGAATTGTCATAAATTATTGTGACTTTCACGGTTTTTCATCTCCTAGATCTCTTTTAACGCCGGGATCTTTCTCTTACGCACTCCTTCCGCTACTTCTTTGATCTCCTGTAACGTTTCTTTTTGAATTGGTACTTCTACTTCTCTGGTAGAGATCCGTTCGTTCTTCAGTCTTTTTAATTCGAGAAAGAGTCTCATTCCCTCTTCCATGCGCGAAAACATCAAGGTATCCGCTGCATCCTCCCAGCGGCTAATATCCTCGCGGAAGGCACTGGTGCTTACCGCAACCAGGTACGTTCTTTGTTTGTCTTCACCCAGTAACTCTTCCAGTTTATCGAGGCTGGCCTGTTTGTAGGTGGGTGAGAACAACACAAGGTTCAATGCGGAAGCAAAGACAAGAGTTCCGGGGTCCTGGTTCCGGGAAAAGTTTTCCTCGGCTCTCTCGATCACTTCATCCCAGACCCCCGGTTTCAACAGGTTGGCCTTCAGCTCGTTTTTTGCCGTTTTCTCCCAGCTATTCACGTCTAGATCGAATTTAACGTAGGATAGCCTCCCCTGATAGTCCTCGGTGTCTATATCATGCAGCTTTTTCAGTGAAGTTTTTACGAAATCCGTCTTTGGGTACTGTAATGGGAGGAAAATTACATCCCCCCCGGCTTTTAGCCAGTCGTTGACCACATCAAACCCAATTAAAGGCTTTCCCGTTCCGCCGGGACCACTAATGATGTTCGACGTCGGGTAAGGCAAACCCTCCGGCAATATATCTTTTAACCAGTCTTGATTCGATTCCAGTCTCTCCATTATTACTCCCTTGGAGATAAGCAAATTATTCGCCGGTTGAAAAAGATCTCCAACAATTGCTGATACGGTGGATGTTAGTATGTTCCCGGTTGCCCGGGGAAATCTCTATATAGTTAGGTAAACCTAAATATATTTGAAAAATTTTTACGCTAACCCTCACAGCACCCTTTCATTTCTTCGTTTCTGGTACCCTCGGAGACGTACTGTTTAAAGTTTTCCAGCACTATGGCCCTGTCACGCGGGCATGAAATCAAAAAGTCGACGAACTTGGATATTTTTTCCAGAGTTTTCTCGCTTACGTAGTGTTCTATCTGGCACGCATCGTCTTTCGCCCGAGCCTCGTCGATGTTCAGTATCTCTGTGAAGAATCGAAACAGCACTTCGTGCCTTTCCTTTACTTCTTCTGCCAGCTGTTGCCCCTTTTTCGTAAGTATGACTGGCCCATATCTTTTATGTTCGACGAACCCCTTTTCCTTGAGCCTGCTTACAGCAGAGGTTACGCTGGGCCTCTTAATGTTCATTTCCTCGCTTATTGCCGTAGCCCGTACCTGGGGATCCGGATCGCTCAATTTAAAGATCACTTTCAGGTAATCCTCGAGGCCGGCAGTTTCCTTTTCTCTTTCCGGCCAGGAACTTTTCATTGGGGTTCACCAAAAGTTAGACATTACTAACAGATGAGTCAAAATAATTCTAACGAAATCTGCGGCCAGTTCAACAGGGATTATTTGTTAAATTATCACTGAAATATTTTTAACAAGTGTGGTGGGTTGTCAAATTTGGATGGCAAATTGGGGCAGCACGCTTTCACCAGTAATCCCTTAGGAGTTTTTACCGGGATCTCCCGGTCAGAAAACCAGCCTATACGTTAAAAGATATTATTTGGTCAAGTTCATCGACCATAGAACCCGTTTTGACAGCGATAGATTGACACCAAGAGAGAAATCCGAGAAGGTTAGGTGGCCCTTATGTCGTAGTATGGGAGGTAGAGGATATGGTAATCTTAAAGGTCGCGTCAAGTTCCAACCCCAATTCCGTTGCCGGCGCAATCGCTGGGGAACTCGAGTCGAACGGTATAGCCGAAGTCCATAGCGTAGGTGCGGGGGCGGTAAATCAAACCGTAAAAGCGATCGCAATTACCCGCCGGTTGATCGAAGGCGAGGAGAACCTTACCGTCATTCCTGGCTTTATCGATCTCGAGATCGAAGGCGAGGAGATAACGGGACTAAGATTCGTGATAAATCTTGACCAAAGTTGAAGGATGAGATCGTCTGTACTTTCTCTTCTCGCTTTTTAATAGACCGTTACCAAGGTGGTAACGACTTACATATAAGTCAATTCAAGGCAGCAAACTCACCTAAGACGTTAAAGGTGTAAAACTTCACTTCAACACAATCCCTAACTGCAGAGGCTTACCTGGGAGACCTAGCGGACGTTGAGAGAGAGATGGCGCCCCGAGCGAAAAGGGGAGAAGTTGCGAATTGCGTATCGTTCTACCAGAACGAACAAAAAGTGTAGCGCCCTGAGATTGGACAGAGCGGACGTAAGGGGACATATTGGACAGCTTAACGGTGTAAGAGAGGACCTGAGACTTTGTACCAGAGGGGTGTATATGAGAACCTTAAAGTCCTGTGGGGTATTCACCAGACCTTAAATTAACAAAGAGCGTAGTGAGGTTACTTGTGGTACACTTTGTCAGAGAGGTGATTCCGTGAGTGAGAAAATCAGCTTCAAAAAGAAGATTGGTGGCAACTTGAAAGTGCAGAAAAATAAAGTTGTGAGGGTGAAGAGAGTTAATGGGGCGTGCAGTGATTTGGTGCTAAGAGGTGGTCAAGAGGTGAGGGTCAAAGGGAGTTACTCGAAGACCTTGGAGGAGCTTGATATAGAACTGAAGCCGGAGGGAATAAAGAAGTACAAGTACAGGGATAGATGACACGTTGAGGAAGGATAAGAAGCTCTCTCATTTTTTCGGGAATTAGCTTATATGGGTAATCGACCTCTTTCTCTCGGTGCCGAACTTGCAATAAGACCCCTCCCCCCAATTTAGGCCAACCTACAACATAAACAAAATTATGGAGTACGGGGTGATTCCTCGCTAGGGGATTAAACGGCATAGGCAAGTAATACCCCACTGGTTCTATTCCGGTAAGGTGAAGACGAGCCAATAGGTTACTGCGGTCTAAACCAAATAGATCATAGACACGATGGGCGACCATCCATGTAATCATAGGAGAAGAAGATTATAGAGGTCGGGGATTTGGAACGGAGATAACGAGACTTCTGCTTGACAATGGTTTATCCTTTACGGAGACCAACAGTAAGGTCCGGAGGGTATCGAAGAAACGCGGGTTCCGAAAGGCAGGTCGGTTGAGAAACTACTGGTGGAAGGTCGACGGAAAGTACTATGACAGGTTCTTGATGGACAAAACTAGAGAAGAGTTTTACGAACATAACGAAGCACAAATTGCCGGTAACTACATCCACACCAACCAAAATTAAGGGGTGATTGATTTGGCAAAAGCGGACGAGTTAGACAAAAGTATGTGGTTACGGAGAGGAAAACTCTCCCTGTTTGCAATAGCTGCTGTGGGGATAGGGTTCCTTGTTGGGCTGTATATTGTTGCTCCCATAATGCCCAAAACGGAGGCTTACGTGCCCGATGCGGTAAAGAAAATGGAAACGGAGATGGTCAGTTTTACCAATCCTGACGACGGAGAGATATTACTTCCGGTAAAGATAACCGACGAGGACGACGCAGTGGATAAAGGACTAAAAAACATCGGATCAAAGGCGTGGGGGAATACTTTTCTTCTTTTTGACCAGGGGCGCGTGACTTCATACGGGGGAGATTTTGACGTAAGTAAAATTAAGTCTTCACTATCTTTTGCAGCAACGGACGGTGAAGGGGAAGTAGTAGAAATTAAGGAAGCGGAGGTAGGTGACGAGGAAATTGAGATAGAAAGAGAACACCAGTGGATTCTGATTATGAAAACAGAGGTTATGAGTGAGTACGGGATAAAAGTTGGATCGAAACTCATGACGAATACTCTTCCTGGTTAGTAATAAAACAAAGTTTAAAACTAACCCGGGGGCTATATCCCTACAATCCCCTGAGTAGACTGCCCCAAAGCAGTTCGGGACAGTCTACTCATATATTTATCCCTCAAAGAAGATGCAACTTCTAAACTATTGCCCGTAACCAAGTAAAGCCCTGCCGCAATTACCGTTACTTGCCACCCTTTATCTCCACCCCCATTTCCCGCAGTCGGGAAAGAATAGGGCGGCGGCGACACTTCCATCAATTTAGCAATCGCCCGGGCTGACAGTCCCTTCTCCGTGTAAAGTTCCTTTATACGCTCCTCATCGAGCTCCTTCTTCGGTCTGTGTAGTTCCTTCCCCCCTGGGCCCTGGCCCGGTCTCTGCCGGCCTGCATGCGCTCTCTGATGATCTCACGCTCGAACTCAGCAAAGGCGGAGAGGATATGAAAGAGGAGCTTGCCGTTGGGGGTAGAGGTATCGAGGGAGTCGCCGATGGAGATAAAGTCTATCTCCTGATCCTGGAGAGTTTCCATGTTTACAACCAGGTCCTTGACCGAGCGGTCGAACCTATCTAACTTGGTTACTACTATTCCGTCCACGTCTTCTTCGGACGCCCCGTCTTGACTTATCGTTTCCATCATCTTTTCAAATTCCGGGCGCTCTTTTATCGCAGAGACACCTGCGTCGGTGA
>JAGYME010000072.1 GCA_018400715.1 Candidatus Bipolaricaulota bacterium
GGCAGATAGAGTCCCCGACGAAGAAGACGGAGACCACGCTTGCCGTCTCCGGCAACTACTTCACTTCTGATGACAAAGTGCTCATCGTCGACGACTTCCTGTTTACCGGGACCACCGCCGGCACCCTGACCGAGATAATGGACGAAATGGGTGTCCCCGTTGTAGGCTACGCCTTCGTCATCAGAAAGACCGGCTCCGGCGGCTTCAAAAGGCTAAGCAAGACCGGAAAGCCCATCTTCTCCATGGTCGAGATAGAGTCCATGGACCCGGAAACGGGCCTGATAAAGTTCGCTTGACCCTATTTACCTGACCTTGAGCCCGTTTGGCGGCTGATAGCCATTGTTAAAACTCCTGACTCGTAAAAGTTGGCGGTGGCTGTAATTATCCTATCGTGGATTTCCGTGATTTTAAATATCTCTAAAGTCTCGGAACAGCCGGCTTTTCGAGTCCTGGATGGTTTCATCGGGAATATCTCCACCACCAATCTAATCGGCAATATTTCGCTGAAAGCCTCTTCGCCTTCGAAGACATTTTTTAATCTCTTTAACTTTGATATAACAATCGTTATTATATACTTACAAGTCTTATATTAATTTCTAACGGAGGGTTGCCGGAAAGAGGTCTCATAAAGTAACGGAACTTGAAAGCTACCCGCGAATAGCGGAATTCAGACTAATCTCATAGGCGGCACTTCCGGATAAGAAGATGTATAGTACTCAACTAGGACTAAATAAAAAGGAGTTGATAGTATGTTATTTGGGTCTTCGGAAAAGAAAACAGGTTTGTTGGTCGTGGTTTTGGTAATTGGATTAGCTCTTCTAGCAACAAGTCAGGTCTCAAATGCTGTTACTACAAGAGTTAAAGTAAGCAACAGAAACTGTAAAGGGCCCGTAGAGGTTTCCAGGTTCTTATTCCAGCGAGGAGGTTTGCCGATTGCGATCAAGGTTCTTTCCCCACCCCGATCAATCGAACTAGACCAGACCAGGACTTTTACCTTCGAGCTCAACAATAACCCAACTGCAGTAACCGTAAACGGTCAGGACGACAGAGAGCGGAAATTTAGCGTTAGAGTGGGAATGGAAGCGAGGGCGGAGTATCGATGTGGTTTGATAGCTCTCACTTCTTCAGGCGGAGGAACAACCGAAGACAACCAACAATTCCAGCCCGACCAGAGTCAGGCTCGACTTCCTTCCAGGCTGCAGGGAATTTCGCCCGGATCCAGCCCGGAGGCCGTACTAAATCAACTTAGGAACAGTGGAGCGGACCTGGAAGTCCAGGGAAACAGAAACAACCCAAAAGTGGGCAACGTAGCCGATCCCATGTTAATAGGATCGCTCGGGAGCGGTTTTGCCGCCACGGCTTACTGGGTCAACGGCCCCGGTCAACTACGGGCTGCAGTTACCTGGGATCGGCCCTCTTCACCACACGTTCTTCTGGTAATCAGTAATTCCTTTAACTTTTGCGCTTCCGTTACACCAACCGGAGGTGGAATAGAGGTTTCCTGTGATGCCCCCGCAGCCAACGAGCCGTTAACAACAATTGGCAACGCGCCCGTACCGGGGAACATCTTTCTCGTGATAGCCGTCAAAATGAGCGGTCCATCTCAGCACTACGTGTTAAGCCTGAGCGGGTAAATTCTGAAACCCGGTTTTTCCTGGTAAAAGACGGCCAAAGGACAGTCAGGGGCTCGGATTGACGGGCCTCTGATTTTTCATTCAAAATTATTACAGGAAGATATGACCTACTGGAAGAGTTTTTTCAAAGAACGTCGAGTGGAATACTCTTTGCCTGACTAGAGCAAAACGTTATACGGTTTCGTCTACATATTGCACCCGGAGAAAAGTTTTGACGTTGTAGAAAAAGATGACAGGAAAGTGATTCCTTTGAAAGAAACAGTGAACTACTGTTTGCAGCACGAAATGACCTACCAGCCAGCCTTGGAGTATCTTGACGAAAAATACGGTATAGGTTACAGATAACGAATAATTCAATACCTCATGTCTCTCTTCCCTTTCAGGATGATGCGGCTTCTAAGTCGAAATAAATCCCACTGGTCACTTCTCCCCGCGTCATCAAAAAGATTGCTCCGCTGATTATATCCTTCAAATTTAACTTCTTAATCGGCGGCGCCTGATTATATCGATAAAATGCTAACCTATTAATCCCTTTTATACGTCCTCGCCTCACTTCTTGAATCATCATCACGCTGTGTAGTATTCTAAATCATACGGGAGTGGAGAAACATAGGTTTGTAGTCAACCACCAAAGGAAGTGTAATTATGGACACGGTTTTTTGCCCTATCTGCGGCAAGGAGTACAAGGACGTAAATATGCATATCCGCAAGGGCCACGGGCTTGAGCCCGAGGAGGTCGTCGAGGAAGCATTTCGCACGAAGCTCTCGCCCCAGGAGCGACGACAGGGTACCGCCCAGAAGCGCCGCGTTGACGAGACGATGGCTCGGATCAACGGTAACGCTAGGGCGTTACGCGATACCCAGCGGGCCCGGATGAATGGCCTAAGAAACACCTGGCGTGAGAGACAGAGAGACTACGATAAGGTTATGAAAGAACGAATTTCCCAAATTACTAAAAAATAGGAGGTATCCGTCATGGCGCGAGACCCCAAGAAAGAACTGAAGGACACCATGGACAAGCAGATCGTGATGTCAAAAAACCTGGATAAGGCGCTGGAATTCCACACGAAGATGAATCCCATTGACACTGTCCTCAAACCTCTGGAAGGGCGCGAGGAGTTCAGAGACCAGCAATCCAAAGTTGAATCGATGGTCAATACCTGGATCGACACTTACATGGCAATGCTGGAGGAAGGAGACGAATTGCCCGTTGACCTAATTGGAAGAGCCTCCGAGATCGCTAAGGAGCTGAGAGCAAGCGACTACGAAGAGGAGTTATAAGCTTTAGGGGTGACCGGATAAAGCAGAATAAGACCTGCTTGGAGAGTAGATTTGGACCGTAGAAGCCACGTAAAGGTTGACGAGAAACTGTTAGGTTATACAAACGAGTCGCTCCACGAGTGGCTGGACCTGACCGTCAAATATCTTGGTTCCAGCCACCGACAGGTCAAACATGGCTACAAGGCTATCAAGTGGGCCCAGGAGCTATTCGGCGAAGAGGGGGGAAAGATAGCTGCGCTGCATATAATGATAGATACCCGAATTGTCGATAGAGAGTGGCTCGAGGAGTACATCAAGGAGTAAGTGTTACACCGATAACCTTGTCAGAGATCGGTCGCGCCTCTACCGGGAATGAGGCCAAAAATTAGCCTGTTCCTTCAGTACTCAGCCCCTTTCCACACCTTAACCTACTTAATAGACGCCGCGTCAATTCCTTGATAAAATGCCTCTCAAAAGAAAGTCGATTAAGGAGGTAGACAATGGAGATAACATCATTTGAAGAGGTCAATTCCTGGAAACAGGCTAGGAGACTTACCAATGAAATTTACAATTTAACCAAGAATCAGTCATTCTTCAAGGACTTCGGCTTGAGAGACCAAATCCAGCGCGCATCAATTTCAACCATGGCAAATATAGCGGAGGGATTTGACGGTAGAACCGATAGGCAGTTTTCGTCTTTCCTTGGATACGCTTATCGGTCAGCTACGGAAGTTCAATCCCACCTATACGTTGCGCTGGATCAAGGTTATATTGATGAGGAAATGTTCAAAAAGGCCTATGAAAGTGCCGAAGAAACAAAACGTCTAATAAATGGCTTCTTGCAATATTTAGACGACGATAAAGACGTTCGCTAGGGTCTTGGACAAATCACAGGACTGGCGTCAGGGGATACGTTGAAAGAGAACTCTGTTGAGGCACGCAGCTAAGTTACTCCCAGTACCTGACTGCGGACTGCGGACTGAAAATGCGAACGGCGAACGGAAAACAAAATCAGCGCGCTATTACCAAATAATGTTGAATATCAACCTAAGTCAAACACATCCAACCCCGTCTCCCCATCGTACTGATGCTTCAACGGGACCCCTTCAGTGGTAAGGATAACTACCTCGAACGTCCCCGACACCCTGGCCATCCCGCAGTGACCAGCCTTGGGCGAGTAGGTTCGGTCGCTTACCGTAATGTGCGCGTGTATCTTGTCCGGGCCGATGTTTCCGGAAAAGCTGGGGACCTCGAAAGAACCTTCGACTTCCTTCTCGTGGTACTCCTTCTCCTCCACGTCGTAGTTTCCCAGCTTGACCTTGTCCACGGCTCCAATGCCCTGAAAGAAGCCGTTGGTTATTCCATACTCTTCCCTGATTCTGTCCAGACTATCCAGGACCTCCTCTCCGCGCTCTAACCTGACGAAGATCCGGTCATCTTTCTTTCTCGTCTCCATGGAGACACCCCTCTTTACAGACCAAGCTCGTCGTTTATATTCTGCATGCCTTTAAGTACTACGCCGAAGAACTCCTCCAGACTAAAACCCAGCTTTTCACAGGACTTGATTGCCTCTCTGTTGGCGGACCGGGCAAAGCTGTTCTCGTCGTAGCGGTTGTGGATGAACTCCGGGTCCATCTCCATGATGCCGTCCGGGTGGACTAGCGCGCCGGCCACTATCAACCCGGTGAGTGGGTCCACGGCGTATATAGCCTTTTCCATCTTCGTCTCCGGGGACTTGTGGCCTGCGTGTGCCTTGATGGCGTCCAGCTGTGCGTCGTTCAGGTCTACGTCTTTCTCCTCCAGCATCTCTACCGTGAGAAGTGCGTGACGGTCGGGGTCGTCCTTCGTCCTCTCGTAGTCAAGGTCGTGGAGCAGACCGGCAATCCCCCACTCGTCCTCGTCCTCGTCAAAGTAGTTTGCCAGTTCCCGCATCGCCGCCTCCACGGCCAGCATGTGCTTTACCAGGTTTTCCTCGGATATTTCGTCTCGGACCATCTCTTCAGACGTCTCTCTGTCTATCATCGTATGCGTCACCTACCTCGTTTTGGTTGGTTGTCTGTGGCCATCCGTCTCCTTTGCGGACTAATTATAGGTGATTTCACTCTAACTTCATCATTCTTGGATTTAGAAAGTAAGTGCAACTTTGATCTAGAAAAAAGAGGCAAGCCACAGTAGTCTATCGTATGTTTTTTGCATTAACTATTGTAGAAAAATGACAGTAATAAGTGCAGAGTCGTGGAACAATTTTTCTACCTTATTGCTTTTAGAAATATTAAGAGGGTTTAATTGACTCATTAATTGACTCAAATTCCGGTTAATTGACTCACATTCCTACTTAGAAACATAGTGCTTAGACCGCCTCTTGCCTTTACCAACTACAAAATTCTTTTCTTCCAGTTCCGTTAAATCTCTGGTGGCTGTCTGTCTAGAAATATCAAATTTCTGCCTATAATCCTTGTTGGTTAAACTTTTCCTTTCATTAACGATTAATCTTAAAGCCTCAATTTGCCTCTCATTCAAACCTTTCTCTCTCAAATCTTCGCCCCCTTTCTCCGGAATTAGATCGAGGATCTCGTCTTCGGGACCGAATAGGGTCACTTTAAATATTTCATCTAGTTCTTCAAATTTAGGCTCTTCCAAACCATGTTCTCTCATCATTGTCCTCATCCTTTTTATACCCGTTCCCAATTTATCAATTAGGCCAGTCCTGAGAACCAAATCTGCAATTAATCTGTTCCTTGGAACACTTATCTCTCCCAAGTTTTCAAGAGTTACTCCATCGGGGAGTGCTCCGGGTGAAACTATCTCGATTCTATCGGAAAAGATATTTAGGTGAGTCGGAGCATCTTCTAAATAGTAGTTTCTGTGCATAACAGCATTTAACACAGCTTCTCTTATCGCCTCATAGGGGTATTCCTCCTTCTCAACCCTCTCGAATTCAACTATTTTTGCGGCCGTCCTTGTGTTCCTCTTGGTAAAATCTAGGGCATCGTCCACGTTTTGGAGTAAAGTACTATCAAAATCCTTCCTGTCAATTATGTCAGTGGCTTTGTTGTTTCCGCTGAACCTAACACAGGTTATCAAATTAGAAGGAATGAAAGAAGATGGTTCTTTGGCAAAAAATAGAACTGCAGCGTTGTTAGCTATGAACTCACTTTCCTCCTCAGCCAAGTTAAGTCCCTTGAGAAATTTTCTCGGTGCAGTTGAGCTCGTTATTCCGGCCCTATTTAGGTATTTGTGAAACGCTTTCTCGTTGAAATCTTCCGGGTAATGAAAATCTTCTCGGATTTGTTCATCAAATCGTATTCTTCCACTCTTCACTCCGAATTTCAGTATTTCATCTCGGGAAAGTTTCTGAGAATTGGGGCCTTGTCGGAGGTAAAAGCCTTCGCTACACCTGTACGGTTTGTTGTCACCCTCCTTTACGTGTGCGGCCAGTACGTTCCCTATTTCTTCCAGTTCAATCTCGACCGGGGGATCGCAGTTCCGGGCTGAGTCCTTGACTTGTGACTTTAGTTTATTCGTCACGCCCAGACCCGATATTTTGTTCTGATCATTTACACCAAGGAAGATTGTTCCACCCTCTGCGTTAGCCAGGGCGACCATCTCGATATTGAACTTTTGGCTGAACCTTTCCATGAACTCGACTGTTTGGGATTCACCAGTCTCTAAGATTGACTTCAATTCTTCCTTATCCATGCTCTCTTCTCCTCTCGGGAGTCTTTTCTTTTAGATTATCGGGAAAAATTAGAGCAAATTCCAAAAAGTATCTAACAGTTCAAATTTTTGGGGTCGATTATAAATTTCTGTTCTTCACTTCTTTTATAAGTTCCTAAAAGGTTGGAACCTCCTTAATGTCAATTTTGGGCATTTTTATCTTGCGAGATATATTTATAACTAATATTAGTTATATTTTCATGGAAACAACGAGAACAAAAACCAACGTCGTTTGGGTCTCGACTGCTAACTGCGGGCTGAAAACCGCGAACGGCTTTTCATCCGCAAGCTGAAAGTTTTACCCGTGGCTATGTCGAAAAACAGAACCAACATTTCTTTGCCGTTAACTGCGGACTGCGGACTGGAAATTGCGAACTGTGTAAACCATTGCATTAACGTAACATATATGCTACACTACTTCCATGAAATGGGAAGAATTCCTGACGAAATACGGTGATTTGCCTCTTATCGAACCACGTCTGGTCCGTGCTGGAGCGGAAAACCCCGAGTCCGTCCATTCTCAGCTGAGACGGTGGTCCAGCAAGGGGAAGTTGGTAAAGTTGGCCAGAGGGAAATACGTTATCGCGGAGCCTTACCGGAAACGTGAGGTCCCGGTGGAATATCTGGCTAACAAATTGGTCTATCCTTCTTATATTAGCCTGGATTACGCCCTCGCCTACCATCGTCTAATCCCCGAGGCGGTTTATACTGTAACCTCCGTCACCAGGGGCCGGCCGTCTAGATTTGAAAATCCCCTAGGTACCTTTCGTTATAGACACGTCCAAAGGTCAATGTTCTTTGGGTACCAAGAAGAGACTTTGTCGGGGTTGAATTTTCTTGTTGCTACACCAGAGAAGGCATTTCTCGATAGATTCTACTTCTGGACTGGGCCCGTCACGCCGGAAAGGCTGCGTGAGTTACGCCCGCAGAACCTGGATAAGATCGATCCGGAAGTTTTAACCGAATTCGCCCAAAGGACT
>JAGYME010000073.1 GCA_018400715.1 Candidatus Bipolaricaulota bacterium
GTCTCCCTCTCGACGTCCTCGACCGACCCGTCCGGGAGCGTGAATGCGCAGTCCACGTTTCCGAACAGCAAGAGTTCAGGGTAATCATTTCTCAGCCTCCGGATCTCCATCCCGGCCTGATCGATCGGGTTGAACCCATCTATATTTAGTTCGTTAACAAGGATATCCATTACCGGGTGGGCGTTGCCGTCGGTGTGATAGATACACTTCAATCCTGCTTCTCTGGCCGGCCGGTAGACTTTACTCCAGCGGGGGACCATCTCCTTTTTCAAAAAGTCGGGAGAAACGAACGGACCGTTGCTGCCGCAGATGTCGTCGTTTTGGAAGAAAACGGGAGAACTGGGATTTTCCGCGTGAAGTTCCGATATGATTCTACCCCATTCGGAGAAAACGTCCAGAAGACGTTCTACTAATTCCGGCGCCCTGTAAATCGCCTTGAATAGCAAATCAAAGGAGGCGTACATATATGCCTCCGTCAGTGCTCCCTCTATTGCCGTCACCCAGACGAGATCGTACTGACGAAATATCTCAATAATCCTGTTGTGGTTTGGGACCCACCACCTGGCCACCTTCTCCTTGTCCGGGGCCTCTGGCATGTGTTCCTCCAGGCCTTTGAGGTCGTCAAATGGCCGTTTGCTGATCCAGGCCGTCTTACCTCCGATCTTTACCTCCCACTTGGAGGGGTCTATACCGAAGAACTCGCTCCAGACGTCGAACTTGCTGTACATCCATGGTTTTTCCGGGTTATGTATGTACCTCGTCGCGTCCAATCCAATGTTCTTCATCATCACCGCGTTCCTCAGGACGAGGTCCTCCTTGCCCTCGCCGTATTCCTTCAGCAGGCGGTTGTTGTCGATGAAGTCGTAAGTGACGATTACTCCGGGGTCCTCAAAGTTGGCGGTCTTCTCAAACCTTTCTTCTGTGGGGACGGTCGTCAATTTCTCTACCATTATTCATCCTCCAGGGTCGAATATTTTCTCTTCCTATCCCACTTAAAGAGTTCAATCGCGAGAAAGCTGGTTTGTTATGAGGTAAAAAAGAATTCGTATTAATAAAGACCTATCATTAACCTTACCGTTAACCTTACCGAAATATCTAATATTCAATATAACGTGATCTCTGGAAACTGTCAAGCAAATATTCCCTAACTTTTGAGTTTGACTCCCTCTCCGTTTGTCCGTAAAATCAACCGCCATACTCATAGAGGTGAGATAATGACCGATTCGCTCGAATACTCCCGCCCCGAGGTCGTCGTCGACTGCGGGTGTGAGCTCGGAGAGGGTGTCCTCTGGCATCCCGACGAGGGAGTAGTCTACTGGACAGACATCGTTAATGGTCGGCTCTACAGATATGACCCCCTGACGGAAACGCACGAGAAGGTCTACGAAAAAGGGGAAATCGGCGGCCTCACTTTTCAAATAGACGGGTCCCTGCTCCTGTTTATGGAGGACGGCGCGGTAAGAAAGTTCGACGGCGGTAAGGTGAAAACGATAATCAAGAAAATACCCGACGAGGTAGGGGGCAGGTTTAACGACGTAATCGCGGACCCGCTCGGCAGGGTTTTCTGTGGAACGATGCCAAAAGAAGGGAGGCCGGGGCGACTATATCGTCTCCGCTCAACCGGAAAACTCGAGTTACTCTTCGACGACGTGGAGTTGCCAAACGGAATGGGGTTTTCTCCTGATAAGACCAGGTTTTACTTCACCGACACCAGGTCCAGACGGATCTACGTCTTTAACTACGACGGGACTACAGGCGAGATTTCGGACAGGAGGACTTTCGCTTACGTCCCCGAGTCTAACGGAGACCCGGACGGCCTTGCTGTAGATTCAGACGGCTACGTATGGTCAGCCCGCTGGGACGGAGGGTGTATAGTCCGTCACGACCGAGGCGGAGAGGCCACCGAACGTATTAAACTTCCTGCGAAAAAGGTCACCAGCTTATCCTTCGGCGGTAAGGATTACAACGAGATATACATTTCCACAGCCGGTGGAGACAAACGGGCCGAAGAGGGCGAACTGGCGGGAAGCCTGTTCAAGATCACCTTCGAGAACTTAACCGGTCACCCCGAGTTCAAATCGAGGGTGACCGTCGGGAACTAATCTCTCCAGGAATGTTTCGGCGTGAATCCGAGTACCCGCTCGGCCTTCCTTGAGTCCTCGAGACTTTCATGACCGGTAAACTCTATCCTTTTGTCGACGCCGGGAAAGAAACGGTCGATCAATTCCGCGGAAGGGGTCCTAAGCCTCGTGTCCCTGGCGGCAATCTGAAATATCTCGTGGCCGCCAAGGTCCTTCTCTATCGCCAGGCGAAACCCCCGCGCCGTGTCTCGCAGGTCGATATACGACCAGAAATTATAGTAACCCCCCTTCGGGTCCCTGGTAAGTTCGTCGAATTCCTCCGTCCGGTACTTTGCCGGGTCGATTACCCAGGAAATTCTCATCGAGGCGACTGAATACCCAAACCGCTGGACCATAGCCTCGGCCGTCCTCTCCATCAGTACCTTGGACAGCCCGTAGCTATCGTCCGGCCTGGTCGGGTGCTCCTCGTCCAGGGGGAGGTAAAGAATCTCCGGCCGGTTTTTCGTAAAGGTGTAGCCGAACGTGCAGTCGCTTGACGCCAGAGCTATCCCCTCCACGCCCGACCTTCCAGAGGCGAGCAGTACGTTATAGGTGCCGACGACATTAGTCCGGAGGACGTCTACGTCGGGAACGCCGACCGGCGACCTTACCCCCGCCAAGTGTATCACCCTATCGCAGGGCCGTATCGCTTCTTCAACCGCTCCATAGTCCTCGACGTCAAGTTGGTAGACGTCTTCGATCGGCGCGTCTTCCCATCCACTGTGAGTTATGGCACGTACGTCGTACCCGTTTTCCAGAAGGTCCGTCACTACACCCCGGCCCACCTCGCCGCGGGCCCCCGTAACGCCAACTAGCATAAAATCACCTCAACCAAGTCCGTTATCCAACTCAGGAAATCCGCTCTGATTTGACAAAAACGTAATAAGCGAGGAGAAGGCAAAAGAGGGTAAAACCGGCGAGAACCGCGATATTTTTCAGGTAACCGAGCGCGGTTACCTCCTGGAACAGTACCCTCCGGGCGACGTCGCCGTAGTTAAACGGAGATATCAGGTCGTAGGGCGACATAACGGTGGGGAGTATTGCCAGAGCAAGGGATAGTCCACCGCTCCAGAAGGCGGCCGTTAACTTCGACGACCTCCAGGCGGAGAATATCATCGTCAACCCCACGACAAATGAAGTCACTGTCCCCATCGCGATCGCGGACAGGATCAGCTTGCCCATAGGGAAGGATTCAAACAGGTAGTAAGCGTAGTACCACGTTACCACGGCCGCAACTATGTTGCCCAGAAAGACGTAACTCGCCCTGACGAGAAACTTAGACGCGATTACCTGCGCCTTTGAAACCGGTCTGGCAAGCAAGAGCTCCAGGGTCCCTCCTTCCCGCTCCCCCGCGACCGCCGATATAGTGATCAAGATTGCGACGACCGAGCCGATCTGCAGCGTATTACCCACGTAGTCGTTTAGGCCAGCTGCAAGCGAGGGCGTAAATGCTTCGGCGAGGTTCTCCGGGACTAGCTGGGGAATAAACTTCTGCATCAGCACTGACGTCGCGCCGAAAAATATAATCACGGCGGTGAAGATGACGCCCTGCGTCCTCGTCTCCCTGAACTCCTTTTTCATCAACCTCAACGTATTCACGAACTCCCCCCTTCCATAGTTTCCAGAAAGATGTCCTCCAGCGTTGCCCGGTTCAGGTCAAAATAGGTGAGGACGTTCCCCGAGTCCACCAGGTACCGGGGAAACTTCGTCCTGGCTGCCTCCTCGTCCGTAACGTTAACCACGAACCTCAGCTCCTCGCCGTCCAGCTGTTCGACGTCGCTTACGTATTCCAGGCTCCTCAGGTCGGGGACGAAACCGTCCTCCACCGACTCGAAGCCGACCTCGACCTTCGCCCGGGAAAACTTCCTCTTCAGGTCCTTCATCGGCCCCTGAAGGACCATGCTTCCTCCCTTGATTATCCCTACGCTCGTGCATACCCGGGATAGCTCGGGCAATATATGCGACGAAGTCAGTATCGTCTTGCCCTGACCGGCCAGTTCCTGGATTATCGAGAGGATCTTTTTCTTGCCGACCGGATCCAACCCGGAAGTGGGCTCGTCGAGGACCAGTATGTCGGGATCGTGTACGATGGCCTGGGCAATCCCGACGCGCTGTTTCTGTCCCTTGGACAGCTCATTCAGATTTCTCTCCCCGAGGTCTTTCATCCCGACTACCTCCAGGGACCGCTCGACCCGCTCCGCCGTCTCTCCCACCTCGTAGAGGCTGCAGGCCCACGTTAGGTACTCTCTGACCTTCATGAACCGGTAGAAACTCGCTCCCTCGGGCAGATATCCCGTCCGCCTGAGGTCGAGTCCGGTTTCACCTTCAAACCTCACTGCCCCCGCCGTCGCCGCAAGTATCCCGGTAATTATCCTGATGGTCGTGGTCTTGCCGGCGCCGTTCGGGCCAATTAGGCCGTAGACGTCACCCTTCTCTACCTCGAGGTCGAGCGAGTCCACCGCCTTCACTCCATTTGGATATATCTTGGTTAGATTCTCGGTCCTTAGATAGGTCATACTATTTCCTCTCGAATACTAAATAGAACAACGGGCCAAACAGGCTGAAGATGATGACCACTAGAGTCCATACCCACCTATCCTGCCTGTCGCGCTTACCCTTGTTGAACTTCCAGATGTCCAACAGACAGAATATTTGTAGGCCCAGTTGAACGACGAGCAACGGAATTATAACCGGTAGAATCTCTACGATTTCGGACGTCAACGATTTCACCCCGGTATGTATGGTAGTCCAGCTTATACCTAAACCAGGGAACGAGCCCCCGGTCGTACTGGAATTAATCAGCTGGGCTGGTGATACTTGAAAAAATGAAGAATCAGAACCCTTGGCCTTAACTCAGGAAATCCTTACAGTAGGGTCATTATATCCAACGCTTCTGATTTGTTCAAAAGAATGCGAAGAAAAGAGGGAAAGATGCTGTACAGCGGGGAAAGTCTTGTCATATTTGGGGGCAAGGGTGGTACGGGTAAGTCTACTTGCGCAGCTGCAACGAGCCTGCACCTGGCGGAAGAGAGTGGACTTCGCGTTCTGTTGTTGTCGATAGATCCAGCGGGTTCGCTCGGCGATATATTTCATTTAACGATCGAAGGAAGCCCTGTAAAGGTGCCTGGCGTAGAAGGTTTACAGATCATCCAGTTAGATGCTAATAGCGCCTTTAGAGAATACAAAGATCTATACGGCACTTACCTGTCCCAACTCCTCGGTTGGGGAACTTACCTCGACGACTCCGACATATCACAACTCCTAGATCTACGGCTACCCGGAATAGACGAAGTTAGCGCCGTGATAAAGCTCAACGAGTTCCTTCAGGGCGAAAAATACGACGTGGTAGTCCTCGATACCCCTCCAACCGGACATCTATACCCACTACTCGACCTCCCCGGACAAATGGAAAATTGGATCGATTTTCTCGATCTTCTGGCCGAGAAACATAGGTTCATTAAATCTTCACTGGTCGGCGATTACTCCGAGGAGGAGGCTGAACGGTTTCTCGACGACCAGCGAGAAGATATAGAAACGGTAGTTCGGCTACTCTCGGCGGGCGACTTAACGAGATTTTTTCCCGTGCTGAACCCGGATAACTTAAGCTACCACGAAACAGCCAGGCTGTTCGAAAACACAGATTTATCCCGGATCACAGAATCCGTTATCTTCAACAAAGTTCAGAATTCAGAGAAATGTGACGTCTGTGAAGCGAGAACGCAGAAATCGAAGACAATTATAAATGAGTTCAGAAAAGATTTCCCCGGTCTGGGACTCGTCACGGTGAGGCGATACTCCGATCCCATTTACGATATCGATGGACTCAGGTCGGTGGCTGGAGAGTTATTCTCCCAAAATTCCGAGAGCGATCCAGTCTCCGATTGCCCGACTAATGGAGGTAAGAGAGAATACTATTCTCTTTCAGCCGTCAATGGAGAAAAGAGGATTAAACTCTCAAGTAATTATATCTTTTTCGGCGGTAAAGGGGGGACGGGGAAGTCGACCCTGTCGGCGGCGGCCGCGCTAAGCCTCGCAGGAGATGAGGAAAGAAACGTTCTGATGCTTTCGATCGACCCCGCAGGGTCCTTGGGCGACATCTTTTCAAAGAGAGTCTCCTCGGAACCGATTAAGCTCTGGTCAAGTGAACGAGGCTCAGTTTATGGAATTCAAACCGACCCCCAAACGGAAATAGAATCCCTCAAAGAGAAGTACAGGTTGGCAATAACAGAAGGCTTTAAGAATTATGCAAAATCGGCCGAGGTAAAGTCTGAATTCGATGAGCAAATCCTCTCCAAGCTTTTTACGCTAATACCCCCTGGGATAAGCGAGATCGCCGCACTGATCAACCTCCTCGACCTGGCAAAGGAAGAAAGTTACGACAACGTCATTATCGATACCCCGCCGACCGGACACCTAACGAGATTTCTTGAATTACCTGATCTGGCATCCAACTGGTTACGGGCGCTGCTTGACATATTGATAAAATATCGGAGCGTATTAGACGCACCCCGAATCACCAAAGAAATCCTGTCCCTCTCACGGAAGGTCCGTAACCTAAAACGCAGGCTATTCGGCGAATCCGGCGGAGAAGCAGAATTGATTATCGTTTCCATACCGGAATTCTTAGCCATAAGGGAAACCGAACGACTCGCCACCAAGGCGGAGAATATCGGATTTGGCAAAGTTCACCTGGTTATCAACAAGGTTATCCGCGGTGAACTCTGTCCAGTGTGCCAGAAAGAAAGACAAGAACAAGAAAGGCAGATTAACGCTATCCTCAAATCCCCAGCCTACGACCAGGTGTCCGTAACTCCCTATTTGACCGCGGGCCCTCTCAATCCAACAGAACTCCAGAAGTTTTCCCGATACTTCCTGGAATAAATCCGATTAAGTCTAGGGCTTCTTGCAGATGCTCCAGTACTTCTTCACGATTTCAATCGACTTGAGGAACTCCTTGTAATCTACCGGTTTCGTTATGTAGCCTGCGGCGCCGGAATCATAGGAACGAGCAATGTCCTCGTCGCGCTTGGATATAGTCAACACGATGATCGGTATTCTTCTCAGGAGTTCGTTGTCTTTGACGTGTTCCAGCACTTCCTGGCCGCTGACCTTCGGCAAATTCAGGTCCAGAAAGATCAAGTCCGGCAGGGCTTCCTCGTCGTTCCTCCTGTCTTCCAGGTAATCCAATGCCTTCTGGCCATCCCGGGCGACAACCATTTCCGAGTTAATCGCCGTCTCCTTAATTGCTTCTTTGGTGATGTCTATGTCCTCTTCCCGGTCCTCAACTAGCAAAATCTTAAAATCTTTCTCGTTCTCGTCTACCATTTTATCCTCCTCGGTTAT
>JAGYME010000074.1 GCA_018400715.1 Candidatus Bipolaricaulota bacterium
TGTGACGGAGACGGTCCCCACGGAAACCGCGGTGGCGGTCAAGGTCAGGGTAAAGGTAGGGCGTAAGTAACAGAGAAGGCGCTTGTCCCGACAACCATTCACGAATGTACTTTTCAAACTGATACAGCTGATCCAGGTTTTTTAAGTAACTGTACACCTCTTCCTGGTCGATGTCTAAATACTGATGCACTAGAAGGTTGCGAAATCCCGCTATAAGAGCTAAATCTCTTGCAAATTGATCGGGAATAACTTTGGCCTCACCGAGCCTCTCGATTGCCTCGTAATAATCGGCTGGCTTTTGCAGATTTTCCAACTAATAATCCTGTTGGCAATATCTATACAGGATTGTGCGGCAACTTCGAAGTTGCGCTCGATTACGTCCTGTAAATAGGAATCGCCCCAATCTCTTCAAGCGACTTAACACCCTAGCTTCGTACTCCACCCTTACCTCGATGCTTTCTTCAAATAAAACTACCCGGTAGCGATTACGTTATACTGCAATTCAATCGGAGCCCCGTTTAACAGGATGACGTCCGCGTCCGATTCAAGCTGCCTGGCAAACTTACTCTGCAGTCGAAATAGCTGTGCACGGGAGATCGCGGTTTCCCGTCTAGGTGTAAACGGGGTAAATATACCAAAGTCGTAGTCGCTCAACGGGCCCACATCTTTACTAGAGGAAGGAGAGTCCCCCGACAAAACTTTCGCCTTGGACCCGAAAAGATAAACCAAGTGAGCGTCTCCGACATCTTCGTTGCTCAATACGGTCTGTACGATTTGCCTTATCACGTCTTTATCTTTCACGAGCATTCTCCATAAAAATTTCAGGCTCAATTCCCACCAAAAACAACATCACGGAAAAATTGACCTCTAAGATTATTGTAGATTACCACTTTAAAACTAACAAACGGGGACGGTGCTTGACATTTTGACATTATCACTCAGGCTAATCCAGTTCTGTTACTTTTGACAACAGGGGTTTCAAAAATTGTCAAATTGTCAAGCCCCGTCCCTCATTCTTACCCCCAAATGGAAACCCCTGACAGAAACAGTGGTAGGAGACGCCAGTCTCTTCGTGCAGGCGCTGTTCGGGAATTAGGTTGCAATCATCTGGTTAGGCGCCTCCTCCTCGACAACCCTCGTTCAGTTGACTTATACTAATGATCGTGAGGGATGTCCGGACCAGGTAGTTATTTCGTAATGAATCCGATAACTGAACAAGGGATGATAATGAATGCTGGATACAGAAAGCGTAGATAGGATCAGAGAGAACGTCGGACGGGTGATAGTTGGCAAGGGGGACGTGGTAGATCTGCTTCTCGTCGCGCTGCTGGCGAAGGGCCACGTGCTGATAGACGACGTCCCCGGCGTGGGAAAGACGAAGATGGCAAGCGCCCTGGCCACGAGCATCGGCGTGGATTTCAAGCGGATACAATTTACTCCGGATTTGCAGCCCGCGGACGTCACGGGGATCAACTACTACAACCAGAAGGAGGAGGAATTCATCTTCCGGCCCGGTCCTGTGCTAACGAACATCCTGCTCGCGGACGAGATAAACAGGGCGGTACCCAGGACGCAGTCGAGCCTTCTCGAGGCGATGGAGGAGCGGCACGTCAGCGTCGAAGGGGAGACCTACCCGGTTGTAGAACCATTTATGATCCTGGCCACTCAGAACCCCGTAGAACTGGAGGGGACGTTTCCTCTTCCTGAGGCTCAACTCGATAGGTTCCTATTCAAGGTCCGCCTCGGTTACCCCACCGACTCGGAAGAGGTGGACATAATGAAGCGGTTCAAGGTTGAAGACCCCCTCGAGGACCTGGAGCCAGTAGTCGGTTCCGGCGAGATAATCGCCGCCCGGACGCAACTCAGCGAGGTCAGGATAAGCGACGAACTCCTGCGTTACATTAGAGACTTGAGCGCGGCCTCGCGAGAGAGCGAGTTCCTCCGCCTGGGGCTTAGTCCCCGGGCCTCGATATTACTGATGAAAGCGAGCATCGCTCATGCTTTTGTTCACGGCCGCGACTACGTCCTCCCCGACGACGTCAAGTATCTCTTTCCTTACGTCGCGGAACACCGGTTGATCCTCAGTTACGAACACGAGGCCGAAGGCGTTGAAAAGAACGAGGTCATTAGGGATATACTTGGTTCAGTCGAGGTTCCAGTCGAAGAGGGGATCAGGGAAAGAAGCAATAGGGGAGTAAAGGAGACGGGTTAAGGTTAGACGCGAGAGATCCCCATCATGACTTATATGGGGGAGTGGGATGTCAGCCTACACAAAGTTCTTTCTATTCATAATTGGCCTGACCGCCCTCATCGGCGGACTCACGCAGATCTTCGTGCTCCTCTTTGCCGGGCTTGCTGTAATCCTGGCGGTATCCTTTGCCTATTCCTGGAGCGAGAGGTCGCTTGATAACCTTACCTTGGAGCGGAGGGCTCTCCCGTCCAAGCTAAACTACGGCGAAGTAGGGAACTACCAGGTAACCCTGGAAAACAGAAAACTCCTCCCCGTGCCCTGGCTGAAACTCGAGGACAAGATCTCTGGCGGACTCGACTTCGTCAAGAGTTCGATTATCCGTTCCCCCATTGGACAGAAAGGGGACATATTTTCCGACCGATTCGGGCTCAGGTGGTACGAACGGGTGCGCAGGCGATATCAGATCCGCCCGCGGAGGCGGGGCCTGTATACGTTTGGTCCGTTCGAGTTAAGGTACAAGGGGATCCTCGGCTTTTTCACCAAGACCAGAAAGTTTACCGAGACCGTGGACATGATCGTTTATCCGCGCGTCCTCAGGTTCTCCGGGGACGGTGTGGAGCCCAGATATTTGTTCGGTAGCAGGGCGAGGCGAGGGTGGATCCATACCGACCCGACAAACACCATGGGGGTAAGGCCATACCAGACGACTGACAGCTTTACCCGGATAAACTGGAAGGCAACCGCGCGCCACCAGAAACTGGAGTCCGACATCAATCAACCCTCTTACAATCCGGAGGTACACGTCTTTCTTCTCGTGGGCCGCAGCCAGGCCTGGTGGGAAGAGAGGGTCGACAACCGGTTCGAGGTCGCGGTAATTACCACCGCCTCGATTGCGGACCACGCGTTTCGCAACGGGTACCGGGTCAGTTTCTACACGAACGCCAGGGGCAAGCGGGAAGGTCGGATAGCGATAGTCCGGCCCGGTTCCCGGTCCCGCGAGCGGATATTGGGTACGCTTGCCCTTCTCAAGCCGTTTGGGGTCGGAGACCTCGGGAAGTTCCTTCGCGACCTCCGCTGGCAGATCAGGTCGGGGTCGACGGTAATCGTCGTCAGCAACGCCAGAGAAAAAGACATCGGCGGATTATTAAGAGACTATTCCCGGCGGTATCGGCTGACGGCTGTCTGGACGAGCGGAAACGAGCGGACCTCGGCCCAGAACGGGGCTAATTATCTGTACGTGGACGGAGATGAGAAGTGGGATGAAATCGAAACCCTTACACTCAGCAAGTAAGCTGGGCACGGCGCTGCTTTTTTCGGTTGCCGTCTTTATCCTGTTAGAACCGTGGTTCTCGCTGGCGCTCAGGGCTGCGGTACACCCGGACGGAAGCGGGCTGACCGCTGTATGGGCTATAGCAGTGATCTGGGCCGTCGCCTGGGCCGGGAAGTGGCTCGCTCGAGTCGGGAAGGGGTACCGACTGTCCTTCATCGGCGCGTTCGCCGGGCTTAATGCGGGGGTCACGTATCTCTTTGGCTGGCCCCTGTCCGTCTGTGTCCCCTTCACCCTCGTCTTCGTCCTGTTCGGGTTGCGGTACAGGCTCTATTTCTCGACCGCTGACCCGAAGAACGACGTCGTGTTTGGAGTGTTCATACTTCTCTTCAACATGATCTTAACTTCCATAGCTGGATACCCTGTAGGGATCACCAATGTCGTCCTCTACTTTGCCGCGGCGGTCGGGGTGTTGACGTTCTTTAACCTAAAGTACCTTGAGGACAGGGGATTTGACCCCCATTACGGACTCGCGGTATTTCTGTTGGTGGTTGTTGCGGTGCTCGTGTTCGGCACCGCCTTCGTCGTCGGTCTCCCCCTGGAGGCCGGATTGATTGGTGCCGTAGTCGGTGGACTGCGCCGGATCTACCTCTACCTTGCGGAGTTTATCGCCCTTCTCCTCTACGGCCTCGCCTGGGTCCTGCGGCCGCTATTCGCCCTGCTCGAGGGGATCAAGATATCTCCTCCCGAGGAACCTCCCGGGAGAGAACCCCTTACCAGCCCGCTCGACGATTTAACCGAGAGGGCGGCAGAAGGGGGTTGGGCTGGGCTGGAAATTGCTCCCTACCTTTTCTGGGGCGTTCTGGTTCTATTTTTGGTCGTCGCCGCTATCGCGTTGGTCAGAAGGATTTCGTCAGGAGAAGGTGAAGGCCCGTCTGGTGAAGGGGTCTCCCAGGAGAGGGAGTCGATATTCTCGCTCTCGGTCCTTGGCTCCGGGGCGAGAAAGCGCTGGCATGATATGCGTAATGGTTTCTCGAGTTACCGCCTGTCACGGTTGAGCCAAAGATACCGCGGGCGCGATCCCCTGACACGTGTGCGGTGGGCGTATGTCCGTCTGGTCCTAAACATGGGAAGGGTTGCCCCCTTCGGTAACTCGGATACACCTCTCGACTACCTTGACCGTATCCGAGACCGTCCCGAGTCCGCCGAAATCCGTCAGGAGATTGATGAGCTCACCGAGATATACAACCGGGCAAAATACGGTGAGGTTGCCGATAGGGAGGACGCCAAACGCGCTGAAGACCTCTGGGCGAGGGCCTCAGGAAGGCTGAGCGATGGTTAGCCCGTGCTAAGCAGGGAGAAAAACTGCGGTGACCCGAGTGGTAAACTCACGGACAAACGGGGGGTCAACGCGGAAAACGTTTCACCCGCAAATCCAGACCATCGTGTTATCGTAGAAGAGCGGGAAAATGAGCGGAATAAGTTAGAAAAGCTTCCCTGAGATAGGTAGATTACTTTTTTTCTAGGATAGACCTTATTTTCTTCAACTCATCAACAATCTCATCAGCCCGACTTCTAGATCCTTCATCTTCGACAGCAAATGTTTCACCCGCAGTAGATGGCTTTGAACCCTTGATTCTGTTCACGATCTCAGCCCGAATTCGTTCGTAATTCTCGACCCCTTTAATCTTAAGTTCGGGCCCAGATTTGTCGGAACTACCGGCAGTTTGAATATTGATTTGACCACAACCCACCGACCTCTGCACAGGACCCTGCTTGGCACTGATATTCGTTATTCTGTTATAGGGGACTTCCGTCCTCTGTTTGAACCAGACCCCACGCTTGTATTCAATATCACTCTCTGTCACTCTGTAATACGCCGTCTCGTAAAATGCCCCGATCCACCAGTACAGAAAACCAAACACCAAAGTTGCGCTAGACGCTGCCCCCACTCCAGCCCAGAGAGAATCGAAAAAGGGACCAATGGCCGAAGGTAGATAAACGACGACAAAAGCTATAAACAAGTACCTGCGGGAAAGGTTCAATAACTTTTCGGGCTTGAACCACTCGTCGATTGCGATCATATTTCTCCTCCTTTGTTTAAAGCAAAAAGGTTTTCTGTCATTTTCATGAACCGCACAGGAAATATATTAACGTAATACTCACTCTGGACAAAATAAAACCCCCACATATTAGCAGATGTGGGAAATATGTTGGCAATACTCTGCATTTTTTAATTGCCGTTTTCTGCAATAATTAATTGCCGAAGACAGAACGTACAACCCACAAGTAAATCTAACCCCTGCTTTGGAAGGGGAACACTCCTCGGGGAGACACACGTTCTAGCGTAATATCGCCTCCTGCCAGGAATACTTCAGAATTCAGCCACTGTGGAATATAATTTCAAATTCCCATGTCGTAGAAAGAATCTCGCTCCAGATGGGGGACATACTTACCCGCTGCCTCGGATATTTCCATTCCACCTGCCACGAACAACCACCTGTCTTGGTCCCGTTTTTGAAGCCCGGAGAAGGTCCGCCGGTAAACGTAGTAGGCCTGGTTGTCCTTTTCTCCGCGGATAAACTTCATCTGGGCCGTGTAAGCATGGTTACCCTGGGATAGTTCATCGAGAATTCTCTCTTCTTCCTCGGGAAACATACTTAGAACATCGGCTATGACTTCCGGACTATCGTTGCTTAAGTAAACCCAGATTGAATTGTCAAAGGATTCAACGTGGTATTGCTTTGGGTACTGGTTTAAGTGGTCTATCTTCTCAAGCTCCGTAATTACAACGGAGATGTCTTCTTCTGGAACCCGGTCTTTACCTTCAGGCACTAAAAATACTTCGTCTTCAGGGTCCTCGTATATCTCGTAACCCGAAGGGATCACTTCTACTTCCTCTCCAACTTCGTAGCTTGAGAAAAAGAAGGAGTCCGGGTCGTCGCTTCCTTCAGGTCTTTGAAGGACATACTCAATCGCAATGCCGTTCTTGTGTTTTACAGACAAATTTACTCACCTTTACTTGTTATTCAAAGAATAATAGATCAAAGAATAATAGAGATTTTTTTTAGTTTATTCTAGATAGTTAACTGGGTATCTCACCTGATTTCGGTCGATCTCTAGGGAGAACCGAAATCCATTCGCTAATAATCTCACGTTTTTTCGTGAATTGTGCTTTTACAGCCTCAACTTCTCACTGAGAAACCACTGGATTAAACCAACTCTACCCGTAACAAAACCGATACCACTTCTCGGGATCGGAGAAGGTCACCTGTTGCGGGTTAAACGCGTCTGGGTCAAAGTTCCAGCCCACCCATGACCTATAGTGGTCGTACTCGGTATTCTCCGGGTCATTTATTACATTCAGAAATTTTTCGTAACCGCCGACGCCTCCTACGTCCTCCGGAGGACACGTCCCCCATCCGTCTATATATAACGGGTAGTAATAATCCCAATCCCGCTCACTTATTTCCTCAAGCGTAATCAGGTGTTTCCAGCTGTCGCCGAAATCGTACTCGTACTCGCAGGTCCAGTTGTCCATTGAGAAGTAATCGGCGATCTTCTCCTCGTGGTCATCTCTCGTTTCTATTCCCCAGTCCAGACCTTCTTCGTCCGGCTGGAAGAGCATAACGTCATCTCCCGTGTTGGGATCCTCTATGGTGAACTGGTGGAGGTGGTAATCATACCATCCCATCACGTTGGTTATGGCCACGTGCAAGTCCCAGAAACTGTAATTTCCGGGTACCTCGATTTCTCGCCAGATCTTTGGTCTGATATACTGTAGTTCTATTCGAAACCTGTAAACATCCGTGAAATCGTCTTCCAAGACAACCACCTCAAATACTCAGAATAAAATTTTGGGACATAATACGTATTGTCAATTCTCATCCCGTAATTAAGTAATTTTCCCTTATTCACTCGAATTTAACAACAAATCCTGTTTCTCCACATTTTCCACACAAAACCCTCACTCCATCAATAAACTT
>JAGYME010000075.1 GCA_018400715.1 Candidatus Bipolaricaulota bacterium
GCGACGGTGGTCAACCTCGGTTTAAAAGTAGACGCCCACTCGAAGTCGTCGAAACCGACGAGCGATACGTCCTCCGGTCAGGACAGACCCTCGTTCATCAGACCCTGCATTGCCCCGATGGTCATCAGGTTGTTAGTGCTGAAAATAGCGGAAGGGGGCGAGTTAAGCGAAAGGAGTTCCTCTGCAGCCTGCGCTCCTCCGGTCACTTGAGAGAAACCATGTTTTACCAGGTCAGGGTCATATTCCAGCCCCTCTTCTCCGAGCACCTTTTTGTAACCCTCCAGGCGCTCCCGTGTAGTCGACACGCTCATCAACCCGAGAATGATTCCAATTTTCTTGTGTCCCAAATCAACCAGGTGGCGCGTGGCCTCAGATGCCCCAGAGACGTTGTCGGACAGGACGGCATCGGCCTCGATTCCCTTGGCCTTACGATCGATGAAGACCATAGGGATGTTACGCTTCTGCAGGGACCGGAGGTTTTCGTCGCTCTTTCCGGTAGGGGCGATCAGCAGGCCATCGATCTTGCGGCCGGACAATACGTCTATATAGAGCTTTTCCTTGTCCAGGGTCTCGTCCGTGTTACAGACTATTAGGCTGTAGTCCTCTTTCAGGGCACTATCCTCTACGCCCCTGAGCAAGGAGGAGAAAAATGGGTTTGACAGGTCGGATGCGATCAGGCCAATAGTCTGCGTCTTGTTCGTCTTTAAGCTGCGCGCGACGGCGTTGGGTCTGTATCCGAGCTTCTCCATTGCCTCCTCGACGCGCTCTGTCAGCTCGTTGCTTACGTAGCGTGTCCCGTTGATCACGTGCGAGACGGTCGCGACTGAAACCCCTGCCTCCTCCGCTACATCGTTAATCGTAGACATCGGATCACCAGTTAATCGTTTATATAAACGTTTACGCAACTATGCTATGAAAATTTCCGCAAGATGTCAACAGAGAAATGGAAAAATAAAAACGAGATTTCAGCAGCTCTGATGCTTCCACTACGACTTCTTCGTTTCAACCTAAAGAAAACTCGGTTAAGATAAGGATCGCTTGGGGGTCGAACCCCAGGAAGGTTCAGCGCAATTACGATTATTGGAACTTGGATTTCTGCGAAGGAGGCAATAAGATTATTTGCAAGTGATGAGATAAACGGATTAAAGTTATCCGTTATGAGTAATAGTTTCGCTGAAGTTCTCGACAGAACCTATGATAATACTCCATAGTTGCTGGATTCCAGATTGTAATAGACCCGACAGAAGGAATACTGACCAGTCGGAAAAAGAGGTCTGCTTTGGTGGAAAGTTTTTCCTCTGGGGCGAATCCACTTCTCCCAAAGAACGTCGAAGGTTTCGCGGTCCTTCCCGGCAGAAACATCCCAAAAAACATCCCTGGCAGACAGACCCGTCTCGAATTTCTGAAAAATTTGAGGAACTCTTTTCCATCCTTGGCTTAGATACTTTTTCTGGGTCAATTGCTGAAAACTCCCGTATTCTCTTTCTTCCTACCAACGATAAGGAAGGCTTACCTCAACCGTCGGCGGGATGGGTAATTGAAGACCTAGACGTTGATCTTACTACCGGTCCTTTCTCAATCCTGCCCTGGGAGATATGGGGACTGTCGGTCCCGGTTGGCCTCGGGCTCTCTCTGTTTAGTTCCGATCCTGATTACTTCCGGCGATCGTTTCACCCCGGCAGAGAGTTAACCTTTATCTACAACACAACTGAGTTCGCCCGGTCCCTGCTAAACCGACAACGGTTTATTCCGGCACTTCACAGAAACGATTCAGGTGCGCTGGAAGCCCGCTGGCGACCCCTATTTGACCTTCCTGCTGACCAACGATACTTCGATAGACTCGCTGCATCTGCGCCCGCTAACTTCTTCGCCGCCGCGTACGAGGAAATCAATCCGTTCAAAGGAGCCGGAGCAGAGACTTACCTGCGAGGTCTGCTGAGTACGATAATCGACCACAGAATCCGGGATGAACTAACCCGAAACGGCTGGGGGGACGGGTTTCGCAAGAAAAATAAAAATGAGGGGAACGAGTCGGTGGGGCTGAAATGGTTAAACCACCTCGGTGACGGGGATAACCCTCAAATGAACCTCTCCACTCGCGAAGACCGCCGTTTGACGGCTTCATATGGAAATTGGATTAGGGCGATACGAACCATCTCCGGCGGTAACCTGCGAACCGGCTTCAAGCTCGTTCCCCCTGCCGAGAAGACGGACGGCTCTCCTCTGTTCTCCGCCCGAGAGGGGTGGAAGCTTGATTTCTTCCTTGAAACCGTTGGCGCTCAGAGCTTCCACCTGAGCGCCAAAGATCTCTGGGACCGAGATGAGGACGATCTAGAGCCGCTGAGAGAACGCTACGGTCCTCCACATGAGAAATTGCTAACCGACCTGGGGGTCGCCTCCAACCTGTTTTCTCCCATAGGTTCCGGGTTGAAATCCAAAAGACCGACCGGTTGTAACCTCACCGTTGAAGAGGCTTATAGGTACCTAAGAGAGGGTTACTGGCTGCTAAAAGAAGCCGGTTTCCTCACCAGAGTACCCTCCTGGTGGGATCCCAGTTCCCTGGAAACGGACGCTGAATTGGGGTTAAAGGCGATGATTTCACCCGGAGAGAAGGACAAAGCTGGCTCGATTGGCGTGTCTGGGGGAGGAGGGTGGAATTCCCCGCTTGAGTTCAACTGGCAGGTCGCCGTGGGGGATGAAACAGTTACCCCGGAAGAGTTCAAAAAACTTGCATCCCTAAAAAGCCCTCTGGTAAAGATCTGGGGTCGTTGGGTCGAATTGAACCCAGATGACGTGGAAAAGACACTTGATTTCTTACAGGAAAATAAAGAGGAGAATCTTACCTTAAACGAGACGGCGCAGAAGATATTATCAGATTCGAGCGAAAGCCCGTTACCGATAACGGACATGGAGGTAGACGAAGGCGGGGAGGAAAGCGGGCGTAAGAAGGAAAATTGGATCGACAAGTTCGTGTTTGGTGGTGATTACGGAGACGAGGGACTGGACGAAGCGAAATTACGGGAAGCTCCTTCGGAATTTCATGGGGAGCTCTGGGAACACCAGGAAAAGGGGCTGGGCTGGCTTTTATCGTTAACCTCTAAGGGTTTCTCTCCCTGCCTGGCCGACGACATGGGGCTTGGTAAGACGATCCAACTTCTGGCCGCCCTGTTGAAGTTTAAACAGGATGGCAGTCCGTTTCCGGAACCGACCCCTTCGCTGTTAGTGTGCCCCACATCAGTTCTGGGGAACTGGGGACGGGAGGTTGAACGTTTTGCCCCGTCACTCGTTCAGTTGACTCACCACGGGACTAATCGACTTCAGGGAGAAGAATTTATCCAATCGGCGAAAGAAACCGATTTAACCATTACCACATACGGGCTGCTAAGGAATGACTTCCACCTGTTAGACGAAATTGACTGGAGGATCGTGGCCCTGGACGAGGCGCAAAAGATAAAGAACCCCGGAACGAAAACCGCGCGGAGGGCGAGAGACCTCTCATCGGAAGTCCGGGTGGCTTTGACCGGAACCCCAATCGAGAACAATCTTATGGAACTGTGGTCTATTATGGAGTTCCTCAACCCCGGTTTCCTGGGGCAGAGAGGGACCTTTAAAAAAGAATACGCAAAACCAATTCAGCAAAAACGAAAAGGTGCTGAACGAAAACAAGAAACGCTAAAAACGTTGGTGGACCCGTTTATTTTAAGCAGGAAAAAGACCGATCCGGAGATTCTCACCGACCTTCCGGACAAGATAGAGAAAAAGGAGTATTGCTCCCTTACCGGCGAACAGGCCTCGCTCTATCAAGCGGTAGTCGACGAAGCGGAAGAGCGGCTGGAAGAGGCCAAAAGCGAGGAGAGCGACATAAAAAAGAGGGGCTGTATCCTGGGCACAATCAACAGGCTAAAGCAGATATGCAATCACCCGGCCCATTTCTTGGGCGAAGAAGGTTTCGATCCAGCAAGGTCTGGAAAGACGGAGAGACTCCTTGATATCTGCGAGACGGTTCACAGCGAGGGTTATTCCGCCCTGCTGTTCACTCAGTACGTGGAATTCGGGGAGATGCTCCAGGACTACCTCCAGGAACGGTTCCACTACCGAGTCCCCTTCCTGCACGGAGGAACGGCCCAAAAGCGCAGAGACGAGATGATTGACGGGTTCCAACGTCAGGAGGAGCGTCTGCCGTTTTTTCTCCTTTCACTGCGTGCCGGAGGTCTGGGGGTCAACCTTACCCGGGCAAGTTACGTAGTTCACATTGATAGATGGTGGAATCCGGCTGTGGAGTCTCAGGCCACGGACAGAGCCTACCGGATTGGTCAGGAGAATAACGTAATCGTCCACAAATTCGTCAGCTCCGGAACTTATGAAGAGGAGGTCGATCGAATGATCGAGGAAAAGAGAGAACTCGCCGAAGAGATAGTCGGATCGGGCGAAGAGGGGCTGACCGAACTATCCAAGCGGGAGTTCTTGAACCTGGTTAAGCTCAAGGAGAGTCACTAGCCATGGGGTACTGGAGGAATTTCGAATACACGACGCCCAAGCCGGTCGAAGACGGGATAAAAGCTCGGACCAGACGCGGTAAATTCGGTGAAAGCCGGATAGGTAAACGGTGGATAGAGGTCCTGGAGTCCTTCGGTAAATCTAATCGGTTAGAGCGAGGTAGGCGTTACGCAAGAAAGGGTCAGGTCCGTGAGGTAAACATCGACAGGGGACAGGTAACTGCCGAAGTACAGGGTTCGCGCTCCGACCCATATATGGTCTCGATAGAACTAGAGCCGTACTCTGAACGGACCTGGGAGGAGGTCATCGACGAAATATCTTCCGTGCCCCTGTACTACGCCGCCTTCAGCTCCGGAAGCGTTCCCGAAGAGTTTATCGAAGTCCTGTCCCATCACGACCTAGCACTTACTCCGAAACAGCCGGGTGAACTCAATACCCACTGTTCGTGCCCGGATTCGGCGAACCCCTGTAAACATATCGCCGCCGTCTACTACCTCCTGGGGGAAGCTTTCGACGAGGACCCATTCCAGCTAATCAAGATCAGGGGCAAAACGAGGGAAGAACTACTGGAATCTCTTTCCGTAAATGTAAAGACAAGAAAGGCCGAAGAGCCAAGCCCTCAAACTCCGGAGACCCCCATGGATACCGATCCGGATAAGTTCTGGAAACCGGGCGCGGAGCCTCCATCCATAGACGAAGTAAATCTACCCGGGCAAATACAAGGTGAACCGGCTATTCTTAAATTGTTGGGAGTACCTCAATTTTTACCGAAGAGCAAAAAGTACCGCCGCAGCCTGAAGAAAGCGTACCGACTAGTATCTGGGTCAGACCTTGAAACTTGACAAGATACACACTCTCAAGATTTAGCCCTGGACCTATATTGTGTGATCGGAGAAGGTATTTGAACCTGCGACATCCTGATCCTAACGTCAGGGGAGAGAATCAGCAAAAAGAATTCTTGCCCCAAAGTCAGTTTTATTCGAAATAAAAGGGAGGATTTACCTTTTCTTGTCTTCGTACATCCTTTTGTCGGCTAGCTTCAACACTTCTTCAACGCTTTTCTCCTGACTCGATGACCAGTGTGATACGCCAATGGCAAGGGTTAGGGGAAAGTCGATCATATCTGAGTTTTCGTTCCACTCTCTTACTTTGTCCTTTAATCTGGATACCATGATCTTCGCCTCACCGTCGGTGTTGGGCATCATGACCAAAAACTCGTCTCCTCCGTAGCGGAATACGGTGTCGGCGCTTCTAACGTTATCCTTTAGCAGCTTCCCCACTTCCTGCAGAATCGTATCTCCGGTCTGGTGTGAGTAACGGTCGTTTATTTCCTTAAACCTGTTTACGTCTATCATCAAGAAGGCGATGGGAAACTCGTATCTTTCGCCCTTTTTGGCTTCTTTAGTTAATCTCTCGTTTAGATACCTCCTGTTATAGAGGCCCGTAAGGGGATCACGTATGGCCTGCTCTTGTAGTTCTCTTTCCAGCCTTATCCTCTTTATCTCCTCGTTCAGATGGCCGGCCAGAATCTCGGCTAATTCCACGTCCCGCTTCGAAAAGGTCCCCTTGCTCGTGGAGGCAGCTTGAAAAACTGCGATGTCTCCAATGGGGACGCTCATGTATGAGCGTAAATCTTCTCTTGTGGGTCTTGCCTCCTCTACCTCCCTTAGATCATCACCCCATAGGGTTTTCCCTCGTCTTAAGGCTTTACCGGCTAAGCCCTCATTAATCGATTGGGACGAACGGCTACAATTGCCGTCACTGCAAGATAATTCCACTGGTACTAAGGTCTGATTCTCAACGAGATAGATGGTTGAGAAGTCAAACCCCAAGATGTCCTTAGTTGCCTTCTGGGCTACCTGATAGAGCTGCTCTTCCGTGGTCGTAGCTTGAAATCTATCCACCGTGTCGTGGAGTTCTCTTAGTCGTCTTCTCTGCCTTTCTCTCTCCTGCTCAAGCTTCCTCCTCTCCGTAATGTCAGAAAACACTGCGAACGAGCCGGTATAGCCTTCATCGGAATTACCCCGGGGTGTGACAGTAACCCTTAACAGTCTCTTTTCTCCGTCAGGGCGGGTGATTTCCAGCTCATAGGTGCTTTTCTCCCCGAGTTTTCTCTTCTCTACCTCTTCCATCAGGAGTTCTTCTTGCTCTGAGGATATATAGTCGGGGATGGATACACCTATTAGACCATCCTCTCCTACCCCCAGCATCTTCTCTGCTGCCGGGTTGGCAAAGATTACTTCCAGGTCCTCGTCGACGATGGCCACTCCCTCTCCCTGGTTTTCCACCAGGGTCCGAAACCTCCGTTCGCTTCTCTCAAGCCTGATTTCTGCCCTCTTTCTTTTGTCGATATCGATGACCACTCCGGTGACCGTAGTTGGACCACCTTCGTCACCGGTAACGCTTCCCACGTCCCTCAACCACTTGTAGCGTCCGTCGCTTCTTCTTATGCGGTATTCGACCTCGTAGCGGTCGGCCTCCCCGCTTAGGTGTTTTTTCATCGCTTCCATTGCCTCGTCGTAGTCATCGGGATGTAGAAGCTCGGTGAAGTCTCTATAGGTGTTGAACCTCTTGGGGGTATAACCCAGCATGGTGGCTTTGCGCTCGTCAAAGCGGACTTCTCCCGACGGCAGCTCCATCTCCCACCAGGCAACGTTTCCGGCAGTTAACGCCCGTTGGAGCTTCTGTTGTGTCGACCTTAACTTGGCGTTCGATGATTTTCGCCGGGAAATGTCCCTGATCGTCACCAGTATTCTTCTCTCGCCGTCGCATTGGACTATTC
>JAGYME010000076.1 GCA_018400715.1 Candidatus Bipolaricaulota bacterium
GTCGAAGATAAGGGGGATATCGTACTCGTCCGCCAGCTCCCTGAGACCGGGAATGAAGTTGTCGGGAGGTACGATACTTCCGCCCTCGCCCTGGACGGGCTCCACGATTATACCGGCGGGCAAGGAAAGGCCGGAGTGGGGGTCCTCTATCATCCGCCTGACGTAGTCCAGGCTCTTTTCGCCGCACTCCTCCGGGGTATCCGCGTCGAACGGACACCGGTACGGGTAAGGGTAGGGGGCGAAGTGGGCCTGAGGTAACGTCGGCTCGTAGTCGGAGTAGAACTTGCTACCGCTGGAGACGGACAACGCACCCCTCGTCATGCCGTGGTAGCTTCCCTGGAAGGCGATGAACGACTTCCTCCCCGTGTTGTACTCTGCCAGCTTCAGTGCCGCCTCGACTGCGTCCGAGCCAGTGGGCGCGGTGAAGAAGACCTTGCCGTCCTTCAGTTCTCCAGGAGCGATCTCCAAAAGCTTTTCGGCGAACTTCGTCCTCACCTCCGTGGGGAAGTCCAGAGCGTGGACGACCTTTCCCAGCTGCTTTTCGACGGCGTCGACCACCACGGGGTTGAGCTGGCCGACGTTTAACACCCCCGCCCCGCCGAAGAAGTCGAGGTATACGTTTCCGTCCACGTCCTTTAGAGTGGCCCCTCTGGCGCTATCTATCGCCAGAGGTGTAGACCTGGGATAGGAGATAGCGCTCGTTTCATGTTTCTCCTGCTTTTTGAGCAACTCCCTCGATTTGGGGCCAGGTGGTGTAGTCACTACCTTTGGTTCTTCTGCAAAGTGTAAGTCTTTGAAGTTCGTCGTTTTTGTGTTCATTGTCCTCCTCAGTTCGCAGTTCTCAGTTCGCAGTCAATAAACAGCGTTGGTTTTGTTTTTGTACATAGCTACGGGTTTACAGTTTTAGTCCGATGTCCGATGTCCAATGTCCGTGGTCCGCGGTCGAAAAGTGTCATGTGTCGAGTGTCACGCGTCAAAGCCACTTCACGTACCAATTAGACCATTACACATTACCCGTTACCCATTAACCAATTCACCAATTAACAAATCAACCAGTCAACCAATTAACCAAATTCCCCATTAACCCATTCACTCATTAACACATCAACCCGTCACCCATTACCCAATCAACCGCACGCCCAGCCCCTAAGACCCAAGACCTAAAACCCAGCACCCAACCCCTCACTCAGCAAACGTCTCCTTGACCCTCCTGAGGAAACCTTCCTCGCAGATAAGGTCGAGGGCCGTCAGGGCCAGGGCCTTGGCGCCAACCAGCATCGCCTCGTAGCCCTTCTCGCTGGCGCTCGCCTCCTCGAACTCCTTCGTATGCAGTGGGATCATCTCGTCCGTGACCGAGATCATGGGGTTTATCGTGGGGACGACCTTGCTGACGGTACCCACATCTGTCGAGCCGACGGGCTCGTCCGTCGTCGCCTGCATTTTCTTGGTATACCTGCTGACGTTCTCGTCGAATAGGGCGACCATGACCGGGTTGCTCGTCAGGTCCTCGATAGACTCGAAACAGTCGATATCGAGCTCGGTCCCAGTGGCCAGAGCAGCCCCCTTGGCACAGTTCTTAACCTTCTCCATGACCTCGCTTAAGCCGTCGAGCCTGGGCGCGCGGATGAAGAAGGTCGCCTGGGCCGTCTCGGGGACGATGTTCACTGCCGCCCCGCCGTCGGTGATAATCCCGTGCATCCTCACGTCTTCACGGACGTGCTGGCGGAGGGAGTCGATGTTCTGGAAGGTCTGGATGACGCCGTTCAGCGCGTTTATCCCGACCTCCGGTGCCCCCGCGGCATGGGCCGGCTTTCCGTGAAAGGTAAACCTGACACCGTTCAGGGCGATGAACTTGGGGTCGAGGACCGTCTTGTCGAACATCTGCACGCTCATCGCGGCGTCCACATCGTTGAACAAGCCTGTCTCAACCATGTCCGCCTTCGCCCCGCCCATCTCTTCTGCGGGCGTTCCCATAACCACCAGCTCGCCGTCCAGTTCGTTTTCTTCCATTGCCTTCCTCAGCGCTATGGCCGCGCCGATGCTGGACACTCCGCTCAGGTTGTGGCCGGCGGCGTGTCCCAGGTCCTCCAGGGCGTCGCACTCCACCATGAGGCATACCTTTGGTTCCTTTTCGCCGGCACTGTAGGTGGCCCTGAAGGCCGTCTCCAGGTCGGCAACTCCTCTCTCCACGGAGAAGCCCAAGTTTTCCAGCTCCCCGGTCAGGAGCTCGCTTGCCTCGTACTCCTTGTAGGAAATCTCAGGGTTCTCGTGGATCCGGTAACTTAGGTCCTTCAGCTCGTCGCTGAACTCGTCGATAACGTCCTCTGCTCCGTGCTTTATCTCGTTCAAACTTGCCATGTTGACCACTTCCACAAATATTTTTTTGTCCTTCTGTTTAAGCCTACCGCACGAACAATTCTCTGGGAAAATCCGCTAATACCTCGGCACCGTCCTCCGTCACCCTTACCGTCTCGCTAAACTCCATCATAAACGGCTCGGTCAGCGTGCTGATGACGTGAAACGTCATGTTCGGTTCCAGTACAGTCTGGTCCCCCTCCTGGAAGCTGGCGGTCCGCTCCCCCCAGTCGGGAGGAAACCCCAGTCCGGCCGGATAGCCGATCCGCGAGGAGCGTTCGGCAAACACCTTGTTCGCCTCTTCGGCGACCTCCTCCGCCCTGATTCCGGGCCTGACCGTCTCCAGCGCCCGTTCGTGGGCGTCGATCTGACGGGAGGTGACCTCCCCTGCCTCCTTCACGCGGGGAGAGGACGCGTCGTCGACGATGACGGTCCGACACATGGGAGACTGATACCTGTACTTGCAACCGGCAATTTCGATCGAGACCGACGTACCTTGGACCATTTCGTCCTCCGTCCAGGTCCGGTGACAGGCCCCGGTCGTCTGGAGGAAAGGAGGGATGCTCGGGGTACAGCTCCCTTCACTTACCAACGTCTCCAATATCTTCGCCGCGACCTCGTTCTTTTTGACACCCTCCGCTACCGCGTCGACCGCCGTCCTCATCCCCTCCACCACTATCCGGGACGCCTCCTTCATGTACTCGATCTCCGCGTCTGACTTCCTCAGATAGAGGCGGGGAACGAGCTGTGTCGCGTTGATCACCTCTATTCTGGGTAATCCCTCGCGTATCCCCCTGTAGTAAAAGGCCCTACAGTAGTAGTCGTCCAGCTCCATCCCCAGCCGGCCGTCTGCAATCCCCTTTGACTTGAGCAGGTCGATCAGGAAGTCTACCGGGTGCTTTGGGTCAGGGTAGTTTACGTAGTGGTCGACGTACTCCTCGCCGTAGGGGATTATTTGGTCCTCGCCGAACCACGTGTGGTCCCTGACGGATATCCTGTCGATGCTTCGGGGGACGATGAAGGGCTCGTCCTCCAGGGGTACGACGAGAAACTGTGGGGAGTAAAAGGAAAAGGAGTCGTAACCCGTCAGGTAGTAGATGTTCGTCGGTGAGGTTACGAGAAGGGCGTCAAGATTTCGCTCCGAGGCCGACTCCCGCGTCCTCTTTAACCTACTTTCGTACTCGGAGAGTTCGAAGTGAAGGTCGACCCCTTCGTCCGCCTCTCGTGCCATACTATCCTCTGATTCCATTGAAGAGAGACATTTTCCTGCGCGGTTAGCCGCTCATTCTGCCAGGGCTTCGACCGTGCGCTCTTCGGCGTTGTCCAGGTGGGCCTTGACGGCCCCCTCTATCTCTTCCGACTCGCCCGACAGCATCCTGGAGATGATCTCGATGTGCTCCTCGTTGTTCTTCTCCGCCGTCTTGTCGCCGTCGCTGACCTCGGTAAACGTCCTCACCCTGAGCGAGTGGTCGCCGATGACGCCAAGGACCTTGCTTAGCAGCATGTCGCCCAGTGCCTCCTCGACGAGGTCCTCCAGGCCGAGGTCGACGTCCATGTAGCGCTCGAACAGGTGCTCGTCCATCTCGCCTTCCGCGAGGGACTCCCCTATCCGGCGGGCCCTGTCACGGAGCTCCTCCAGTCTTCTGGCCAGGCCCGGGTCTCCGCCGATCTCCTCGGCAGCGATCCTGGTGGCGTAGGGCTCCAACAGCTTTCTTACCTCGTAGATTTCAACCACGTCGTCTTTGGTTATGCCCGCCACCCTCGCCTTCTTGTTCTGCGTGCTGACCACGAGACCCTGGGCGGAAAGCTTCGCTAACGCCTCCCTGACAGGTGTAGGGCTGACTCCCAGGTCGCTGGCCAGGGAGTCTATTGTGAGTTCGTCTCCGGGCATGAATTCGTTTCTAACGATGGAGTTTTTGATCGATTGATAAACCTTGTCGTGTAACGTCTCCCTCTCAATTCTTTCTACCATGTTGTACGCGCCTCCTTGTTTGTTTATACCCAGTATTCTACTTTTACTATATCATATATATTGTCTTTCGTCAACGAATAATGTTAAGGTGGACTAGAATTACTGGGAACTTCGCAAGGAGAACTTACAAAAAATCCCTTCGGTCTATGGTAAGGTTACACCGCCTCGATCGCAGCTATGGTCCTCTCCTCGGCGTGGTCCAGGTGTTCGGCGACGCGGGATTCCGCTGCATCAGGATCGCGGTCCAGCAGGGCGTTTATTATACCCAAGTGCTCCTCGTTGTTGTCCTGAAGGATCTCCTGGACCCCCTCGTCACCTGTTGCCTCGGCGAAGTAGCGTAACCTCTCCGAGTGCTCCCCGATGAGTTTAAGGATGCTCCCCAGCAGGGTGGCCCCGATTATCCCCTCTATGTATTCGCCCAGGCGGAAGTCGACCTGAAAGTAATCGCTGTAACCGTTTTCCGTAAACTCGCTCTCCTCCAGTTCCCGCTGGAGGACTTCGATCTTCCCCTTGAGATCTATCAACTCCCTTTCGATGTCGGAACCTTCCTCGAGGTTTTCCACAGCTAGCCGGCAGGCGTAGGGCTCGAGTAATTTTCTGACCTCGTAGGTTTGCCGGACGTCGTCTCTTTCTATCGAGGCAACTTTTGCCTTCTTGTTTCTGGAGTTCTCGACGAGGCCCTGGGTGCTCAACCTGGTGAGGGCTTCACGGACGGGGGTCGGGCTTACACCTAGTTCTTTGGAGAGGGAATCTATGGAGAGTACTTCTTCTGGTAAGAGGTCGTTGGTAACGATTGATTCTTTGATTGAATTGTACACTTTCTCTTGGAGGGTCTCTCTGGAAATCTGGTCAACCATAAAATCACCTTTATGTATAAAGAACAGTCGCCTATTAGGGCAAAAAAAATTATATTACAAAATAATTTATAATATATCGGTATTTTTTTCAAGTATAAAAGAACTTGTTTTTAATTTGTAATCATACTTCAGGGGCGTATCAACGACGAGAAGAGAATATGGTGGGCTTAAACTCAGCGAGGTTCTTCGTCCCACTCGGGGAGGTTGACCCGGTTCTTGCTGAAGAAGAAAATCAGGAATACCGCCAGGGCCGCAGATGCGACGGTGATGAAGCCGGCCACGCTGAAGGCCAGGTCGTAGGTACCCGTAGCGTCAAAGACGAATCCGGCGAAGTACGGGCCTATCGCTCCACCCAGCCCGGTGACCGTCTCCAGGGTTCCGATTATGGCGCCGGAGTTGGTCGTGCCGAAGTACTCGCTGGATATCGCCCCGGGGATAAACGCCCAGGACCCGTAGGCCAGACCGAAGAGCAGGGCGACTATATAGAGGGAGGTGAGGCCGGTAAACTGAGGGATGAGAAAGATGCTTACCGCCTGCAAGCAGAAGATAACCGCCAGGGTGCGGGCGCTCCCCAACTTGTCGACGACGTAGCCGCCAACTATCCTGCCAAATATGTTTATCAGGCCGATCACCGTTAACAGGGTCGCGGCGTAGAAGCCGGAGACCCCGGCATCGATGGCGTAGGGAACGATGTGGGCGGTGATGAAGAAGGCGGATATCCCTCCAAAGAGGAGCATGAAGTAGATTATCCAGTACGAAGGACACTTGAGGGCCTCGCCAACGGTGAAGTCCACGGCCTTTTCTTCCTCACCTTCCGTGGATTTATCTTCCGCCCGACCGACTTCAGCCCTCTCCGGCGGACTCTTCATCAGATACGTGGCCAGGGTCAACAGGACGACGGAGAGGATCCCGCTGTAGACGAACGTCATACGCCAGCCGAAGTTGGAGATCGCCAGCTCCAGCAGAGGAGAGAAGAAGGCCATGCCGACCCCGTAGGCAGTCACGGAGACACCGAGGGCCAGACCCCTCCTTTTGGTGAACCACTTCGTCACGGTCGAGATAATGGGGACGTAGAAGGAGCTTGCCCCAACTCCCAGGCCAGCAAAGCAGAGATAAAAGGTGATCAGAGAGTTAATCCGGCTGGTAAAAAACAGGCTGACCACGTAGAAGACCATACCCAGGACCATTACCCGCTTTACCCCGTACCGGTCGGTCATCCGCCCTAAGAAGATGGCGACGAAGCCGACCACCAGGTTGAATATGGCCAGGGCCAGTGAGATGTTTCCCCGCAGCCAGCCGAAGGTATCCGCCAGGGGTTCGATGAAGACGCCGAAGGAATAGAGGGGGATGCTGGTCGTCAGCATAGCGATAAAGGCGGAGAAGACGACGACCCAGCCGTAGTCGATCTCTTTGTTCAATATCTTCATGAGAGTAAGATTGTTGTTTTGTTTTTTTTGTTTTGAGCAATGGTAGTGGATGGGCGTGGGTTATACCAGAAGGGTTGGTTTCAGTTCGCAGTTCGCAGTTCGCAGTTATTTAACTACACAAAGTTGGTTTTTTCACCGGCCTCGGTCTGGTATTGACGCGCGACGCGTAACCCTGAACCCCTGATTCTCCTTGAAAAACTACAGGATATATATACCATAGATTTGCCATATGTTTCCCATATTTTTCCTGTGGAGGATTTACTGGTTGTGGTAGCGGGAGTTGCCTAATACGAGGAGGTCCGCGTTGT
>JAGYME010000077.1 GCA_018400715.1 Candidatus Bipolaricaulota bacterium
TGGCAGCAGGAAGGTCTGGGAGAGGGCGACAGAGGGGCTGGAGGATAAAGATAAGGTGTTCGAAGCGCTCTATCACAGGAACTTCGAGCTGATAGACGAGATCCCTATGGCCGAAAAGAAGAAGGAGGAGATCTGGCGGCTGTTCAACTACAGGAAGCCGACCAGCGACTACGACAAGATGGACGAGATCCTGACCGCGGTCGACGACGACAGACTCTACGCCGACTTCGGGACGGTCAGGCACAGGAACTACTACGACGACGTCACGTTCGAGATCTACTCCCCCGACGTAGGGGCGCCGCTCGGTGGCGGTGGCGAGTACAGGTTCAGGGACGTCGACGCCTGCGGCTTCGGGTTGAACGTGGAGTATTTGACTGAGATAAAGCCAAATGGAAACGGCGACGATAGGACCCTTGTGGGGGGCGACATGGAGGAAAGCTTCAAGCGGGCCAGGGGTCTTGTAAGTGAGGATGAAGCGGTGGAGGTGAAGCCATGCAGATAGCGCTGCCGCGGGGGCGGATGCTCCCTGACGCGATAGACCTGTTGAAGAAGACGGTCCCCGGGCTGAGCGTGCCCGAGGACCGCGATCTAATCTACAAGAACGGAGACGTGGAGCTCCTCTTCGCCAAGCCGGTCGACGTCCCCGTCTACGTGGAGAGCGGCGTAGACGTGGGGATAACGGGTAAAGACGTGCTGCTCGAGAACTCCTACGACGTCTTCATCCCCACCTCGCTTCCCTTTGGCCGGTGCCGGTTGAGTCTGGCGACGCTGAAGGGCGAGGAGGTAGCGGGAGCCGAGATGGAGGGTTACCGGATAGCGACTGAATTTCCGAACATTAGCAGGCGGTACTTCGACTCCCTCGACGTGCCGGTGGAGATAATCGAGGTGAACGGGGCGACGGAACTCGCCCCGCGGGCGGAAATAGCCGACGCCATAGTCGACATCGTCAAGACGGGCAATACGCTGAAGGACAACGGGCTGGTCGAGGTGGAGACGATCACGGAGAGCTCGGCCCTCCTGCTGGTGAACAGGATCGCGGGAAAGACGAAGTTCGACGCTGTCAACGAGCTGATTTACGACGTAAGAGAGGTGATAAAGCGTGAATTTAACTAGCTACGTGGGAGAGATACTGGAGGACGTACGAAACGGAGGGGAAGAGGCCGTCCGGGAATACTCGGAGAAGTTCGACGGCTACGGCGGAGACCTCGTCCCCGATGAAGAAGAATGGAAGGCGGCCGGGGAGATACCGGAAGAGGACAAGGAGACAATCAAGCGGGCGATAGACAGGGTCTGGAAGAATCACCTGCCCCAGAAGCCGGAGGAAGAACTCAGGGTCCAGGACGGCTCACTCTACGGGCTGACGTACAGACCGATCCGGCGGGTGGGGCTCTACGTGCCCGGCGGTACCCCACTTCCGTCGAGCCTGATTATGACGGCCGTCCTCGCCCGGATCGCGGAAAACCCGGAGGTGGTCGTCGTTTCGCCTCCGACTGATGGGAGGTTAGACCCGCATACGTTGTACGTCGCCGACTACCTAAAAATCGACGAGGTCTACAAGGTCGGCGGGGCCCAGGCGATCGGTGCCCTCGCCTACGGGGCGGGGTTCGAGCGGGTCGATAAGATATTCGGGCCGGGGAACACCTACGTTAACGAGGCGAAGCGGCAGGTCTTTGGCCATGTGGGGATCGATAGCCTGGCGGGGCCGTCGGACGTCTGCGTGATTGCTGACGGGACCGCCGACGAGGAGACCGTCAGGATAGACCTCGAGTCCCAGCTCGAGCACGGCGAAGGCTCTAAGGCGTGGCTGCTGACGACGTCGGCCGACCTGTATGACTTCTGTCGGGATCTCGACGTCGAGCCTACTCTGTGCGAGGACCTGGAGAGCTGTCTGGCGATGAGCAACGAGATCGCACCGGAGCACCTGCAGATAATGACGGAGAACCCGCTGGAGTCCCTGGAGAAGGTGGAAAACGCGGGTGCGGTCTACCTCGGAGAGTATACGCCGACGCCGGCGGCCGACTACTTCCTCGGTGTAAACCACGTCCTCCCTACCGGTGGGGCGGCTAAGTTTGGCTCCGTCCTGACCGTCCGCGACTTCCTCAAGCCGATGAGCGTCGCCTACACGGGAGAGAGGGAGTTCGTGGAGAACGCGGATATCGGTATCAAGCTGGCGGAGATAGAGGGACTGGAGAAGCACAGAAAGTCGATGGAGGTGAGGACCGATGGAGAGAAAGACTAACGAGGTCGAAATCAAGATAGAGATGGAGAAAGAAACGGAGGTCGACACGGGTGACCCCGTACTCGACCACATGCTGACTACGCTGCTCTTCTATTCCGGACTGGAGGCGCGAATAAAGGGGCGTGGTGACCTGCCCCACCACCTGTGGGAAGACACGGGAATTGCCCTGGGGGAAACGATAAAGGCCGAATTGGAAGACGGAGAGATCACCCGCTACGGCTCGGCCCTGATTCCCATGGACGACGCCCTCGTCCTTGTCGCGGTCGACATCTCGCGGACATACGTTAAGGTCGACCTGGAGGCTCCCGAAGCGGAGGAAGGGTTCAGCCCCGCACTCTACCGGGAGTTGTTGACGGGTTTCGTCCGCGGGCTGGGGGCGACACTGCACGTGAAGAAGCTCGCCGGGAACAATGCCCACCACCTGCTGGAGGCGGGGATAAAGGCCCTGGGTAGAGCGCTGAAGACGGCGATTTCCCCGGCGGAAGAGGTAAACAGCACGAAGGGAGTCCTGTGATGATTGCGATAGTTGACCTGGACGTGGGAAACTTCGCCAACGTGCAGAAGGCGCTGGGCGGGGTTGTGACCCGCGATCCGGATGAGATAGACAGAGCGGATAGGATCGTCCTCCCCGGAGTGGGAAACTTCGGGGCGGCCGCGGAAAAGCTGGAGCCGCTGCGGGAAGTGATCTCATCCAGCGTGGAGGAGGGAAAGCCCTTCCTCGGCATCTGCCTGGGGCTGCAGCTGTTGTTTGAAGGAAGCAGCGAGAGCGCCGGGCGGGGTCTGGGAATCTTGCCGGGCCGGGTGGAGAAGCTCCCGGAGAATATATCCCCCCACATCGGCTGGAACGAGGTCGATTTTGACGGACGATTCCAGCTATTTTCTTCCGAGAAACCTCGTCCTTACTTCTACTTCGTTCACTCCTACTACATCCAGCCCGCGGGTAAGGAGATGGTCGTCGGGGAGACTTGCTGTGAACTGGACGGCGAAGAGTTCAGGTTTCCCGCTGCCGTGCGGCGGGGGGACGTCTACGGCGTTCAATTTCACCCCGAGAAGTCGACCGGGAACGGCCTGAAGCTTCTGGAAAGGTTCAAGGAACTGTAGGTGATAGCATGAGAGTTTACCCGGCCATTGATTTGGTGGAAGGCCAGGTGGTAAGGCTAAGGAAGGGAGAGAGGGACTCCAAGGTGGTTTACGGGGATCCGCTGGAGTTCGCGAAGAAGTTTTCAGAATACGTTGATCGGGTCCACGTCGTCGACCTGGACGGGGCGTTTTCCGGAAGTTCCGTCAACCTGGGAGTCGTGGAGAAAATAATCGAGGAGACGGGCCTGGAGGTCCAGCTGGGCGGAGGTATAAGGTCGATAGCGGCCCTAAAACAGGTCCTATCAGCCGGCGTGGAGTACCCGATAATCGGGACGAAGGCTCTGGACGAAAAGTTCGTCGCCGAGGCGACGGGAATTGCCGACGGCCTGACGGTCAGCCTGGACATACGAGATGGAGAAATCGCTGCGGACGGTTGGGTATCGGAGAAGGGACTGGGTTACGAGAAGGCATATTCGCGACTTAAGGGGGAGGTAGACAGGTTCATCGTCACGGCGATATCCCGGGACGGGACCATGTCCGGGCCGGAAGGAATCGAGAAGTTCTGGGACGACGAGGAGGTCCTCTACGCCGGCGGCGTCAGTTCGGTCGTGGACGTGAGGAAGCTGGAAAGCCTGGGCTACGACGGGGCGGTCGTCGGAAAGGCAATATACGAGGAGAGGTTTGACCTGGCGCATTTGGACGAGTTAACGGGAGGACGATAATGCTGGCGAAGAGAGTGATTGCGGCGCTGGACATCAAGGACGGCCGCGTGGTAAAGGGGGTCAACTTCGTGAACATCCGCGACGCCGGAGACCCGGTCGAGTTAGCCCGGAGGTACGAGGAGGAGGGTATCGACGAGCTCGTCTTCCTCGACATTACCGCCTCCTACGAGAAGCGGAGGACTTTAATTGATTTGGTTAAGCGGATATCGCGGGAGCTCTTTATCCCGTTTACCGTCGGCGGTGGGGTCAGTTCGGTCGGGGAGATGCGGGATTTGGTTAGAAACGGGGCGGACAAGGTATTTGTCAACACCGCGGCAGTGGAAAATCCCGACCTCGTCCGCGAGGGCGCGGAGGTCATAGGCAGCTCCAACCTGGTCGTGGCCATCGACGGCAAACGGGAAGGCAAACGCTGGCAGGTCTACACCCACGGGGGCCGAAAAGCGAGGGACCTTTCCGCCCGGGAGTGGGGCCGGCGGGTCGAGGAACTCGGCGCCGGCGAGATACTGCTGACGTCGATGAAGGCGGACGGGACGAAGGACGGATTCGACATCGAGCTAACGGAGGCGATGGCGGAGGCCGTAGGTATACCGGTGATTGCTTCCGGCGGGGCCGGAGGACCGGAACACTTCTACGACGCCTACGTGGCGGGGGCGAGCGCCGCTCTGGCCGCGTCGATATTTCACTACAGGGAATACGAGGTCGGAGAGGTCAAGGAATATCTATACGACAGGGGGATCAATGTCAGACGAGAGAAATGAGCTGTTAGGGCAGGTGGACTGGGACGAGCGGGGACTGGCCCCCGTGGTCGTCCAGGAGGCCGACGGAGAGGTGCTTACCCTGGCTTACATGGACGAGGAGGCGTTGAGGCTTAGCCTGGAGACCCGCTACGCCCACTACTACTCGAGGAGCAAGGGGCGGATAAGGAAAAAGGGCGAAGTCAGCGGCAACGTCCAGCGGGTCCTCCGGGTGGAAATAGACTGCGACGAGGACGCGCTGTTGATGGCCGTAGATCAGACGGGGCCGGCCTGCCACACCGGGGAGAGGAGCTGTTTTTACCGGGAATTAGGCGAGCCGCGCGTCGAAGAAGGAGGAATCGACTACTCGCTCAACTTCCTCAAGGAACTGGAGGCGGTAATAAAAGACCGGCACGAGAACCCTCGGGACGGCTCGTACACCTCGGACCTCTACGAAAAGGGACGGGCGGAGATCGAGAGGAAAGTCGGCGAGGAGGCGATTGAGGTAATAGTCTCGGGGGACAGGGAGAACTTCGTCGCCGAGTCGGCCGATTTGATCTACCACCTGATGGTGTTGATGGAGGAAGAGGGAGTAGGGCTGGACGAGGTCGTCGACGAACTGGGGAGGAGGCACCGGTGAAGGTAAGAAATACAATTAAAGAGATGGCCGGTTACCGCGCGGGAAGGGAAGAAGGACAGATCAGGATGGACAAGAACGAGTCCCCGTTCGCCCTGCCGGAAGAACTCAAGGACGAAGTAATCGGGCGGCTGTCCAAACTGGAGCTCAACAGGTATCCCGACCAGCTGGGGGAGCCGCTACGAAGTAAGCTAGGAGCGCACCTGGGACTGTCCTCTGATAAGTTGGTGTTAGGGAACGGTTCCGACGAACTTATTACCTACATAACACAGCTTTTTCGGGGTGACAGGATAGTAATTGCCCCGCCGACCTTTTCCGTCTACGGGATATACGGGGAAATCGCCGGCTACGACGTAACCGAGGTGCCCCTGGATGGGTCCTTTGAGTTACAAACTGGTAAAATAACCGAAGACCTGGACGGCGTCGCGGCGGTATTCCTCTGCTCTCCGAACAACCCGACGGGAAACGTCGTCCCCCGGGATGAGCTGATAAGGATACTGGAGACGGGGACTCCCGTGGTGCTGGACGAGGCCTACTGGGAGTTTGCGGGGGAGACGAACGTCGATTTGATCGACGAGTACGACAACCTGATCGTCCTCAGGACCTTCTCCAAGGCGTTCGGCCTGGCGGGAGCGAGGGTCGGGTACGCCGTCGGGGCCGAGGATACGATCGAGGAACTGCTCAAGGTGAAGCTGCCCTACAACTTAAACTCACTTTCGCGGACCGCCGCGGAGGTATTGCTGGATAACTACGGGATTGTGGAGGAGAGGATAGGGCGGATAGTTGAAGAGAGGGAGAGGATCAGAGGCGAGTTTGAGGAATATGCCTTCCCGAGCCGGGCGAACTTCCTGCTGATGGACCTGGATGCGGCCGAATACCTTGAGGACAACGGGATAGGAGTCCGGGCTTTTGGTCCGCCCCTGGAGGATAAGATCAGGGTGACGGTCGGGAGAAAGGAGGAAAACGACGAGTTTATCGAGGTTATGAGGAGGTACCTGGAAGATGAAATTGATTGAGAAGGCGAGCGATTGGGACTGGATAGTCTTTGACGTGGACGGCGTGTTGATAGACGTGAGCGAAAGCTTCGACGTCGCAACACTCAGGACTGCGGAGAAATTCATGGAGGAAGTCGGGGTTGACTACGACGTCTCGCTGGAGTCCGTGAGGACGCTGAGGAGCAAGGGTAAGCTCGGAGACGACTACAGGGTGAGCGAGGGTCTTGTCCTCGCGGGGCTGTCCGACGACCCGGAAGGTTATATCCGTGACTTCCCGGAGGGAAAGAGCCTGGAGGAGATGAGGGGGGAGTTCGGCGAGTCGCTTGACCCGGAAAAGGTCGTGGATGTATTTGACGGCTTCTACCTCGGGGATAGTTTCGGAGGACCGGTTGAAGGCTCGGACGGGCTGTGGCGTAACGAGATCCCGTTGATCGACCGCGGACCGA
>JAGYME010000078.1 GCA_018400715.1 Candidatus Bipolaricaulota bacterium
GTCATTGTTTACCATTTCGATTAATTTATCAGTATTTTCGACGTAGTCTCGAACGGCTTCTTGAGATACTTTTTGCAACTTGGAAATAATCAAATCAAGATCTTTTGCCATTATGCTCCTCCTTTTGCAATAGATTCTTTACCATTTTCTTTTTTATCTTCGTACATCTTCCTGTCCGCTTCGTTGAGCGCTTCTTCAACGTCCCTGTCCTGGTCGGGACTCCAGTGGGATACTCCCATCGCCAGACTCAAAGGAAAGTCGAGTAGGTCCTAACGTTTATTCCATCTATCCAGTTCCTCTTGGAGTCGGTCTACGGTACTAGTTGCTCCCCCGTTTGTCTCCGGCATCATTACCAGGAACTCGTCCCCGCCGTACCTGACTACCGAGTCGGCATCTCTTACGTTCCCCTTTAGTAAGCCGGCTACTTCTTGTAGGACCTCGTCTCCTGTCTGGTGGGAGTAGCGGTCGTTCATCTCTTTGAACCTGTTTACGTCGATCATCAGAAATGCAATGGGTCTGTCGTATCGCTGGGACTTGTCTACTTCTTTCTTTAGGGTCTCGTTGAAGTAGCGGCGATTGTAGAGGTCGGTTAAGGGGTCCCGTATGGCCTGCTGACGCAGTTCTTTTTCCAGTCGAACTCGCATTATCTCCTCCCGAAGGTGGCCGGCAAGGATCTCGGCAAGCTCGACTTCTTGTTCGGTAAAGCTTCCTACCTCCTCGGAGATTACTTGAATGACTCCCAGTTCCCCTATCGGAACGCTGATAAAGGCTCTCCACTCGCTTTTAGTTGGCTTTGCGTCCGGGTGTTGTCGTACATCCTCGCCCCAGATTGTTTCGCCCCGTTGGACGGTTTTGCCGGCGATCCCTTCGCCAATTTTAGAGGTGGTAGTCTCCTCGGGATCCAACGCCGAGTTGTATCTCGGGACGAGGTAGTCCCCTTCTAGTATATCGATGGCACAGATCTCGAAGTCGAGCATGGTTTCGGCTACATCTATGGCGGTATTGAGTACGTCTTCTTCGCTCTCCTGCTGTTGTAATTTATCCACCGAGTCGTGGAGATTGCGTAGCTTGTTACGCTCTCCCTCAAGGGCTCGCTCCGCCTGCTTGCGCTCAATAAAATAGCCTAAATTTTTTGCAGCTATCTTAATACATTCTTTTGCATAATCAATGATGAATTGCGGACGAGAATTGTATTCCTTCGCAGTCTTTCTCAATTTATCTATCGGAATACTAAATTTTTCGGAGAGCCTCTTGAGTTCAGCTTCATCTGTCGGAGGATTTCCATAACCAAAGTTTATAGATCCTACAGTCTCACCATTAACATGAACAGGAACTGCATACAGTTTAATACCGCCGACACATGTATTCTCCACTGCCTGTCCTTCTTTCATCGAACGATAAGAACACTTCCAACACGATTCATGACAAAGCCATCGTCCGCTATCCAGGGCTTCCTGGTTGTCTTCAGTATCACATAGTCTGCGTGATGCCGAGTCCATCAATCGGCACCAACCGGAGGAAAACATACCAAGAGCGTAATCGCCATTTTTTTCATAAACCGCGGCAGACGTCTCAAGTAGATCGAGGTATTCCGATACAATATCTTTAAGATGATCCTTTCCAACCGAAGTTAAAATGAGTCCATCTTTATTTAGCTCGCTTACATCACCATACTCAGGTGTATACTCCATTTCTTTAGAAGAAGACTTTTTTGAAAGCATCCATTCGATTGAATTTAAACTTTCATTCGCCTCCTTCCGCTCGCTGATATCCCTGATACTGACAAGTACCCTTTCATTACCTTCAACCTCTAAGATCCTGCCCCGCAGCTCAACCGGCACCTCCGTCCCGTCCTTGCTTAAATTTACCGTCTCTATCGGTTTTCCCGCTCGTGTGGCTTCATCTATCTCGCCTGGTAGGTAAACCGGAGCGCCTTCGGGGACTATCTTGTCCACGTCCTGGTTGATAAGCTCCCCTTTACTGTATCCGAGTAACTCACAGGCCTGAGAGTTTACGTCCAGGATCTTTCCGTCCCCATCCTCCAAAAATAGGGCTTCGGGCAGGTACTCGATAAGTTCGGTTGTTTCGTAGTTTGAAAAGCTCATTGCAGGGTTATCTTGTTACTTATCGCCAAACTCAATTTCTCCTTCGTCTATCATCTCAACCAGTATATCCACCACTTCCGGGTCGAACTTGTCCCCTCTTCCATCTTTTATTACGCTCAGGGTCCTCTCTTTGGACCTTGCCTCCCTGTAGGGTCTTCTGGTGCTCATTGCTTCCACTACGTCCACTGCACCCAGTATTCTTACCTCTGCGGTCAACTCGCCCCCTTCCAGTCCGTCCGGGTAGCCGGAACCGTCAAGTCTCTCATGGTGATGGAGGGTCATCTCGGCTACCGGCCAGGGGAAATTGGTGTCCTCCAGGATCTGGTTATAACCCACTTTCGGGGGGGATTTTATCATCTTCCATTCGACATCTTTCAACTCTCCCGGTTTGGTCAGAATCGTCTCCGTTACCCATCTGTTAACGACTTACACAGCTTAAAAGCTAAAACTTGAGGGACAAATTCGCCCTTCACACCACTAAGCCAATACCGCGGGTTGTTATGTTTTTTTAATGTGTTCAGATGCTCGATACACCTAAACTGCTTAAGAAGGCATCGTATTCTCCGTCAGCGCTTTCAAAGGCTTCACGCACTTTCGAGTAGCCAAATTCGTCGAACAGCTCATCCGCTTCCCGGGGCTTGACGTTGAAGTTGGCAATCAATTGAGCGGTAAGCTGGGTAGATCCGCTTTCGTCCTCTATTGATCTCCCCGCTATCGCTGCATGCGGGTCCTCTATTTCGTGCTTTTCCATGTAGTCGACACCTTCTTTGGAAACTATTACAGTTGTATCCGAAGAGGCTGAAGAACCGCTCCTAATACTGACATAAGCATTGCCTGGGTTAGGTACGAGATTATAAACCTTGACGTCAATTGAATCCCCTATTGTTGCGTCCGCGGCGACGTCCACGTATAGTCTGTAACCCCTTGACTGACCGGCCTCGATCAGTTCTTTGAAATCGGTTAGACTTTCGCCTGACTTGTCCCAGGATTTTCTTATAATTACTCCTTCCCAATCGTGCATAATTATCTTATCTACATCATTATAATTTTGATCCGAATCACTGGTCATTGAGACGTCTAGGGATTTGATATGCGCATGATCTGACCAATTATTTTGCACATAAAATTGGAGCATCATGACGCTCTTTTCTCCAACTGTAACGTGTTTGGGAGCCTCGCTGGTGGCCGCGTTAGCAGTCAACGCAGGTGCAAAAGCGAGTGCTCCCGTCAAAAGAACTAGCAAAAGATAAACAGAAATGAACTTCTTGGTATTCAATTTACATACCTCCTTTAGTACATGAAAAGTTGCCTCCTGAACCAACGTTGGAATCGAACTTGGTTTGCCCAAATGGGCCGTATTTTCTTTCATTTCGGGCGGTCTGGCCCTATCATAAAATATTAGACCAGTTTAAACACCAATTTCAACTAATTCATTACTTAGTGAACGGGGATCAATAGAAGAGCAGGTAAAGTTTAAGATAAACCACTCCCTTAGTGGAAAGGTCATCCTTGGTGGAGTTGCCTCGATAAGGACTCTCGTATAAGCAATTGGTACGCTTATCGCCGGATCACCTTCAAACCATCTCGGTAGACCGCTACTAGAAGCTGTAGTCGAAGCTGAGCCTCATCGTCTTAAACTGGTCCGGTTCCACGGCGATTGCTGCGCCCAGGCTAAACTGGTCGCTGAACTTGTATTCGGCGCTGCCCGTAAACAGTCCAAAGTCAAATGGGTTAGTCTCCGAGTCCATGTTGAAGTAAGTATCGATGCCCAGGGTGAGTGGCAAGTCACCACCACTCTTCTCGATGGAGACCACTTCGTCGTAGTTCGTTTCAGTGTAGAGCCCGGAGTATGCCGGGTCCGGATTTAACACGTAGTCGTCCGCGCGCAGGCCCAGGTTGCTTTCGGTGGTGAGTCTAAACAGGTTGCCGTCCATGGCCGTCAGGCTGGAGAAAGTTACGGTGCCCAACTGGACGTCGGTCATCCCAAAGCCCTCAATGGCCAGGGCTTCGATAGTACTGTTTTGGCCGCCTACCAATAAGTTTTCGTCGTCCGAGGTGCTCAGGTTCGTGTAGACGTCGAAGCAGGCCCAGTCCAGATCCAACCGGGGCTTTAACTTGAGTGATTTGGTTTGTGGAGTGAACCTCAGGTCCGCCTCCAGCTCAAGGGGTAAGTTGGTGGATTCGATATCGAACTCAAACAGCGAGTACTCGAAGCCGTTGGACTCGGTGATCTTGGTGGTATTATGGAACTGGCAGCAGTCAAAACTTAGGCCGGTAACTTCCACGGTGGTGCCCACGTACTGAAGCTCGGAGGGACCGTAAGTTCCGCCATCCGTAACTATGGTATAGCCACTACCGTTTACTAACCCTAACGCCTCTGCTTGGTTTTTCTCCATTCCGAAGTAGTTATCCAGGTAGATATTTATTCCTTTCTTTGTCTCCCCGGAGAGGCTCAATTGGTAGCCCGCCCCGTACTCGGAGGACTTCTTTAGGTACTCGAGGACAAAAGTGTTGTCTATCTCCACTCCTCCAAAGGTCATTCCGGCCTTGGCCAGCCAGTAATTCATGCGTGTATTTGAAGGGTCAAAGGATAGGGTGGAGTCCGCGGAGAGTAGCCCGACGGAGAAATCCGTCCCGAATTTCTGCAGTTTATAGCTATCCAAATTGAACTTGGATAGGCTGCTGTAGTTGATCCCTCCGGACGAATAGTTTACTTCGAGGGTGGATTTGAAAGACGAGATAACTGGGTTAACGTCGGGCGAGAGATACAGGTTGTTTTCCCAATCTCCGGACAGCGAACCGTACCCGACGAAACCAAAAACGAATACCAGCAAAAGAACCAGAAAAGCAATGGCTCCACATCTAAAGGAAGATATTCTTTTCAACGCTAGCCAACCTCCTTTTTTCCATGATCCTCCAGCTCCATCATTTCGGAAAAAGCTCGGAAGCCCCTTCCGGATTGAGATACCTTGATAAAGTAACTGCACAATTAATTCATAATAACAGATTGACCCCTGAAATTAAAAGTTATTAACTGTCCAGAGTTCACTTCTGGGGCGGGAAAAGCAGTCCGAGAGGTTTCTTTTCCTCTTCGGTGGTTCATTCCCGGCTTACCCCAACCCATTGTCCAGCTCAAAAAGATAACGCACTCAACCGAGTTGTGAACGTATAGGTCCCCTGTAATCGAGATAGAAAGGCGCCCAGGAAAGTTACTGACCACCTTAAGTGAAAACCCCTGATCCAGCATCCACGTCGCCCGGGCGTGGCGGAAGGCGTGAGGATTGGTGGCGTAGTTTACGTCCGCATTGATTTTTTAACAACTATCACTTATGTAAAAAATCAGTATTGTTTCGATCAACTCGAAAGGTAATAGTTCTTATACGGTACAGCCCGGGGAGTGTAACCACACCCGGCTAAGAAAAGAGTTACTGAAAAAATGAGAAGAGCTAGGAAGGCTAGTTGGACTTTTCTCATATTACCACCCCCTTGGAACACTTGCATTATAGAATATATGGAGAAATAACCGAAATAGGCCCTATCCTCACCCCCGCCGAATAGGTTAGGTCGCGGCTCTAGAAGAAGGGGTTGGGGCCAGATAAGGTCGGGCGGCTCGGAGTTTAGAAGTTGGTATTAGGATTTTTGCGCTTTTCCCCTATAATTCAAGCAGGTCAAGTACTTGTCCCAACCATTTTTTCCGGAGGTGAAAGGATGGAGGTCAAATTTAGAGTGGAGTCCGGTCATTTAAGGCGAGATGGCCCGGTAATCGATGCGGCGATCGATAAATATACGTCCAACCTTTGGCCATTTGGCAGAGAGGAGAAAGCTCATAAAAAACTGGTGAAAAAGGAAGAGGAAATAATTGAGAAACACGGCATCAAAAAGAGCGATGAGCTCAACTATACTCTCCTAACGGTCACGGATGTTAAGACCGAAGAGGAAGCCTGGGAGGCAATTGAGTCCTTAAAGAAGGATCTGCACAAGCTCTACCAGGAGGAATTCGATCTCGACGTACCTCCTATAGATCTAACAATACACTCGGAGTACTCGGGCTGAACTTGTCTCTGATCAAGACTTACACAAGCAACAATCGTGTCAGTCCGGTAGTTGCTTAGCTAGAAACTGAAATGCCACAACACCAAAAACTGCCGTGGCTTTTTTATAGTTCAGCCTCCTTGAAACTACTTGAATTATAGGGTATATGGGAAAACAACCGAAATAGCCCCTATTCTCCAACCCTGCCGGGTCAATAAGAACCGATTTATAGGCTTCTCAGAGCACGCCACCTTGCCTACTGATCGCTCCTTCCAGGCTATCACTAAATAAACCCCTCAACTGGATATATTGAGGGGTAATTTCGGGTGGTGATACTATCAGTATTGTAGGAATACAATAATAGCACAAACGAAGACTTTCGAAATAAAAATATGGCTAACCGTTAACTTAGCTTAATAACTTCCTGAGGTATCGTAGGTATGGTTGATCGTTTGTCTTGAACCTGTAGAACCATCACCAAAATTCCAATCATAACTAATTATACTCCCGTCAGCATCCGAGGATCCGGAAGCATCAAACGATACGTCTAGAGGCGCCTCACCGCTTGT
>JAGYME010000079.1 GCA_018400715.1 Candidatus Bipolaricaulota bacterium
CAGTTGGAAAGGACAGTAGATGGAAACGTCTTTAGATTGGAGACAGGAAAGATGGCCAAGCAGGCCGATGGAGCAGTAGTTTGTAGTCTCGGAGATACGAAGGTACTTGTGACCGCCACCTCGGGTGGAGAGAGCGACAAGCCCTATTTCCCGCTTAGAGTTGACTACGAGGAGAAATTTTATGCAGGTGGAAAGATCCCTGGTGGATTTATCAAGAGGGAGGGCAGGCCTTCCGACAAGGCCGTATTGAATGCAAGAATGATCGATAGGCCGATCCGCCCGCTTTTCCCGGATGGATTCATGGATGAACTTCATATAGTTGTCACGGTCCTCTCAGCGACCGAAGATTCGTCACCGGGTATTGCCGGCATGCTGGGAGCATCCGCCGCGTTGAGCATATCGGATATTCCCTTTTTGGGTCCTATCGCCGGCGTGCAGGTCGGCAGGGTCGACGGCGAATTTGTCCTGAACCCGGACGCCGAACAGCAGGAAGAAGGCGACATGACCATCACGGTTGCCGGGACAGGTGACGCCGTTACGATGGTCGAGGGAGGAATGAGTGAGGTCCCTGAGGACTTAGTGATAGAAGCGGTAAACTTTGCTCACGAGAAGATAAAGGCATTAATAGATTTTCAGAACGAGTTCGTGGAAAAGGAAACCACCTACGAGCAAGAGAAAGAAGAGGAAAGCGAACTGAAGCGGAAGGTTACCGAAGAAATCAAACGGGAGATTCCTCAGGTTGCAAACGTGAAGGACAAACTGGAGAGGAACGAGATGGTCGACGAGATAAAGGAATCGATGAAGGAAAAATATCTCGATCCCGACGAGGCAACCGCAGAAGCGGAGTCTGCTATAGAGGACTGGGTGGACGATCTATACAAGGAATTCGTCAGGAAGAGAACGGTCAAGGAAGGGGTAAGAATAGACGGACGTGACCCTGACGAGATAAGGCCGATTGAAGTCGAAGTTGGCCTGTTGACCAGAGCCCACGGGTCCAGCCTGTTTACGCGGGGGGAGACGCAGAGTCTGGGAACGGCAACTCTGGGGACGACCAAGAAGGATGAACAGCGCATAGATGGCATGGTCGTCGAGGGCAGCAAGAGGTTTATGCTGCATTACAACTTCCCACCTTATTCTGTCGGAGAGGCAGGCTACATGGGATCGCCGGGACGAAGAGAGAAGGGCCATGGCCACCTGGCTGAGATGGCTCTTACGCCCGTCTTGCCTGACGAGGAGGAGTTCCCCTACATCATCAGGGTGGTATCGGAGATACTGGAGTCGAATGGGTCTTCCTCGATGGCGACCGTCTGTAGCGGTTCGCTGGCTCTCATGGATTCTGGGGCCCCGATCAAGAAACCCGTAGCGGGAATAGGCGTTGGTCTCATGGAAGAGGACGGAGACTATAAGATACTTACGGATATCATGGGCCTGGAAGACCACTTCGGGGACATGGACTTTAAGGTAGCGGGTACACGTGACGGCATCACGGCGTTTCAGCTGGACGTCAAAGTGGACGGAATCTCGGAAGAGATCATGAGGGAAGCGATGGGCCGCGCCCACGACGCCCGCATGAAGGTCCTGGACATCATGGATTCAGTCATAGCGGAGCCGAGGACGGAAGTTTCTCCTCACGCACCCGCGATGGAAGTATTTAAGATAGACGAGGACGAGATAGGTACGGTAATCGGTCCTGGTGGAAGGACAATTAGGGATTTGACGGAAGAGACCGAGACCGAAATAGATATAGACGATGACGGGACGGTCAAGCTCTCCGGTGTGGACAGAGAGGGCGTTGAAAAGGCGAAGAAAATGATCCAGGACATGACCAGGGAGATAGAGGTTGGGGAAAAGTTCGAGGGAGAAGTAGTCAGGATCGAAAACTTCGGCGCCTTCGTCCGACTGCCGAATAAGTCGGAAGGCCTTGTCCACGTGTCAAAACTCGCGGACGGTTACGTTGATAACGTTACTGATATCGTGAGTATGGGCGACAAACTTCAGGTAGAAGTAATCGGACAGGACGAACAGGGTAGGCTTGACCTGAGGCGAATGCCGGACGGATCTGGAGAGGAAAAGCGACTGGAGGTTGGTGACGTCGTTGACGCCGAAATCACGAGAACAGCGGACTTCGGCGCTTTTATCGAAACAAAGGACGGAGAAACCGGTCTTGTTCATATCTCCGAGCTTTCACGGGATTACGTCCGTAAGGTCGAGGACGTCGTCAAGCCAGGAGACAGAGTCAAGGTAGAGTTGATCAATATAGACAACAAGGACCGTTATCAGTTTAGGCTAGTATCATCTGACTAACATGGAACTATATCCCGGCTGTTTTCGACGGAAACTGTCGAACGGAGTAACCGTAATTGGTGAAGAGGTACCGACCTCAAAATCCGTTTCTTTGGGCGTCTGGTTTAATTCCGGCAGCCGGGATGAAACGGATGAATTATCCGGAGTTACCCACCTGATAGAACATCTCCTGTTTCGTGGCACGGAGAACAGGACAGCTTACGAAATTTCGAGCGACGTGGACAGGATTGGTGGCCTGATCAACGGTAGTACCGCTACCGAGTTCCTGCTTCTTTCCCTCCAACTTTTACCCAATTCTCTTGATCGAGGGATAGAGATACTCGCCGATCTCGTCGCCAACCCTCTGTTTGACGAAAGAGATATGGCCCTGGAGAAGGACGTGGTCATGGAGGAGATTCGCTCGTCTCACGACGACCATCAACGACAGGCGATTCATCTGTTCAAGCAGGCAATCTGGGGGCAAGAAAGCGGCCTGGCGAGGCCCGTGCTGGGAACTGAGGAAACCGTTAAATCTATCGACCGCCCGGACGTGAAAAAGAGGTTTTCTCGGCTGAAGGAACCGGAAAAGATCACCGTTACTGCCGCTGGAAAGTTCGACTTCGACATGCTTGTCCACTGGGTAAAAGAAAACTTTAAAGGTATTCTGGAAAATACGGATATGGGCACTCAGGACGACGGCCAAGAAGCCGAGCTGGGAAGCGGGCCCGGAGAGAAACTCAATCACGAACGACGAGATATCCACCAATTACACGTCGTTATCGGCGTTGAGGGGATTCCTAGGAGCGACGAAAAAAGGTACCCGCTGGAGATGCTTAACGTCTTGCTCGGCCACGGGATGAGCTCCAGGTTGTTTAGGAAGGTCCGCAAGGAGCGGGGACTCGCCTATCAAGTGGTAAGTAACACCGGGTACTACTCGGACACGGGTCTGTTCTATGTCTACGGGGCGATAGATCCCGATAATCTCGAGAGGTACAGGGAGCTGGTCGTCGAAGAATTTAAGGACCTGAGCAGCGAATACGTGACGGAAGAGGAGCTAGAGTTGGTCAAGCAGAAGACGAAAGGTAACCTCGTCCTCGGCCTGGAAAACAACGAGGCATTAACCGGGAGGTTAGGCGTCAGCTCAATATACGGTACGGAATTGCTGTCCGTAAGAGACGTGCTAGACAAGATAGACGCCGTGAGTAAAGAAGAGATAAAAGACGTTGCCTATAGTGTTCTGGAGGAGCCGGAGATTAGGACATCTCTGCTAGGCCCGGAAGTGAAGGTAACTTTGCTCTAAACCGGCCCCTCTGCCATTAGGTCAGGACCGCAACTGTCTTAAAGGTATCCCAGCCTCTTTAACCTGTCCTTGATTTCCTCTTCCTCGTGCTCGTTGAGTCCCGTGTACTTGTCAACTGTCGAAAATACGCCCTCGTTGGCGAGGAACTGGATTACCTTTTCCCTGGCCGAGTCGGGGTCAAGGTTTTCGGTGTTTACCTTCAAGTCGTATTCGTCCTTCGTTGGTTCTTCAAATGGGTGGGAAACGCCGGTGAACTTGGGAATTATCCCCTTTTCCGCCTTTTCGTAGAGCCCCTTGGGGTCCCTTTCCTTACAAGTTTCAACCGAACATTCGACGTAGATCATATAAAATTGCCCCTCTTCTTCCACTAACTCCCTGGCGACCTGGCGGTACTCCCTGAACGGCGAGACGGCGGCTACGATGACGGCGACGTCGTTCTTCGTCAGCAGTTTGGAAATATATCCGATTCTCCGATTGTTGATCCCTCGCTCCTCTTTGGAGAAACCGAGATCAGGGTGTAGGTTTTTTCGTAGACCGTCGGCGTCGAGGTTTTCCACGCGGAGCTCCCTCCGGCGCAGCTCGTTTTCTACCGCCTTGGCGACGGTCGACTTACCCGAGGACGGCAATCCCGTAAACCACAGCGTGAAGTTGTTGAACTTGTCCTGTGTTTCATTTGTCTCGCTCATTTTTTGCTATACCTCCTGAACGAATGGAGAAGGTGAATTGGCGACGAAATTCGCCACTTCCACCCGCATTATCTCTACTGGAGGGGTCTCTCCCTTTTTTACCAGACTTCTTATCTTGGTTCCCGAGGGGGCGATCCTATCTTCCATGGAGTGTGGGCAGGTCTTGTCAGTTACCATCTGACCACATTTCTTGCACCAGTAGGCGTAATCGAACGTTAGCGGTTCAATATCGATATCTACGAGTTGATTGAATATCTTATGCGCGTCGAAGTCTCCGTAGTAATCACCTACCCCGGCATGGTCCCTGCCAACTATGAAGTGTGTACAGCCGTAATTTTTCCTGACTATGGCGTCAAACACGGCTTCCCTCGGCCCCATGTAGAACATGTCGGCCGGAAAGATGCTCATCACCGCGTGGTCCTTCAGGTAATAGTTGTCCAGAAGTATGTCGTACGATTCCAGGATGATCTTGTCCTTCCAATCCCCAACCTTTTTTTCACCGATCTTGGGATGAATGAGGATGCCGTCAACCACCTCTAACGCGCTCTTTTGCAGGTATTCGTGACCTCGGTGGGGCACGTTCCGAGTTTGAAAGCCGACGACTTTTTCCCAGCCCTTCGTCTTGAACAAAACCCTGGTTTCAACTGGTTTGAGCAAGTACTTATAGAATTTTTCGAATCCGCTGCGGATGAGCTTAATTGGGCCACCCACAAAGTAGTCCTCTCTGTTCAAAAAGTTCAACACGCCGGGGTGATCTTCCTCCGTCGTGCCGAAGAGCCCCGCAGCCGCCTCCTTTTTGTCAACCGAGTATATTTCATCTACGTCGAGGACGCCGATTATTCTGCTCTCGTAGTCGAGCAGGGCGACCTGATCTTCGTTATCTATGTCATCCGCCTTCTCCTCTGATACGTCGAGGACTATGGGGACGGTCCAGACCGTTCCGTCCTCTAAGGTCTTGTCCTTAACTACCTTGTTTAGATCGTTCTTCCCCATGAACCCCGTTAGCGGGCTATAACTACCGTGTGCGATGTTCTGGAGATGCTTCACTTCTCCCGATTTTAGCGTTATCGTGCTAAGAGTTTCGGCCTTCTTCTGTAGGTGTTCTTTCGTTCTCGGAGATTTTGGTTCTCTATTGACTAACTTTCCCCCATGTGGCGGAAGCATTTGTCCTCACCTCTTAAGGTTTTCCTAATTGAGATTAAACTAACAACCAAATTATTATAACTCTGATGGTGATGTCAATAGTTGACTTTCAAACTTTTTTGACTTATAGATTTCCTTTCTCGCAGGGTTGTCATAAAGTATCTTCCCCCGGACTGCTGGTTTCACAGTCGAAGTTTAAGACGCGTTGAGCCCACGTTGAACGTGGGGAAAAGGTTGGTAACATTTGTGCGGTGAGCGGTAATCAATGAAGAAACTGGCGCTATATATCGGTGAGCCCTACCAGAGAAGAAGGGCTGCTAAAGAGCTCGTCCGCGACTGGTATAAGGAAATGGGAAAACCCGAGTACTATAGGCTTGAAGGAGAGGAAGTTACCGTATCCGAACTCGGGCAGCACCTGGGAGGGTCCTCGCTTTTCTCGGAGAAAAAGATCATCAGGATTACTCAGGCCGACGATATTGAGGAGGAGAAGTTAATTTCTTCCCTTCTCGTTGAGCACGTATCCGATGACGAGGCGGTCTTGTTAGAAACCGATTCCCTGTCGAAAAGGTCAAGCTTGTACAAAGGTCTTTCTCAGGAGGCGACCACGAAGGAGTTCTCCGAACCGACCAAGAGAAACTTTCCCAATTTCGTTAACGAGGTATTGAACGAATACGGCGTGCGGTTGACCTCTGATGGGAAACAATGGTTTATCCAGGTCATGGAACGGGACCTCCTGCGTGTAGAACGGGAAGCCCAAAAGATGCGTCTTTACCAGGAAGCGGATTCGGGCCCGCTGGGTCGAGATGACCTGACTCAGGTCGTCTGGGCGCAGGGCAAGGACAGGTTGTTCGACCTATTTGACGCTCTGTTCGGCCGGGAGGTCGAGCGGGCGATTTCTCTCCTTGACGAAAGCCTGAGGAGGGGTGTTGACCCATACAAGATTTTCTACATGTTTGCCAACGAGGTGAGGAGGAATTTGCAGATCAAGGACCTTTCATCTCAGGGCCTGTCTAACTCCGAGATATCTGGCCGGACTGGAATCTACAAGTGGCTCGTGTCAAAAAAACAGGGACAGCTGCGCGGCGTCTCCCTTGAGACCCTCACCTCTTTGTTGCTCCGATTACACGATGAGGACGTGAGAATGAAAACCGGAAGAACGCAACCGGAGGATGTCCTGTATAGAGCTGCTTTCGCGCTTTACCAAAAAGTTTAATCGGCGTTGTTTAACCGTTTTCTCGGCCCGTAC
>JAGYME010000008.1 GCA_018400715.1 Candidatus Bipolaricaulota bacterium
CCACTACCGTCCAGCTTTCCTTCCAACTTTTTCACCGTAATTACCTCCTCTAACCGTTATGAATCCTCTTCCCCGTTAAACCGTGATATCCTGTGACCCATCTTTTCCACCTTGGTCTGCAGATACTCCTCGTTGTGCTCGTTAGGTTCGATCTCAATCGGAATAGTCTCCGCAATATGTAGTCCATAACCTTCCAGGCCGACGACCTTGCGGGGATTGTTGGTGATCAGCTTGATAGAACTTAACCCCAGATCGCTCAGGATCTGTGCGCCAAAACCGTAATCACGCAGGTCGGCCTCAAATCCCAACTCCTCGTTGGCCTCCACGGTGTCCAGACCCTCGTCCTGCAGTTCGTAGGCACAGACCTTGTTGCTCAGGCCTATTCCTCTACCCTCCTGTCGCATGTAAACGACGACTCCCTCGCCGGCTTCTTCTATCATCGTCATCGCCCTGTGGAGCTGGTCACCGCAATCGCACCTCTTTGAGCCAAATACGTCCCCGGTCAGACATTCCGAATGGACTCTGACCATCACGTTTTCCTGACCGCTCACGTCCCCCTTGATCAGTGCGACGTGTTCGTCCTCGTTGATTTTGTCGATGTAACTGTAAATCCTGAAGTGTCCGTACTTTGTCGGTAGGTCGGCTTCCCCGGTCTTTTCCACCAGCTTCTCGTTTTTCTTCCTGTACTTGATGAGGTCTTCGATGGAAACGATCTTTAACCCGTGTTCGTCCGCGAACTCCTTCAAAGTGGGCAGTCGGGCCATGCTCCCGTCCTCATCCATTACCTCACAGAGAACGGCTGCGGGGTAGAGGCCTGCCAGACGGGCGAGGTCGACTCCGGCTTCCGTGTGACCAGCCCGGTGCAATACCCCGCCTTCCTCGGCCTCCAGAGGAAAGACGTGGCCCGGCCTGACCAGGTCATCGGGGCCTTTGTCTTCGTCAACCATTACCGAGACCGTCTTGGACCTGTCATAGGCTGAAATACCGGTACTAATCCCCTCCTTGGCGTCGACTGAGACGGTAAACTGGGTACCGTGGTGCGAGGTATTATTTCCCACCATCGACTCCAGTTCCAGCTCCCGGAGCCTATCCGGCTCCATCGGTGTACAGATGAGGCCCCGGCCCTCCTTTGCCATGAAGTTAATGTCCTCCGGCTTTACCTTCTCGGCAGCCATGATGAGGTCTCCCTCGTTCTCGCGGTCCTCATCGTCAACCACGATAACTAAATTTCCCTTCTTTATCTCTTCAACTGCTTCCTCTATTGAATCAAGACTCATCTTTTTCACTCCCCTGGTAATTGAGACTATCGAAGGTTAACGCTCTTATTCACGTACTTACCCAGGACGTCGAACTCCAGGTTAACCTTCGTGCCCCCCCGTGAGTACTGGAGCGTCGTGTTATCGTACGTGTGCGGGATAACCGATATCAAAAAAGACCCTCCTCTAATCTCGTACGGGGTCAAGCTAATTCCGTCAACCGCTATTGCACCCTTTTCAACCAAAAATTTACCGTATTTCCTCGAAGTTACAAGCCTAAACTCGTAATTATTCCTCATCCTGCGGACCCTGGCGACCTTGCCCATAGTATCGACGTGCCCCTGGACTAAGTGCCCGTCCAGCCTGTCCGTGACCTCTCCGACCCTTAGCGGAAGTTCCAGGTTCACCTTGTCACCGGGCTTCAGCAATCCGATGTTAGTCCGCTGTCGCGTCTCCTCCGAGACGTCGGCGGAAAACCTCAATAGTTCCTCATCGATCTCGACGACGGTCAGGCAAGCGCCGTTTACGGCTACGCTGCCACCGACCTCCAACCCCCCGAGATACTCCTCAGGCAGCGAGAACAAGTACGTGCTCCCTCTAGACCTGATGAACTCACCCAGGTTATCGATGATGCCTGTAAACATATTTATAACCTATATACATTATAAAAATGGGAGAATTGACATTCGACAGTTCGTTTACGAGCAAATAGCCTTCCCTTCTTCGGCGTATATCTGGCCTAATCCCTGCGACTTACTCTCGCGCTCCCAACTCTCCATATCCTCGATCCACGAGTTAGAATCGCTCAATTTGGGCCTAAGTTAGTGTACTTGACGGCCATTTCACTTGCAACTGATCGGGCGACGGGGACCGTGATTTCCAACCGCCGTTGGGGGTACCGAACCAGGGGGACCTGTGGGGAGGAACTGACTGCCGAAACCCCCGCCCATTACACCATAAATTGAAATAGGCGGACCTTTTAGTTAAAATCCATTCGAACTTCACCGCCACCGAGGAGGAGATTGCGTGAGTCATTTTTTTAGCGGACGAGCAAAGGAGAGATTTTTAGTTATATTTCTGTCGACCCTAGTGGTTGTTGGGTTACTGGGTTCCTTCGGGGCCAGGGCGTCGGATTCAAGCTATAAGGAACCAATCGAGGTTACCAGGAACGAAGAGGAGGGGACGCTGACGGTAAGGACTGAGCTGGCGGATTACCTCTTCTCCTTGACCGGGGGTAACCTCCGCAGTATCTTCCTCTACTTCTCGTCGTTTAGGACCAACACGGCGGAGGTAGTCCCGGGCACGACGATAAACCCGGAAACGGGTGAAACTTCCTACAAGGAGGAGATCCGCTTTCCCGGAGAACTGGATATCCGCGGTGAATCGGACAGGGGGGTCAAGTACGAGGCCGCAGTCCCCGGCGGCGAACATCGGGACGAAATGTCGATAACCTTCACCGGAGAACAGGACGGGATGACCGTCGAAAAGACCTACACCCTGTACAACGACCCCAACTACACCTTCGGCGTGAGCGTCAAGATCAAAAACGGGCGCGGAGAGCCGGTGGACCTCTCGCAGGGGGTAGTCATGTATCTGGGATCTAGAACAAAGCCCCCCGAAAGCGATAAGGTTTCCTACCTCACCGACCCGACGACGAAATACATATTTGACGGTGGGGTAAGCAACGGCAAACTGGCAGAGGGCTCCTACACGCAGTTCGACGGCATCGGCTTCGTCGGGAAAAACCTCGTCCTCTTCCTCAAGACGGGGAAACCTTACGAAAGCCTCGAGAACCCCGCGGACCCCGGGACGACCCCGTACACGGCCAACCAATCCGTCGGCGCGGACCTATTTCGGGGGACGCTGGATTCGGGAGAAACGAGGGAGTTTCAATTCTCTATTTACGGCGGACGCAGGAGGCACGTCCTCCTTTCCAACGTCGGTCTGGCGGAGATAGACGAGACCGGCTTCTTTAGCAAGTTACTCGTCCCGGTCATTCAGTTCCTCCACCAACTCTATAAGTTAACAGGAAATTACGCCTGGGCGATAATCCTATTTACCATTCTCATCAGGGTACTACTCTATCCGCTAATGCGGAATATGTATCGTTCAATGGCGAAGATGCAGGAGCTACAGCCGAAGATAAAGGAACTTCAAAACAAGTACGACGACAAAGAAAAGCAGCAGAAAAAAATGATGGCTCTTTACAAGGAGAAAGACGTCAACCCGATGGGTGGCTGCCTCCCCATGTTCATCCAACTACCTATACTTATCCTCCTCTGGCGAGCGATCATGTACAGCGCCGAGGCGATACACCTTTCTCCGGGCTTTTTATGGATGAACGACCTCAGCCTGGCTGACCCTTATTACATTCTCGTAGTTCTCACCGTCGCTACCATGATTATCCAGCAACAGATGATGTCGCCAACAGGTGGAGGCGGGAGCCAGAACAAGATAATGAGTTACGGTTTTCCGCTATTCATGGGTATCTTCCTCCGCGACTTCCCCGCTGGTCTCTGGCTTTACTACTTCCTAACGCAATTATTCATGATTGGCCAGCAGTCATTCATCAACTGGGAGATGGAGAGGACGGAAGCTCAAGAAGAAGGTTAGTTTCCTTGACCCGGCCAAGGGGGGCTTATGAGTAAAGAAAACGATAATCTGGAGTCAGATCTTCTCGACTACCTGGAGGGCTTTTTTAACGTTCTCGGCGAACACCCCTCGCTCAAGGTTGAATACAGATCCCCCGAGGAACTTTACATAAACCTTCAGGGGCAATCGGATTTCCTCTCCGTCGACAAGGAGGAACTGGCGGAGGAGCTGAGTACGCTGGCCGAGGTTTTTCTGCGCCGCAAAGGCGCGGCCGAACGCGCGGTTCAAATAGACATCAACGGCGTCAAGCTCACCCGCAGAAAGAAACTGGAACGTTTCGCGCTCGAGGCTGCCAAACAGGCAACACAAAAGGGAAAGAAGATAAGGTTGAACCCGATGGATCCTGAGGAGAGGAAGTGGATACACATCTCCCTGGGAGAAGTCGACGGCGTCGAGACCTACAGCGTGAACGAAGGCGAGGAACGACGAGTAATTATCAAACCAACGGGTTAGCTAGCATGCATTCCCGAGAAACTATATCAGCGATTTCCACGCCGCTCGGGAAGAGCGGGATTGGAATAGTTAGACTGTCCGGTCCGGAGGCGATAGATATCGCCGGAAAACTGTTTCGTTCCCCACACGGCGTTGATCTAGCGGGCGTCGAGACCCACACCCTTCACTACGGCTTCATCCGTGATCCCGATACGGGAGGACGGATGGACGAGGTTCTTGTCTCCGTTATGAGGGCTCCCTCAACCTACACCCGGGAAGACATAGTGGAAATCAACTGTCACGGGGGAATAGTCCCGTTGAGGGAAACGCTGGAACTGACCCACGAACACGGAGCGAGACCAGCCGATCCGGGGGAGTTTACTAAAAGGGCCTTCCTGAACGGCAGGATCACCCTTGATCAGGCGAAGTCGGTAAAGGACCTCGTGGACGCAAAAACCCAGCTGTCTCTCGAGCTGGCAGTTGAGCGGTTGGAGGGAAGGTTTTCCGAGTTCCTTTCCCGTGTCAGGGAGGAATTGACGTCCGTCCTGGCGGAGATCGAGGTTGCCATCGACTTTCCGGACTACGAGGATTCGGTAGTTCCCCGGGACGCCCTCCGAGGGAAGCTGGAGAAAATCGAAGGAGATATTGACGACTTCCTGGGAAGCAGCCGGGACGGGAAGATCTTAAAGGAGGGTCACAGGGTCACGATAGTGGGCAAGCCAAACGTAGGAAAATCAACTCTGCTCAACAGGCTCCTTAAAGAGGAGAGGGCGATAGTCAGCGCCACTCCAGGGACGACGCGTGACACCATAGAGGAGGAGATCGAGGTCAACGGCATACCTTTGGCCGTCACCGACACCGCGGGGATTCGCCAGCCGGAAAACGAAATAGAGAAGCAAGGCGTAGCCCGAGCAAAGGAACAGAGCAGAAAGTCAGACCTGGCTCTGTTCTTGATAGAGGCCAACGAGAAACCGGGCCCGGAGGACCGGGAGATCGCGGAGGAGTTAGACGACGAGAAAACCATCCTCCTGCTTAACAAGTCCGACCTGGACGGAAACTTGCCCAGGAGTCAGCTGCTTGATAAAATGGGTGAGGACTGGGCGGAAGTCATAGCGATTTCTGCAAAGACCGGTTCCGGGCTGAGCGACCTGGAAGACTCTATAACCAGTTTGATCTGGGGCGGGGAGATCGAAAAAGACGAAAGTTTGGTCCTGCTCGACGTTCAGGAAAAGGATCTGCTACGTAAAGCCAAAGAGGATCTGGCTGACGCCCTGGAGGCGATGGACCGGGGGGCGCCCGTGGACCTAATCGAGGTACACCTGCGGGACGCCCGTGAGAAGCTCGGTAAACTGCTGGGAGAGGACGTATCCGAGGAGATACTGGGCCGGGTCTTCGCGGACTTCTGTGTAGGAAAGTAAACAAGGTGGTGGAGAATGAAACTCGCCGAGAGATCAAACGAAGAGATACTTGCCGAGATCAAGGAGTTACAGGAGATGGAGGAAGAGGGTTACTCGAGCCCGGGCTCCCGCAAGGAAAGAATAAATGAACTGAAGGACGGCCTCATCGAGAAGAACATTCCCCTCGTGAAGTCGATAGCAGGTGATTTTTCTCACTCCGGCCTCGACTACGAGGACCTGACTCAGGCAGGCTACATAGGCCTGCTGAACGCCGTCGAAAACTTTGACCTCAGCAAAAACACCAAGTTTAGCACCTACGCCACGCACCTGATCAAGGGCGAGGTGCGTCACCATATCAGAGACAACGCTCCCTCAGTCCACATCCCCCAGTGGATAAAACGACTTAATCGCCAGGTCAAGAAGGCTGAAGAAAAGATATACAAGGAGACCGGGAAGTTCCCGAGCGTCTCCGAACTCTCCGACGAGTTAAATATCGAGGAGGACGGAATCCGAGAGGTCCTCAAGGCGAGGGACTCGATGACATACGTCTCCATTGACAGGGAACGCAGGGAATCGGACCCCCGGCCAGAGTTCATAGACTACGAGAAGATAAAAGGGAAACACGACGAGAACCTCCCACTTGAATTTCGAGTAAGAATTGCCGAGGCAATAGATAACCTGACCGAAGTCCAAAAGCAGGTAGTTAACGGTATATTCTACGAGGACAGGACACAGACAGAGGTCGGAGAGGAAATCGGCACCTCACAAAGACAGGTGTCCCGGATTAAATACAGACTTCTCGACGAACTCAAGGACTACTTAAGGGAAGAGGAGTCCAGTTCCGAGGGGGGTGGCGACTAGAGATGAACAGGTTTGCCAGCGCGCTGGACCACGTGGACGAGATAAACGGCCTAATATATGACCTAAAAGTATGCTTGGACCTCTTTGAAGAAGGTGACAAGGAGGGCGCACTTGAAAGGCTGGAGAGGTCGGAAGAGGGTATAGAGGGACTACTTTCTTCCCTGCCGGAGGACGCGTCACTGCCCGAGGACGGTGAGGAGATCGAGGCCAACCTATCCTCCGCACTGGACCAGATAAGCTGGATCAGTGAAAACGTCGACGACTATAACCTCTAGGTAGCTATCTATAAGAGAACGGGCCGTCCTGTCCTATTCACGCAGATATCCACAGGTTATTTAACCAACTTTATAGATACCAGCAGCTAAGGTGGTATCATTTACCATATACCTGGACACTCAACCGGGGTCTGGGGAATTCCTATCAAGGCTAACGAGGTGATTATCGTGATCGTAGAGTTCGACACGTACCCCGTCGGGCAGGAGGAGGGCCTTGGGCCCGAGGTCGCGAAGGCGATAAAGATCGTAAAGGAGAGCGGTCTCGACTACCAACTGACCGCCATGGGGACCCTCATCGAAGGGGACTGGGACGAGGTAATGGAGACCATCAAGAAGTGTCACCATAGGCTGAGGGAGGACCACGCAAGGGTGGAAACTCACATCAAGATCGACGATCACGCCGGTAAGACCGGAAAGCTAACCGGCAAGGTAAACTCCGTCGAGGATAACCTCTAGGCAATCGCGCCAGGGCAAGCCCCGAGTAGGACGGTCTGGGGTTTGCCGGGGATGAGAGTTAACGTGAGATATTCCATCAGCGATCTTCCGGAAGGGGACCGCCCTCGAGAAAAGCTCAAACAGCACGGCGCGAGGTTCTTGAGCGACTCGGAACTCCTCGCCCTCGTAATCAGGTCGGGGACAATGGGAAAAAACGCCCTGGACCTCTCCCGCGAAATTCTCAGCGAGTTTTCACTGGGAGAGCTGTCCAATTCCACCCTTAACCAGCTAAACAGTTACCGGGGGATCGGGGAGGTCAAAGCAAGTCAGATAATGGCCGTATTTGAATTGGCCAGACGTCTAACCGGCAGGAAGCTGTCTCCGGGGGAACAGATATTCAGTCTCGACGAGGCGATCGATCACCTAAACCCGTCGATGAGTTCCTTGGAACGTGAAGAGTTGCGGGTACTCCATTTAAACAACGCGAACGAACTCATAAACGAGGAGACGATATTCACCGGTTCGCTAGACCAGGTGCAGATATCTCCGCGGGAAATCGTCAAGAGTTGCCTGCGGAACAACACCAGCGCGGTCATTTTGGCCCACAACCACCCGGGCGGGTCCCCGGAGCCATCCCAAGCGGACCTTAGGGTCACCGAGAGGATCGAAACGGCACTGGATACCGTCGGCGTTTCTCTCATAGACCACATAATCATCGGGAAGTACGACCAGGTAAGCTTCAACAGGGAAGGCTACCTCTGAGGGTGGCGGAGTTCTTCTACCGCAAAGCGGGTCGCTCCAAGCTCATCGACCGTGAAACGAGCAGTATCCTCGTCAACGGTGAAACATAATACCTGCCATCCGTCCTTTACAAACCTTTTTAGCTGGCCGATCGCCTTCCGTTTGCGGTCCACGTGATAGAAGAGGAACGGGTCATCCAGAATCAAGAAGGCCGGAGCTGTCGGGATACCGTCCAGGAGCGCCAGTCGCGTCGCATATAGGAGGTGCCTTCGTCCCCCGCTACTCAAGGCACCCTCGCCGTACTGAACGTCCCCCTCACGAATTAAGAACTCCCCCTCCTCGAAGTCGAATTCCACGTCGAACTCCGCCCCCATAACCTCGGAGAATAGATCTCCCACGTTACGCTCCTCCCCCTCGGAGCTCTTCAAGTAGGCGTCCAGGCTCTCGACGTATTCGGAGGTGGTCCGCTCCAGGGCCCGCCGGGCAACCTGACCTGCCAGGCGGTCGACCGTGAACTCCTCCAGTTCATTCAGGTACCGTTCCCGTCTGTCGAAGACCTCCCGGGGCTGCCTCGGGTCCAGACCTCTCTTTCGCAGCGAAGTCTTTACCTCCTCGAGGTCGTCCTCTAGGGACTTCAACTCCCCCCTCTTTCTCTCCAGTTGGTTATCAACCTCCCCCTTCCTCTCCCGCAACTTTCCGGTCCCCCCTGCCTCGTCACCTTCAGGGGAATACCCGGAGGAATTAATCTCTTTCTCCAGTCTATCTATTTCGCCCTGCGCCATCTCCAACAGCTCCTCGAAACTACGCCGCTTCCCGTCCAGTTCGCCGGCCAGAAGACCTTTTGCCTCTCTGAACTCCTCCTCCACTTCCCGCTTTTCTTCCAGGAGTCCTGTTAACTCTTCCAGGTCGGCCGAGCCCGTTCGATCGCGGAGCTCGCTCAACTTCGCCCGCGCATCTCTTATCCTCCTCACGGCCTCCTCACCGTCGCTCCGGAGTGCCTCCTCACGTTCCTCCAGTTCCGATATCTCATCCGGCAGCTCTTTCTTCTCCTCTTCCAGCTCACCTAAACGGTCCTTCAACCTGGTCAACTCCTCGTTAACCGTGTCCAGCCCCCTTTCTTCTCTGACCTTCTTATAGGTGGTATTCGGCAAGTCCCTGGCTAACCGGTCGATCCGATCTGTCCCGTAGACCCTCTCATCGAGGAGAGCTTTATACCTGCCGTTGAACTGCCCCTCAACCTTCTTCTCCAGAGAGTCTATCTCGGTCGAAAGCTGATTGTAGGCCCTCCCGGTCCCCATGAGCCAGATCAAGCCAAGCAGGCCGGGGATACCTACCGTCCCCAGGAGAGGAGTCGACAGGGAGGTAAAGATAATCCCGATCAGGATCAACCCCCCGAACAGTAGACCGAGGCCGACCCTGTTGTTCCAGGTTACCCGTAGATTCTCCAGCTTCTCCCTCTTTCTCCTAATTTCAGCTATCGGACGGTGGATTTCGCTGTAGACGAACTCGTTCTCCTCTCTCCTTCTCTCCTCAGCCACCCCTTCTCCTTCCTTTTTTTCGCGCTCCAGCCGTCTCAACCGATCGCGCAAACTGGCTATTTCCTTATCGATCCCGGAGTTCAACCTATCTCTCTTCTTCTCCCCCTCCACGACGATACCTTTCAACCTCTCCCGCAGCGTGTAACCGTCGTAATCAGCGACCTCAAGAAGGGACCTTCCCCCCGCTAATTTTGACCTTGCGTCCTCCCACTTTTGGACGAGAGAGGAATCTACCCCGGAGTACCTTTCCAGCTCGTCCCTCGCCCGGCCAGCCCTCTCCATTAACTCCTCGATCCTCAACTTACGTGCAAGATCGAGCTTTACCCTCACCTCCTCCGCCTCGTCCTCAAGATCTTCTACTTCGGACCTCTTCTCGTCGGCCGCGGCGGTTAGTTCCTCTAACTCGAGTAACTCCTCCTTAATCTCCGGAAAATCCTCGAGAAAGGAAAGTATTTCGTTCTCTATCCTGTCCTTTATCTTGGGTGGCCTCGTCCCCTGTCTATTGCTCCAATCTCCCCCTTCCGTAATACCGAACGCGTCGAGGAGGTCGGAGTCAACCCGCTCGATCTTCTCCGTTCTGGCACCCGAAACGAGGGAAGCTACGGCATTCATAACCGTACTCCGCTCCCACCTCTCCGAGACGAGCTTGTTATCTCCCGCCCTTATACATAACAGGCGGAAGAGGGCCTCCTCCCACCCCAGGAGGTCCTGCAGTTCTGCGGCGCCGTCGTCTAGACGGAAATGATAAGTTTTATCCCCGTCCGACAAACTTACCTCTACTCCCTCTTCCCTGCCCTCGTACCTCTCCGGTACGGTAAACAACGTTGACCCCTTTCGCGGTAAAAACAGGCTCCGGATCAAGATATCCACCAGGGAGGTCTTGCCGGTCATGTTGTCGTCGTAAACCACGCTAACGTCAGGGACGGTCCAGTCTACCTCTGTTAGAGGGCCGTATTTGTCAGCTAGGATCCGTTCGATTTTCACGTGTAGCCGTCACTCCTCCAGTCGGTCGGCCATAACCCTGAGCGACTTCTTCAGGGCCCGACGCCTGATCTTATCCGGCGTCAATTCCAGGCCGAGGTCTCCGTGATCGCACGGGAGTCGGTCCCCAAGGAATAGCTCGGATAGCTCGCGGATTTCCGAATCCTCAAGGCCGGTGACCTCGTCCATGAACTTTGACACGATCGGCCTGTCCAGCGTTTCCACTCCGGCCAGATCCCAGTCGAGCTCGACCTCGTAGTATTCGTCCCTATAACCGCCGATGACATCTTCCATCGACCTCCTCACCTTCCGCTCGTCTTCGGTACCCAAAAACCCCTCGACGGTTATTATCAACCAACGACGGCGGTCCCCGTCCAGGCTTTCCAGCCTCTCTCGTAAACGCCCTGTACCGTTATCTTCCTCGTCCGGAAGGACGAAGATCCTTTCTCTCCGATAATACCAGGAACCCGGAGATCTAACCGGGTACTTATCGAGGCGGACCTCTCCTTCCGGAGACAGGTGAATCACCTCGTAAAACTTACGTGAAAAATCGTCCTTCGCCGCTGGAAGGGGCGAGCCGGTGTAAAGGTAGTGCCGTCCCCCCTCGACGAAGTGATCGAACCGGTGCCAGTGCCCAAGGACGACGGCGTTCAACCCCCGGTCGGGTAGTCCCTCCGGGTATATGAGGAAATCGCGTTCACCGCCCTGACGCGAGATTCCAGAGTAGATATACTCCCTGTCGGGATAAACCAGGCTCCCGTGGGCAAGCAAGATAGAAGGCTCCTTCACGTCCTTACCGTCAAGTTCACGGAAATAAGCCGTCGAACTTTCTCCCCTCAGGTATGGCAGGCCGTAAACAGTAACCTTCCTTCCATCCTTCTGGAAGGCGTAGCTTCGCTCGTCCCTGTCGAGGACCCTTACACCCTCCCCGAGGTAGGTGCCGGAAGTAAGGTCATTATCGTGGTTCCCAGGGACGGTTATCAGCGGCATCCCGATAGAAACCTCTTCGACCAGGTCGACGAACTCCCCTCTGAGCCTCCGAAACGCTGAATTGTTATCGAATAGGTCTCCGGAGATGAGCACGCCGTCGACGTCCCGACGGTCACCCTGTGAGATAATCCACGCGAACGCCTCGAACCGCTCAGGATGGTCCTCGGACAGGTGTACGTCGCCGGTTACCAAAAACTTCACCTTCGTCTCCCCCCTTCAAATCGAACAGTCCCGCGTCTAGCCGCTTGAGTCCGCCCGGTTTAAGCTATCCAATGGTATTATATGTCATCCTGCTTGGAAACCCAGGAGGAAATAGACGAGGGACTTGTTTATTATCCTCATTAACCCAGGTATAATTGTTCTAATCTTATGACCCAACTTGGGCGACCGAATTAAATAAACGCAAGTTATCCTTAAAATCTTACTTAGAAACTGGGAGCGCGAGAGTAAATCGCACAGATTAGATATGAGAAAAATACACTACACGCCTATTGCTGCCCTGCTCCTCGTCACCCTGGTCTTTGCTCTGACACCCGGGGATGTTGCCTCGGGGAAATCCCGGTTACAGGCCCTTCTATCACGGGCAGGCGAGGCAGCGGACGATGCCCGGTTCGAAACGAGAACGGAGGCTCAACTCCGCCAGGCGGTGGAGCTCTACGAACAGGCCTTGAAAATTGATCCCGACAACGGGGAGGCGTTGACCATGCTGTCTCTGGGTTACTTTACCCTCGCCGAAGCTTACCTGGGGGGTGAGGAAAAATACAAATCCTACGACAGGGGCTACGAATACGGACTGAGAAGCCTCCGGACAAACGAGGACTTCGACGAACTTTACGAAAAGAAGGGGTTCGCCGCGTTAAAGGACCTTCCGGGATCGGTAACGGACGTGGAGGCGGTCTTCTGGACGGGGGCTAACCTGGGCAGATCGTCCGAAGCTAAAGGAGTCCTGGAGTCCCTAAATACCTTGCCGGCACTCGTAGAATTGAACCGTCGGGTGCTGGAATTGGACGAGGACTTCCTCGGCGGCGGTGCCCACCGGGCCCTCGGTTCCATATCGGCTGAGGTGCTCAAACGGTCCCCGCTGACCTTCTTTCAGATCCACAACCACGGGTTCAACTGGGAGAAGAGCGAGGAACACTTCTTGAGGGGAATTGAACTGGCTCCAGAGTGCCTGGAGAACTACTACTCCTACGCCAAGTACTACGCCCTCAACAGAAACGAGAAGGAACTGGCCTGGGAAAACCTGGAAAAGGTAATAGCCCGCCCCCTCGGGGAGGAGTTCCCCCTGATCAACTCCATGGCGAAGAGAAAAACGGAGGAGACTTTAGAAGAGGTGGATTTTAACGAAGATGGATAGAATTGGCGTTCTCGACTTCGGAGGACAGTACTCTCACCTAATTGGCCGCAGAATAAGGGACCTCGGCGTCTTTGCCAGGGTCTTTCCGGCGGAGGTTAGCGCGGAGGAGCTCGCCGGAACGGACGGGATAAAGGGACTGGTATTCTCGGGCGGCGCGGCGTCCGTTCACGGAGAGAGTTCTCCTAAACCGGACCCCAAAATCCTCGACCTTGACCTCCCGGTCCTAGGTATATGTTACGGCCACCAGCTGCTTGCCCACCTGCTCGGAGGAAAGGTAGTTTCCGGGGCGACTGGAGAGTACGGGACTACGGTCCTAGAAATCGCCGGAGGGGGATCTAGACTTCTCAACCGGGTAAATGAAGAGACGGAGGTCTGGATGAACCACAAGGACGCGGTCACCGGTCCCCCGCCCGGGGCCAGAATAACGGGTCGGACGGAGGAGAGTCCCGTCGCTGTTTTTGAAGACGACGGCCGAAACCTTTATGGGGTACAATTTCACCCCGAAGTGACTCATACGGAAGAAGGAGACCGGATATTGGAAAACTACGCGGTGGAAATCTGCGGAGCCGAACGGTCCTGGGACCCGGTCAACCTGGTACCACAAATGATTGAGGACGTAAAACGCGAAATCGGAGATAAAAGGGCGATCATCGGCCTATCGGGAGGAGTCGACTCTTCCACTGCAGCGAAGATCGTGGGGGAAGCAATTGGAGAAAACCTAACGGCAGTATACGTGGACACCGGCCTCATGAGGGAAGGTGAAACGGACTCAATCCGCGACGGGTTCAAGGAAGAGGACCTCCAGTTAAAGGTAATCGACGCGAGCGACCGTTTCTTGGACGGACTGGCAGGGGTTACGGACCCTGAAAGGAAGAGGAAAATAATCGGCAAGACGTTCATCGACTCGTTCACGGACGTCGCCGAAGACCTGGGAGCGGAAGTACTGGTCCAGGGTACCATCTACTCGGACCGCATAGAGAGCGGGTCTACCACTCATTCGGACACGATTAAGTCTCACCATAACGTGGGCGGGATTCCCGAGGAGATGGACCTTGAGATCTACGAACCGCTTAAGGAACTTTACAAAGACGAGGTCCGACGGATAGCGACCGAGGTAGGGGTCCCCGACGAAATAGTTCACCGCCACGTATTTCCCGGACCCGGACTGGCTATCAGGGTCATCGGCGAGGTGACGCCGAAACGGGTGGAGATCGTCAGGCGGGCGAGCAGGATAATCGAAGAGGGGCTGCGCGAAGCGGGGCTATACGAGAAGGTATGGATGGGTTTTGCCGTACTGTTGCCGATCAAGAGCGTCGGAGTTCAGGGAGACCTGCGGAGTTATAAATATCCCGTCGCCATCAGGATAGTCGAATCCGAGGACGCGATGACGGCCAACTTCTCCAGAATACCCTACGACGTCCTGGAGGACATATCCACAAGCATTACCAACGAGATCGGGGAGGTCAATCGGGTGGTTTACGACATATCGAACAAACCACCGGCAACAATGGAGTGGGAATAGGCCAATCCTTTCTGTCTGAACCTGAACAATTTCCTCAGAGAAGTGGTTTTCCTTGACAAACACAGGCTATATTGCTATTCTAGTTGTATGAAATTAAGAGACAGAGATATAGAAATTCTGAGGTTTCTGGGCCAGGACAGCAGGATGTCGTTAAGACACATAGCCAAGGAACTGGGGGTATCACCCACGACGGTGAGTAACCGAGTACAGAAAATGAAGGACGGGGGGGTTATAAAGAAGTTCAACCTCAAGGTCGACTTCAATGAACTCGACTACTCGCTAACGGCAATCATAAAGGTTAAGGCCAAGAGCGACGACCTTTCCAAGGTGCTCGAGGAATTGGAGAACTACGACTGTCTTACTCACATTTACGAGACTACGGGGGATTTTGACGTAATCAGCATCGGCAAGTTCAAGAGCAGAAAGGAGATGACGGAACAGCTCGTTGACCTTGTTCAGTGTCCTCACGTAGAAACGACGAATACGTCGCTGGTGCTATCGACCTTAAGGGAGTACGAGAATTCCGGCCTCATTTAGTTCAGTCCGTACTTCAGAATATTTATATTTGACCGGAGAGAACTATGGAAGATATTGGGAAAGTAAAAATTTTTAGCGATCTCAGCGAGAGAAGTCTTAGCGAACTGCAGGAAGAGATAAAGTACATCGAGTATGGACCCGAAGAGATCATATTCCAGGAGGGCGCTCCTTCGTTCGGCTTTTACATAATCCACAACGGCCTCGTGAAGCTGGTAAAACGCACGCTTAGGGGCAAGAAACAGATCCTTAAGATGTCTGGCCCGGGCGAGTTCATCGGGGAAACCACGCTGTTTGACAAGGGCGCGCATATCGCATTTGCCAAGACCCTGACGGAAACTAAGGTAGGGTTTATCGAACGGGGCAACTTCTTTTATTTCCTAGAAAAGCATCCCGAAATAGTCTTTAGAATCTTCGCCAAGATGTCGGAAGAGATGAAGGCATTTCAAAGCAAGCTAGCCGAGCGTTCCTACAACAGCAGCAAGGAACGGCTAGCGAGGTTTATCCTCAGACTGGGAAAAGAGGGGATCGAGCTTTCCCGGTCCGAGCTGGCCGAGCTGGCCGGCGTCTCGTCGAAGACGGCAATACGCACTCTGGGCGAACTCGAGGACCGGGGATTCATAAAGATGAAGGACAGGAAGATTGAGATCCTCGACGAAGAAAGTATCGCAAACCTAGCGACCACGCTACCAATAAGCCTGGACAAGAACATTATTATCTAGTTTTTCCCCCGATCAAGTGATGATTGTCCTTGTGGTTCGGTAACTTATGTGGTATTTTGAGTGATCGATGTACCGCTAGAAATTTTGTTATCGATAACAAACCCACGTGCGTGAGTCCAGTTGAAAAAATATATATCAGTACTCGTTCTGAGCTACATTATCCTGGTCGTTGCAGTCCTGGCACTCGAGATATCGTCGGTAACTATAATCGGGGTCCTCGCGGCCACCCCCCTGCTGTCGGTCGGAGTCTTCTATCTAACCGAAAAGTCCTCCTTCAAATCTTCGAAGGAGTTAAAGGGGTGGGGGGCACAGAAGTACGCGAAGAAGCTGTTCAATAACTCCTCGAACGTACTCTACCTCGTCAACAAAGAAGGCAATATCATGCAGGCCAACAAGGCATCCCAGGAGACAATCGGGGTGGGCGAAAAGACCAACCTCCACATCGCGGAAGTTATACACCCCGAAGACCTTGAGAAGGTAAAAAACCAGATGGACCGGATGTTCAAGGTAAACCGTATTAGAGGTATTGAGGTCCGTCTGGTGGAGGAAACCCCGGACGGGGCAAACTACCCCAGGACAATTCCGACCACGATGCGGGGAACGAAGGTCACCGAGCAAGCCGGAATCCTGGAGTTCGTCAACAACAAACAGGTCAAGAAACTGATGAAGAGGCTTCGAGAGGCCGGGGCCAGGTATCGCTATTTGATCGAAGACGCCATCGACACCCTGGACTCCGGCGTGACGCTCATCGACAAAAACGGGGAGATAGTCTGGGCAAACAAGACCATGGAGGAGTTTTTCGACCTGAATAGGTCCGAACTGATCGGTCTCTCAGCGACTCGAGCGATGAACTACTTCATCGACTCCTTTAGCAACTCCTCCGAGTTCGAGGAAGTAGCCACCGAGGCGTACGAGGAAGACAGGAGGGTCAACAGCCTTACCTGTCACGTAACCAACTCTTACGGCCGCACGACCCGGATCCTCGAATACAGGAGTATCCCCATCGAAACTGAGAGGTACAAGGGTGGGAGGATCGAGCACTACATAGACATTACGGAGGTAAAACGGCTGGAGGAGGACCTGAAGAAGAAGAAGGACAGGCTAGAAAAGAGCAACGAAAAGCTCGAGGAGTTCTCACGGAGCATATCACACGATTTAAAGGCACCCTTACAGACCCTTGAGGGCTACAGCCAGGTACTGAAAGAGGATTACGCCGACGTCGTAGACGAAGGGGGGATGAGGGCCCTGGACGCCCTCGGAGAGTCGACCCAGCGCCTGCGAAACAGGATAGATAGCCTGCTTACCTATTCCAGCATCAAGATGGACGTAAACTCCTTCAAGCTCGTCGACCTGAAGGAGATCATCTCTGAATTGAGAGAGGACTTAAAGTATACTTTACAGGGAGTAAGGCTGAGGGTCCCCGAGGAACTTCCCGAGGTCTATGGAAACAAGACGTTGCTCTCAAAGTTGTTTAGTAATTTAATTACTAACGCGATAAAATATAACGAGGAAGGGACGCCAGCAATAGAAATTGGCTGGGAAAAAGAGGGCAACAAGTACCTTATCTGGCTTGAGGACAACGGCATAGGTATCAAGGACCGGTACCTGGAGAAAATATTTAACGTCTTTGAGAAGTTAAACCCAAGAGAAAACCCAGAAGGAACGGGTATAGGTCTAGCTGTCTGCAAGAGGATTGTAGAGGAGCACAAGGGAAAGATTTGGGCAGAATCCGAGTTAGGCGAAGGGACGACGTTTTACTTCACTCTTCCTGCTAAACAGGAAGGAGCAAGGGAATCTTTTTCGGGCGCACACAAGAAGGATGGGGTTAACTTTCAGGGAGTAAAAGGATAAACTTGTGAAAAATACTTCTTTCTCAGGAGGGAATAATGGGAAATAGCGAAAGATTGGAAATATTATTAGTCGAAGACGAAGATTACGACGTGGATCTGACCCAGCGGGCGGTCTATAAGAGCGACGTTGAGTCCAAACTATTCGTGGTACGAGATGGAGAAGAAGCCCTCGACTTCCTATATCACAGGGAAGGGTTCGAAGACGTTCCGAAACCCGACCTCATTCTCCTGGACCTTAACCTGCCCAAGATCGGCGGCCACGAGGTATTGGAAACCGTAAAGGAAGATGAAGAGTTAAGGAATATTCCGGTTATCGTCCTCACCGTTTCGGAAAGGGAAGAGGACATGGTTAAGGCCTACGACAGTGGCGCCAGCAGTTACGTCCACAAGCCAGTTAACCCGGCGGAATTCCGCAAGGTCATCCAAACCGTTCAGGAGTACTGGAAAATTTCCAACCTTCCACCTCAGAACGAGTAATCTTAACCGTTGGGGGGTTTCTGGAAAGTGGGAAATCCCCTGACCCGTTGTTATCCCCTACCCCGCCCGAGGGACAAACTTCCCCTGGACGGAAAACGAGTTTCACGGGGTTTAGTGATAACAATGGGTAATTATCCCTCCCTAAGTCCTTTCCTGGAGAGCGGGTACCGTGTAACTTATATATAGATAACCATGCGTCAAGGAATTGATATGCGGCGAAAGTTATTTAGTTAAGCTGACTGGGGGAGGCGGGTATATATCCCCCGTTCCACTCACCATCTCGGTAGCTCCTGGATCCAATCCCGCCTTCCCTCCAGCCTTTTTTTATTGACTCAGTAATCGAATTCTCTGATTTACACTTACCTACATTGCAGCTTTTGCTTTAAGCTTTTTCCAGTCCCTGTCGACGTCTTCCTGAATCTCTTCGATTACCTCTTCGTTTCCAGTCTTAAAGAGCGCCGCAAACCTCTTCTGTGGCTTGAGCCACTCCTCTACAGGAAGCTTCTCGTTGGGCTCGTAAGTTATATTCCACTTGCCCTCATCTACTTCGTATAGAGGCCAAAAACAGGTTTCCACTCCCTTCTTGGCTACGTTTACCGCGTCGCTCGGCGGAACTCGCCAGCCAAGCTGACAGGTCGATAGCACGTTCATGAAGGACGGACCGTCCTTTGAGACAGCCTTTTCGACCTTGTCAGAGAGGTCGGTCAGGTTTGAAATAGACGCCTGTCCGACGAAGGGAATCTCGTGGGCAGCGACTATTTCCGTCAGGTTCTTCCTCTGCCGCTCCTTTCCATAACTCTCCCTGCCCGCAGGTTCCGTCGTCGTCGACGCTCCTTTGGGGGTCGCACTCGACCTCTGAATTCCGGTATTCATGTAGGCACCGTTGTCCAGGGTCACGTAGAGAAACTTGTGACCCCTTTCCAGCGCGCCGGAAAGGGATTGCAGACCGATATCGTAGGTACCCCCGTCACCGGCAAAGGCAACAAAGGTAGTCTCTCCGTCGATCTTTCCCTTCCGCTTGAGCGACCGGTACGCGCTCTCCACGCCACTGATGGTCGCCGCCGCGTTCTCAAATGCGTTATGGATCCAGGGTATGTTCCACGCCGTGGTGGGATACCTCGTAGTGGCAACTTCCAGACAACCCGTCGCGTTAGAAGCAACGACAGGGCCGTCAATAGAGTTTAGTACAGTCCTTACTGCTATCGGCAAGCCACAGCCCTCACATAGAGAGTGGCCGCTTTCAAACTTCTTGTACTTCTCTTCGCGTTTCGCTAACGTCTTAAAATTAGCCATAATATCTTTACCCTCCAGTTAGGTTCTAGCGTTGATGTAGCGCATCTTGCCTTCCAGTTCAGGGTTTTCCAGGTCCTCGAATACTTCAGCAATGTGCTTCTCCGCTATGTCCCTGCCCCCGAGACCGTAGGTATAGTTGTAGAGCCTCGGTTTCTCGTCCTCGTGAGACAGCGCTGAGCTAATCTCCAGGTAGAGCGGGCCCGAAGATCCGAACGAAAGCGATCGATCGAGTACGGCTACGGCCTCTTTGCCCTTGAGGGCATCCTTTATCTCCTCACCGGGGAAGGGCCTAAACATCCAGGGCTTGAGTAATCCGACCTTCTTGCCCTCGTCCCTGAGTTCGTCGACGACCACCTTGGCGGTGCCCGCGGTCGACCCCAGCAGCACTATCGCGTAGTCCGCGTCGTCGAGCTTGTAGGACTCGAAAAGTCCGCTGTACTCCCGATCGGACAGGCTCGAGAATTCCTCCTGAATCTCGAGGAACTTCTCGGGGACGTTCTTCATCGCCTCGACCTGCTGTAACTTGTGCTCGAAGTAATAATCGGGCATGTCAAACGGTCCCTGTGTAGTCGGGTTGTCCACGTCCAGCAGAGGATAAAGCGGTTCGTAATCGCCGACAAAGTCCGTTACCGTATCGTCGGGCAGAAGTTCCGCCACCTGGGCGGTATGAGTGAGGGTAAACCCGTCCAGGGTGACCATAACCGGGAGGAGGACGTCCTCGTTTTCGGCCAACCGTTGAGCCATGAGGGTAAAGTCATACGCTTCCTGAGCGTCCTCGCCGTAAATCTGGATAACTCCGCTGTCCCTGGCCGCCATGGAGTCCGAGTGGTCACAGTGGATGTTGATCGGTCCACTTAACGCCCTGTTGGCAACCGTCATCACTATCGGAGCCCTCATGGAAGCGGCTATGTACACGATTTCCATCATTAACGCCAGCCCCTGAGACGCCGTGGCGGTCATCGTTCTCGCTCCGGCCGCGGAAGAACCGACGCATGCGCTCATAGCTGAGTGCTCCGATTCAACGGTGATAACCTCGGAGTCCACCTTGCCATCGGCGACGAACTTGGAGAAGTATTCAACTATCTCGGATTGCGGGGTAATCGGGTAAGCAGCTACGACATCGGGGTCGACCTGCCTCATCGCATTGGCAACGACCTGATGGCCAGTTAATACCTGTCTGTTTCCGTTACTCATCTTCAGAATCCTCCCCTTCCGGTACCATTGTGATCGCGTCTACGGGACAGACTTCGGCGCAAATCCCGCACCCTTTGCAGTGATCGTAATCTATACCCTGAACTTCTTCGTCCTCTATATAAAATGAAGCGTCTGGACAGTGTGACCAGCAAAGAAGACACTGAATACACTTGTCCTCGTCAAAGATCGGCTTGTTTGATCTCCAGTCCCCCGTCTCGTTTAGCTCCGGCGTAGCCCCGCCGGTTACCACACCGCCAATCGGAACTTCATCGTACTTTTTAAGTTCAAAGTCAGCCATAAACCCTCCTCTATTTAGTTGTTGATCGCCTCATAACCTGCTTTAAACGCATCTAAGTTCATTTCCACGACCTCTTCAGGTAACTTCTTCGACAGTGCGCTCTTTACTTCAGCACGGGCAACCTCGTAGTCGGTCCCTAGAACTTTAACCAGTGCTCCGAGCACGGGGATGTTTGCATAGCCACTACCGGCTTTTTCAGCTACTCCAGTAGCATCAAATGCCAGGACTTTCCCGCCAAACCCCGTTTCTGATTTTATCTCTTCGGCAGCCTTCTTGGTGTTGACTAGCAAAACGCCGTCGTTACTTAATCCTTCAGTCGGATTCGCGGCTGAGAGCAGGGTCGGGTCAACGACCGCAACTACCTCTGGCTCGTACACGCCAGAGTGTACACGTATCTTCTCTTCCGACACTCGATTGTAAGCCTTTATGGGCGCACCACTACGTTCGGGCCCGTATTCGGGGAAGGACTGAACGAACTTACCTTCCTGCAAGTTGATGTCGGCGAGAAGCTGTGAAGCGGTCTTTGCACCCTGACCGCCCCTTCCATGCCATCTAATCTCCTTCATATAAACCCCCTTATAAATTGAGAAAATTAATGCGTAACGGATATGTTCCTGAACAAGACTAAAGCTGTTAAGATATTACGATATCCCGCCGTTTTCTGCAATTTTCGTCCTCAACTTACTCCCAATGGAACGACATTTCTTCCAATCTGAGATGACAGTTGTCACCCCCTCGGGCTACCTAAATCCTTTTCACGGATAAAATATGATCATATAATACACTGTCATGACAATATTAGTTCCTTTCTCTGTATCCTTAGTCCTCGCGGCCGTATTGGGGAGGATTTCCAGGAGCACGAAGTACGACTTATCCCCGGTCGGGTATTTCGTAACCCTCAGCCTGCCATTATCTCTATGGCTAGCAGACGGGTTATCGAGGCCCCTGTTGGGAATAGTTGCCGGCCTTGTAGTCCTCTCCCTGGCAAGAATAGTCGGCCCGAAGAACCCCGTATTCGACCTCTTAGGCCTTCTTTGTGCTGCAGCGGTCGCTTACCTTTTCGGTATAAGGATACAGTTCATCCAGCCCGCCCTCGGAGGCGATTACATATACTTTACCTGGCTCGGCCTGCCAATCACGGTTGTCTGGCTCTATCTAGTCTCCAAGTCCGTCGAGTTTCTCCACTACGAGATAGGTCGGGACAGGTGGAAGGTCTTTACGGTTACGATCCTTATCCTCACGGGCTTCTTCGTGGTCCTGGTCGGGCTGCAGAACAACCAGAGTCTGCAGTTTCCGGCGAACATCGGGTACGGGTTCCTGGGCGTGTTGACAGGCATATTGATATTCTCCCCGGCGAAGAAGGTAACGTCAGCCATCTCGCTCCAATTCGGATTCATCCTCGCGAGTCTGGCCATAGCCGGCGTAGTAAAGTCTCTCACTGCATTCGTGCTACTCGTCCCCATTGCTCCTCTGGCCATACCGACCGCGCGGAGGTCGTTCTCCTTCGCCAGAGCAGGGACAGCTGAGCGAGAGCCAAGCTTGATCGAGGGGTTGACGACGAAATATATCAAGTCAAATTCCGTGGGGGTCTTCCTCACTTACACGGGGCTAAGTTACCTGGGCCTGGTCCTTGCCTGGTACCTCTGGGACCCCGGCCTTGCTTCGTTAACGGGACTAGCGTCCTCCGCGGTCGTGCTGCCAGGGGGGTTCGTCCTCGGTAGAAAGTTCGTCTACTCGCTTGAGAACTGGACCCCGGAACTATCACAGCAGGGCGACAGGGCGAAGGTACTGGGGACGTCGTTCCACCTCACCGACCTGCAACAAACGAGGAATAAACTGGAAAACCTGGCAAACGAGAAGGGGACAAGTTACGTAGCGACTCCCGACGTAACCGCGGTCGTAAAAGCTGAACACGACGAACTCCTGCGCCGGTCCTTCTCCAGAGCAGATATAGTGACCCCGGATGGCTTCGGCCTGATCTGGGCCTCGGGGGTTCACGGTCTCGACCTCGAGAGCAGGGTCGCGGGGATCGACCTGCTGGAGGAGCTGTTTGAATCCACGTCCGGCCTAAAGGTCTATCTGCTCGGCTCTTTGCCGGGCGTAGTCAGAAAGGCGGGAGAGAAGATAAGCAAGAGGTACAGGGACGTCGAGGTTGTGGGGACTCATCACGGGTACGACCCGATCGACGAGGAGAAGGTCGTGGAGGAAATAAACGCAGCGGAGCCCGATATGCTGCTCGTTGGCATGGGAGTACCCCGGCAGGAGAGATGGATTATGGCCAACTTGGACGGGGTAGAGGCCAACCTCGTCATGGGCGTTGGTGGAAGCTTTGACGTCATATCCGAAAGGTTGCCGCGGGCGCCACAGGCGATGCGTGATAACGGGTTGGAATGGCTGTACAGGATTTGGCTTGAGCCGCGAAGGCTGTGGAAAGCCAGACTTATTCCCTACTTCATGGCCAGAGTACTCAAAGACAAGCTCAAATTAGCCGTCCGCAACGAAATCCTTTAAGTTAAGTTGGACGTTTCTCTCACCGTTCCATACGTTTACCTCTAGCGTAAACACGGGGTTGACCGGTTGGCTGAAGTCTACCTGAGAGGTACTTTCCCCCATACCAAAACCTATTCCGTCGAATATCTCGTCTTTGCCGGCAAGCTTAACCTTCAGATGTTTCTTGGACTTGCCCACTCGACGGACGCTAACTGCGTTTAACCCCTTCATGAAAAAGCGGGGCTCGGGGTTTCCCTCGCCGAACGGCCGCAACCGGCCAAGCTCCTCGGCCAGGCCCATCGACGCCTCCCCCGGGCTCAATTCCCCTTCGAGGTGATCTAGTTTTTCGACCTGACTGGTCTCGGTCTCACGAATAGCCCAATCGTTAAGGCAGCGGTGGAGGTCATCGATCTCCCGTGAGGGAACGGTAAAGCCTCCGGCCATCGAGTGTCCCCCGTACTTCTCGAGGTGATCGTCACAGTGCCTGAACCCCTCCACTATGGACAACCCGCTAACGCTCCGAGCGGAACCCCTGGACCGTCTTTCTCCCCTGCTGACAGTAATCGCGGGTAGTCCGTACTTGTTCGACAGGCGTGAGGATACGAGGCCGATAACGCCGGGATTCCAATTTTGGCCAACGGCGAAGACCACTCCCTCACGCTCGGGCGAGAAGTCGTTTACCTTGAGCTGTTCCTCCGCTTCGCGAATTAACTTGCGCTGGACCCTGGACCTATCACGGTCGTAGTCGATCAACGTCCTGGCTAGATGCCTGGCCTTTTCGTGGTCATCTGTTGCCAGCAGCAGGAAACCGACCTTCGGGTCACCGACCCGGTTGGCAGAGTTAAGTTTCGGAGCGATCCGATAACTAATATCTTCAGGAGAGACCGGTTCCCGCCTTCGCGCCCCACGACTGATCTCGTGCAACAGGACCGAAACCCCGGGGATCGGGTCCTCCTCCATCTCCTCGATTCCCAGCCTCGCCAGCAGACGGTTCTCGTCCTCGCCGTCTACCAGGAGCGGTACCAGGTCGGCAACGGTCCCCAACGCAGCCAGCTGGAGCAATTCGCCGCGGTCCTCTTGGCCCTCCCGTCCGACCCGACCATAAAGTTCCTCCATGAGCTTGAAGGCCACGCCGGCGCCCGCAAGGTAGGGGTTAGGATACGTCGAAGACGAGACCTTCGGGTCGACGACGCCAATTGCGGGGGGGAGGTCCTCCGGCGGTTCGTGATGGTCCGTGACGACGACGTCAACGCCGTGATTGGAGAGATGGGCAATTTCCTGAGTCCCCTTGACACCACAGTCCGTCGTTATCAATAGATCGAAACCCTCATCGATAAGTCGAGCAGAAACCTCCCTGTTTAACCCGTGCCCTCTATCGCGATCGCCAACACAGACCTTCAACCGTCCGGGGCCGGGAAACTTCTCGATACCTTTCAACCCACGGTAGAGTATCGCTGCGGAACTCAACCCATCCACGTCGAAGTCGCCGTGGATGAAGACGTCCTCCTCTTTTTCTAGCGCCTGGATAATTCTGTCAACTGCGGGGGAGATATCGGGGAGCTCATCCGGCGAATGTAGTCCGTCAGTCGGATCTTCCTTCACCGACTTGTAAGCACGGCCGTAGCGGTTGGTAAGGATTCTGGCAAAAGTCCGGGAACAACCGAGGTCGTTTCTTGCCTTCTCGATTAACTCCCTATCTACTTCTAGCGGTTGCCAGACTCGCCCACGGTCGAGAAGCGATTTCATTCACTGGCCAAGTACTTGTCCCAGAGATATACAATCGGGGAGGCCACGTAAATTGACGAGTAAGTACCGACGATAACTCCAATCAACAACGCCAGTGAAAATGCCCGTAACACCGGACCACCAAACGCTACAAGCGCTATAACTGGAATAAACGTCGTCGTGGAAGTACTTATCGTCCGGGAGAGCGACTGGTTGATACTCTTGTTAATCAGCGCAAAGGTCGAGCCCTTACGGGCTATCTTCTTGCTCGCGTTCTCTCGAATCCGGTCGAAATAGACTATCGTGTCGTTTAGAGAATAACCAACAATTGTCAGGAAGGCACCTATTGTCGGCAGGTTAATCTCAATTCTAAATATGGCGAAGATGGCCATGGCAATGACTACGTCATGAATTACTGCCGCGACTGCACTAACGGCGTAGCGCAGTCTAAACCGCCAGCTGATGTAGATCAGGATGACCAACAGGGCAAGCCCTACCGCCTGCCAGCCTTTCGTTTGCAACTCCTGGCTAATCTTTTCTCCCACTGACTTGCGGCTGATGTTTCCTTCGGAGACCCCAAAGTCCTGGGTCAACTGTCGCTCCAGTTCGTCCAGTACCTCCTTGTCCTCGCCCACGTCAAGTTTGGTGGAAATACTCATCTCGTCCTTTCCGATGCCCTGTATCTTGCTTCCGGATAGAGCTGATAGTTGATCGGAATTCGACAGGAAAGACCGTACTTCGGCGGTGGTCACTTCCTCGTTAAAGACGATCTCGAATTTCGTCCCGCCCTTGAAGTCTATTCCCAGGTTCATACCTATGGTAACAATCAATATTGCACCGACGATGACGGCAATTAGTGAGCCAATAGAGAAGTATTTCGCCTTCCCTAACAGGTCAAAATCGTACTTCATAACGCCTCCTGAGGAAACAAAATATATAACTTAACTCATTTCAACGGGAACCGGCCGGGGGCCTCGTCAAAAGAAGAAACCTTATGACTCGATTCAATCTACCTTGTTAACCATCTTCGAGTATTTCGATTTTATTCTGGATGCTTTGTTTTTGTGAAAGGACCCTTTTCTTGCCGCCTTATCGGCATATTTCATCAGTTCGGGCAGCAGTTCCTCTGCCTCCTCCGTCTTGCCCTGCTCGAGAAGTCCGTCCATCTCCTTCGTAACGGCTTTTAAGTCGTCCTTTCTTTTCTGATTTAACTTCCTGCGTTTTTTGTTCTGCCTCAATCGCTTCTTAGCGGATTCAATTATTGGAATGCTTATCACCTCTTAACCCTTGGGTGGTTTGATCGTTTGAGATGGTAATTTACGACCGGCCGTAAATCAAGTTATCTCGTGTGCCGATTATCCCGCAGAAGGGGGGCTACTATCCTAACGACTCGAGGAAATCGAGCAGGAAGTCCCAAAACTTCTCCACGGTTTCGACTTCCACCCGCTCGTCAGGCGAGTGAGGAGATTCGATGTTGGGCCCCATCGCTATCATGTCCAGGCCGTCGATCTTTTCACCGATTACCCCCGTCTCCAGTCCACCATGTATCGCTTTCACTTCAGGCTCACGTCCGTAATTATCCTGAAAGACCTCCTTCGCTTCGGCCAACAGGTCGGATTCGTAGTCGGGCCTCCAGGAAGGATAGGGTTCACCCTGAGTAACCTCCGCCCCAAACCGCCGGGCAATTATCTCTACCCGGTCCCTGACTTCTTCCAGTTGAGATTCCATGCTGCTGCGGGAGCTGGTAACCAGCTCGATTCCCTCGGGTGTCTCCTCCACTGAGGCCAGGTTGGTCGAAGTTTCGACCTGCGAGGGAGAGCGCCTATCTCGTCTGATTACCCCGAAGGGCAAAGCCCGGATTAAGTCGACGACGACCGCCGTCGTGTCTTCGGTCATTACTTCGTGCACTTCTCCCCAGGAAAGTTCTAGAAATTCCACGCTGAGGTCCCTCTCCGTATCGGAGTACTCGTCAATAAACAGGTCCTCGCATTCATCAACGATCTCCTCGTATACGCCCCAGGGAGCTTCAATTGCGATATAGGCCGAGGCCTCGCGCGGTATGGCGTTATGTTTATCTCCACCGCTAATTTCCAGCAGGTTCAGCCCTACTTGGTCTCTAACTTCCTCCAGGACCCTACCCAGGAGCTTTACCGCGTTGGCTCTCCCCTTGTCGATGTCTTCACCGGAATGCCCGCCGGTGAGCCCGGATACGGAAATCTTGGCAGCCTGGTTGAACCCCCGCGGGGCACGGTTAAGCGGCACGCGTAAAGACGTCGTGCCTCCTCCTGCACAACCCACCGTAAACGAGCCGAACTCCTCGCTGTCCAGGTTAATTAACCTCTTGCCGCGGACGAAGTCGGAATCGAGCTCTCTCGCCCCGACCAGCCCTCTCTCCTCGTCGACCGTGAACAGGAAATCAAGTGGGGGTAAGTCGTAGTCCCCCGTCGCGGCGGCCAGTGCAAGCGCCATACCTATACCGTTGTCGGCACCAAGCGTCGTCCCTTTAGCCGTAACCCAACCGTCCTCGATCTTCAAATCGAGGGGATCGCTCGTGAAGTCGTGGCCGACGTCCGAGTTCTTCTCGCAGACCATGTCCATATGAGACTGGAGAACCGCGGCCGGTTCGCCACCGTCCTGGGCCCTGCTCAACAAAACGTTGCCCGAGCGGTCGGCCTTAGCTTCGAGGCCGGCCTCCTTACCCACCTTCAACAGGTAATCCCCTATCTCGTCCTCGTTTCCCGAGCACCTGGGGACCTCGCTGATCTCTGCAAAAAACTTCCAGACCGCTTCAGGTTTTAGATTTAGCATAATACATAAGGATAACGAGGATCTTCAAGTAATCCAACTAATATGTACGGGTTGCTCTCGTGGCTCCAACCCGTAATTTCCAGCCCAACCCGGTCCTCAAGGTTGAGTTAACTGGACCTAGAAGTTATCCTAATATGTTACGTAATTTGATATCTTTTTATGAAATTATATATTCAATCTTCGAAAATTAATACTTAGAACATTTACAAGAGGGGGGCTTACAACTCCCCCTCGAATTATTTCAGTTGCGTTCAACCAAAAGAGAGTACTGGGATTACCTGGTAATTTTATCTTTTTAAAGGGAGGTAACATATGGACCAATATCACGAACCAACGGAAGAGTTGGAAGCTGCAGACAGGGACATGGTTAGGGCCCTGATGAGCCTCAAGGAAGAAGTAGAGGCGGTCAACTGGTACCAACAGCGCGCATCAGCGACCGACGACGAGGAATTGGAAGAGGTACTCGCCCACAATAGGGACGAGGAGATCGAGCACGCCTGCATGGCAATCGAATGGCTGAGAAGGAACACCCCCACTTGGGACGAGGAATTGCGCACGTACCTGTTTACGGAGGCACCGATCACTCAGATCGAGGAACTCGAAGAAGAAGGAGAAGAATCATCAGACGGAGAAGCAGGTGGGTCCGATCTGGGCATAGGTGATTTGAGCTAAATACTTAATTTCTCATAAGAGGTGAAGGACATGGACTTTTTAAAAAGATCATTAGCACCAATTACCGCTGAAAGCTGGGAAGAGATAGACGAGACGGCCAAGGACGTTCTTACCGGGCAGCTCTCGGGAAGAAAGTTCGTCGACGTTTCAGACCCCGAGGGCTGGGACCTCGCAGCTATCCCCGAGGGACGGCTGACGATCGAGGAAGACAACCCGGAGAAGGTAAGATATGGCGTCAGGAGGACTGTTCCCGTAATCGAGACGCGGACGTCGTTTAAGTTAAACATCTGGGAACTGGACAATTACAACCGCGGCGCCAGGGACCTTGACCTCGAACCGCTAGAGGATGCCGCCGTTCGTGCAGCAAAATTTGAAGAGGACGTCATCTTCCGTGGCCTCAAAGAGGCCGGAGTAGAGGGTTTGAATCAGGTGTCGGAGACTTCGATTGACCTTCCCGACGATCCGGGTGGAGTCGTGAAAGCTGTCTCCAAAGGAATAACTGAATTTCAGGACAACTCGATCGAAGGACCTTACTCACTCGTGGTGAGCAGGGAACTATGGCAGGACGTCGCACGGTTCTCTAAGGGTTATCCGCTGAAGAGACAAATTGAGGACCTCCTTGGAGACTCCATGGTCTACAGCCCGGAGGTTAACGGAGCACTCCTAGTCTCCACTAGAGGAGGAGACTTTGAGTTAATTCTGGGCCAAGATTTCTCAATTGGCTACGAAGGACACACGAGCACGGAAGTCACGTTATTTATTACCGAGAGCTTCGGCTTCAGGGTCCTGGAACCGGCCGCGGTAATAACGCTCAACAGCTAACTAAATGAAGTTAGCCAGGTTTAGGACCGGTGGGAGGCGTACTCCACTGAGCGGGGAGACATCATCTCTACCGGCACGCCGTCAGAGAGCGGAGGCTAGACCCGCTGGTAACACGGTCCCAGTAGCCCGGAGCGGAATATGACGTTATACTATCTAGGACTTCACATCAAGAGGAGGAATAAGGTTGGCTTCACCTGCAGTTAACAAGGACCTCTGCATCGCCTGCGGACTCTGCTCTCAGACCTGCCCTGAGGTATTCGAACTGGATCACGACAAGGGTTACGCAGAAGTTAAGGAAAACTCCGCGTCGTGTGACGAGGCCGGATGTTGCGAAGAGGCGACAAAGCTATGTCCGGTAGATGCAATTACTGTTTAGATTTAACTTCATGATTCCACTAATAACGACAAATCGTATGGGGTGATATCTTTGGAAAACGTTGGAGCTATAGTTACTGGTAGTTCGCGGGGCATTGGCAAGGCGACCGCACTACGACTCGCCCAGGACGGCTTTAAGGTCACCGTCAATTACTCGAGGGACGAAGAAGGGGCACAAGAAACCAAGAAGACAGTCGAAGACCACGGTGGATCTGCAATAGTTGTCCGGGCCGATGTAACTAAACCCGATGAGGTCGCCGAAATGGTAGAAAGAACGGCGGAAGAATTCGGAGACATCGGCGTGCTCGTCAACAACGCGGGTTTTTCTAAACACGCGACAATAGACAAGCTCAGTCACGATGAATGGCAGAAGGGGCTGGACGTGAACCTCACCGGTTCTTTCAACTGCGCGAAGGCCGTCGCCCCAAAGATGAAGGACCTGGGGTGGGGTAGGATAGTCAACATAAGCTCCCTGAGAGCAATGACTGGATCCGACCATGGATCGCACTACGCCTCGTCAAAGGCGGGAATCCTCGGCTTGACCAAGTCGCTAGCTCTGGAACTCGCACCGGAGGTAACCGTCAACGCGGTCTCCCCGGGTTACACGAGAACTCCGATGACTAAGGATTCCCTTGAAGAAAAGGAAGAACAAATTGCCGCAAAGATCCCTCTCGGGCGCGTGGCTGAGTCACCGGAAATCGCGGGCGTGGTCTCCTTCCTCGTTTCTCACGACGGAAGTTACGTGACTGGAGAGACGATAAACGCCAACGGCGGAATTTACATGAGATAACGAGTCAGGGGGGCGGCCCCCCCTGACTCTCGTTTACTTCTTCCTTATAGCCGGGACCAGCTGTCTCTTACCCGACTCGGCCATATCCTTGATTTCCTTCAGAGATTCTCTGGTCAATGGCACTGAAACCCTTTCCCAATCCATCTCTGTTCCCGATAGCTTCCAGAGTTCCAGGACAAGACTTCCCATTTCTTCCATATGCGCATACATGAGGTTACCGGCTGCATCCTCGAGTTCGCGGATCTTCTCCCGGTAGGCAGAGATCGCTACGGTGAATAGGTAACTCTCCGGTCCAGGTGATTTAACCGCGTGGAGAAACTTTTCCTGGACCCCGTCGGCGTAAGTTGGTGAGAACAGAAATAGGTTAAGCGCGGCACCAAAGGCTAAAACGCCGGGGCCGTCGGGGAGCAAATCGATATAAGGATCTTGGTTTATCAAGAGATCGTTCATAATCATCACACCCCCGTGTAATTGGCTACCTTTCGTTTTGAGTCTTTTAGAACTATTAACCCGACAAGCTTATTGTCGAGAATAGGAAATGGCTTCTCAAGATAATCAGGAGGACTATCGGACCCTTTCAACCGCCGAACTTATTCTGGAGGACGCCTCCTCCAGCCTCTCCAATCCGGGGAGATACGCTATCCTGAGAAACCCCCCGAGTCCAAATGCGCCTCCGGGGACCGTTACCACGCCAGCCTCCTCTAATAGGGACCTGGCAAACTTTCCCTCGTCGGCCTCGCCGAGCCCAGCGCTCTTTAGCAAGGAACGGACGTCAGGAAACAGGTAAAAGCTCCCCGGAGGAGCAGGGCAGTCGATCCCTTCGACCTCGTTTAGCGTCTTCGCAAGGTAATTCCGTTTCCTCTCGAACTGACGGAGAGTCTTATCTGGAAGAGAAAGGTCCTTTGTAAAGGCTGCCTGCGCGGCTTTCTGAGAGATAGAAGAGGGGGAAGAGGTAAGATGGCTTTGAACTTTCTCGAGTTCACCCATGTATTTCCGGTCTCCGACGACGTAGCCAAGCCTCCAGCCCGTCATGGCAAAGCTCTTTGAGGCAGACCCTACCGTAAAACCCCTGGAGTAGTCGAAGGAGACGAGCGTGCAAAACCTGTCCCTCTCGTAGGTGAAGCCGTCGTAACACTCGTCGCTTATCAAAAAGAGATCGTGAGCGTCCGCCAATTCAACTATCTCCTGCAATTGCCGCGAGTCATACACCCCTCCGGTCGGATTCCCCGGACTGTTGATTAATATTGCTTTCGTCCTCTCACTTACTTGACGTCCCATTTCAGTTCCGGTGGGCAGGTAATGGTTCTCCTTCGTGCCGCTAACGGTAACAGGTTTAGCTCCGACCAGCGCTACCTGCGATACGTAGCTGGGATAGTACGGACGCGGGACGATAACCTCGTCACCCGGGTCGACGGTCAGCTGGACCAGTTCAAACAGAGCCGCCTTGGCCCCCGCCGTGACCAGGACCTCGCTTTCGTCCACGTCGATCCCGAATACCTTCGAGTATCTCCGCCCTATCGCCCGGCGCAGCTCGGGAATACCTCCGGCTTCCGTGTAACCGGTAAATCCATCCTCAATCGCGCTGATCCCTGCCTGCCTGGCGGGGTCCGGCTCGCGAAAACGTGGGTCACCCGCCCCGAGGTCGATTACATCGCGTCCCTCCCGGGCCATCTGGCTCGCCCTGTCGTTTATCGCCTGGGTCTTTGACATAGTCAGGTTCTCAATCCGGCTGGCTAGCGACATGTCTATTGATCACCTACGTGTGAAACTAGCTCCCGCAGGCCCTCGAAGTAACCATCGAGTCCCTTGCCCTTGATCTGCGCTACCGCAACCGGCTCGACGACGGATTCCCGCCGGAACTCCTCTCGGTCCTCGATATCGGAGATATGGACCTCCACCACGGGCAAATCGATCGCCTCGAGTGCGTCCCGCAGGCTGTAACTGTAATGGGTTAGCGCTCCAGGGTTGATCAATACACCTCCGGCAACTTCCCTGTGCCCGTGAAGAAAATCTATAATCTCACCCTCGTGATTGGACTGAAAGAACAACAGTTCCTCCTCTAGATCTTCTCCCAGAGCCCGGAGGTCGCGTTCCAGCTCCTGGAGGGTAGTCGCCCCATATACGTCGGGCTTTCGCTCTCCAAGCAGGTTTAGATTTGGCCCGTTCACTATCAGCAACATAAAATCACCTACCTTAAACTCTTGAGAAATTCGAGGGCATCGATGACCTCGTCCTCTTCCAGCGTGTGAATGGCTGCCTGGCCGCCCAGGCCCTCAAGCAGTGTCCCATTTATCCTCCCCCCGCGGTTCTTCTTGTCCCTCTTAAGGTATCCCAACAGTTCATCGCCGGAAAGACCGCCTGGGAGGGACGAAATTCCGACTTCTTCCAGGGAGGAGACGATCTCATCCATCTCCTCAGGAGTCAACAAACCCCTCTCCCGTGATATCCACGCCTCGCCGATCATCCCCCAGATAACTGCCTCGCCGTGACGCATGTAACCGTAACCCGCGCTCGCCTCCACGCCGTGTCCTATCGTATGGCCGAAGTTAAGAATCTGCCTCAGCCCCCGGTCCTTCTCGTCCATCCCGACTATCTCCGCCTTGATTTGACAGCAGCGGCCGAGCACTCGTTCTACGGTGGACCCGTCACTCAGGGTATAGAAGGGTTCTAGGTCAGAGACGACGGTATGAAATAACTCCTCATCCCAGATCAGTCCGTACTTTAATACCTCTCCCAGTCCCGACCGCACGTCAGGGTCAGAGAGCGTAGTCAGAACCCCGGGGTCTATCAGGACGAGTTGGGGTTGATAGAAGGTCCCGACAAGGTTCTTCCCGGCCCTCAGGTTGACCGCGGTCTTACCGCCGACGCTGCTATCCACCTGGGCGAGCAGGGTAGTGGGAACTTGTACCAGCCTCACGCCTCGAAGGAAGGTAGAGGCAACGTACCCGGCCAGGTCCCCGACGACGCCGCCGCCAAATGCTACTACCGTGGAATCCCGGTCGAGGTTCAATTCCGCCATTCTCTCGGACAGGTCCTCCGCGACAGACAACGACTTGGATTTCTCGCCTGGTGGGATCACGAGAGTCTCATATTTACACCCGGCCTCCTCCAGAGACCGGGATAAGTCACTTCCGTACAGCTCATCAACGTTCTCGTCGGTTACGATCACGAAGTTATTAGCCGGCGATACTTCCAGCAGCCTCCTCCCGGCACTCCCCAACGAGCCTTCATCGATCTTTATCGAATAACTCCTCCCTCCGAGGTCTACTGAAATTTCTTCCATAAATCTCCTTACGATTTTCGGTTTCTCAAGGACAAATTCAGTCTTTGCCGCCCGTCATTCTCTCAGTTATCTTGTCCGCAATATCTTCAACTATCTTCTGGGGGTCTGTCCCGTTACACTTGACGTGTAAGTCCGCCTCGCTGTAGCGGGGGTGTCTCCGTCTGAGGAGCTCCCTTATTTTCTCCATCTTCTCGCCGTTATCCAGCCCAGCAAGCAGCGGCCGGGACTTGTCGGTACCGATCCTGTTAAATATCTCCTGGGGTCCGGTCTCCAGATAAATGATAAGTCCAGTTTCCTTCATCCTCTCCCAGTTCTTGTCGTCCATAGGAGCGCCACCGCCCACGGCGACGACCCTGGCCTCTCCCTTGCTTACGTTCCTGATCGCCTCCCGTTCCAGGCCCCGGAACTTCTCCTCCCCGTAGTAATCGAAAATTTCCGGGATGGAAAAGCCGGCGTCGGACTCTATCCGGTCGTCGACGTCAATCCACCCCATGTCCAATCTTTCCGCAAGCTTTGGGGCAACAGTCGATTTTCCGGCCCCCATGAACCCAATCAAGTAAAGATTCTTCAACTCTTCCACGTCGTTATACACCCCCGTACCAGTTATCTATTTTCTCGATATATCTATTATAAGATTCCTCCAGCTCTACGACGGTATCACCGCCAAACTTGTCGAGAAAGGCATCCGCCAGGGTAATTGCCATCTCTGCTTCACCGACGACCGAGGCCGCCGGGACAGCGCAGACGTCCGACCTCTCCTTCGCCGCCCCCGCGGACTCTCCGGTCTTTAAATCAACCGAGTCGAGCGGACTGGTCAGCGTGGGGATCGGCTTCATCGCCGCGGATACGACGACGGGTCCGCCGTTGCTAACTCCACCTTCAATCCCTCCCGCGTTATTGGACCCGCGGTAGAAACCCTTCTCCTCGTCGTGATATATTTCGTCGTGTACGTCGGAACCTCGTTTCTCGCCAACTTCCCGACCAAGCCCTACCTCAACTGATTTTATCGCCGGGATGCTCATAAACGCTCCCGATAACCGGCTATCCAGCCTCTCACGTGATTCCCTGTAGGACCCGACCCCGGGGGGCAGTCCGAGCGCCGCCACGGTAAATACTCCACCGAGGCTGTCGCCCCGTTCGCCGGCCCCGTCTATCTCCGCAATCATATCCGCTTCTACCGACTCGTCCGCTGTCCTTACCGGTGATCCGCAGGTTAGTTCCTGCCAGTCCCCTGGCTCGGGATCGGATTCATCTTCAACCTGGCCGATCCTAACTACCCGGCTGACGACCTCAACGCCGAAGTTTCGCAACAGGGTTTTTGCCAGACCGCCCGCCGCTACTCGCCCCGCCGTCTCCCTGGCAGAAGTTCTTTCCAGTACCTTTCTACAGTCCCGGTAACCCCTCTGCAGAGCACCTGCCAGGTCAGCGTGGCCCGGCCTGGGGAGGTTAACCTCCCGTACCTCTTCCCCCGGCTCCTCAGGAGAGATGTACTCCTTCCAGTTCTCCCAGTCGCGGTTCTCTACCCAAAAAGTTATTGGCGTCCCCATGGTTTCGCCCTGATAAAAACCGGACAGGACCTGGACCCTATCACGTTCAATTTCCATCCTTCCGCCGCGCCCGTAACCACCCTGACGTCGCGTAAGGTCCCCGTCTATCAGGTCCCGGTCGAAGGCGACCCCGGAGGGAAATCCAGCAATCACCGTCACTATACCCTTTCCGTGCGATTCACCGGCGGTGATCAAGTTAAGCCCCATCGTCAAGACACCTCTATCAATTCTGCACAGTTTACGCTCAAGTTTCTAATACTCCTCTCAATCGGTTTAAAGTAGACTTCTCGTCGAACTCCTGTTTCGTCCATATCTTCAGGGATTTCAGCCCCTGGAGGATCAACATGTCCAGGCCTCCGAGAGTTTTCGCCCCCCGGTGCTCCGCGGACCGTAAAAACTTCGTCGGGTCCGGGTCGTAGATCAAGTCATAGAAGAGCTGGTCCCCGCTACACTCAAAGTCCGGTTCCCAGACCGCCTTTCCCTGCAACTCACCCGACCCCAGGGGAGTGGCGTTGACAAATAAGTCGTAACCTTTCAGCGTCGTGGCCGAGGGAAGTCCGTCAAGGCCTGTACTCTCCAGTTCCGTACCCCCGTCAACTTTCTCCAGGTCCTCCACTAACCCCCTGGCCGCCGAAGGCGTCCTATTTGCCACGAGGACTTTCCCCGCACCAGCTTTCATCAGACCGTAAACTACCCCTCTGGCCGCGCCACCGGCACCAAAGACGAGACATCTTCTCCCCTCGGGGTCAAAGCCGTTGACCTCCAGAGACTTCAGAAACCCACGCCAGTCGGTGTTGTCCCCGAAGAGGTCCCCGCCATCCTCGAATACGATCGTGTTCACCGCGGCGACGTTCCGGGCCGACTCGCTCAACCGGTCCATACTCGCCAGGACATCGACCTTGTAAGGCACGGTCACGTTTAACCCGCGGGCACCGAGGGCTCCGGCCCCGTCAATCGCGGCACACAAGTCCTCACGCTCCACGGGAAACGCGAGATAACGGTAGTGTATCCCCAACTTTTTTATCACGTAATTGTGTAATTTCGGTGAAAGCGATCCCCTAACCGGGTTCCCGATCAAGCCCAATAACCTGGTGCGGCCGTCTATCTCAACCATCCTGTAACTCCTCCAGTTGTTCAAAGAAACCGGGAAATGAGACTTCGACCCACTCCGCCCCGTTCAACCGAGTAGGCCCATCCGCTACCTGAGCGGCGACTGCCATACTCATGGCGATTCTGTGGTCTTGATAACTGTCAACCGTCCCCCCTGTGAGCCCCTGGGGGCCTTCAATTATGAACCCGTCCTCCAGCTCTTCTACGCTGGCATTTAAAGATTCAAGGTTATTGACGATCGCAGAAATTCTATCCGTCTCCTTGACCCTTAGCTCCTCGGCGCCGCGTACTTCCGTCCTTCCCTCGGCTTGAGTGGCAATTACCCCTAGAAGCGGCAGTTCGTCGATGGCCGTGACGACTTCATCCTCCGTGAGCGTTACGCCCGAGAGTTGAGAATACTGTACCTCCAAATTCCCGCGGGGCTCCCCGTTCTTCATACGGAGGTCTTTCACCTCAACCTCTGCCCCCATCTTCTCGACGAGGTCCAGAAAACCCGTTCGCGTATCGTTTAGGCCCACGTCCCTAATCAACAGGTGTGACCCCCCGGCGATCAGTCCACCCGCGATAAAGAAGGCCGCCGAGGAGAAATCCCCCGGCACTTCCACGTCGATCGGTTCCAGGGCGGCTGGCCCCGAGACTGTAATCACACTTCCCTGTACCTCAATTGGATAATCCATTGCCTCGAGGGTCCTCTCCGTGTGGTCTCTCGATGGTCCCGGTTCGACTACGGTCGTCACCCCCTCCGCGTGAATCCCGGCGAGCAGCAGGCAGGACTTGACCTGCGCGCTAGCAACGCGGGGCCGGTGCGTCGTCCCGGTTAGCTCCGTTCCAGTTATCGTCAACGGAGCCCTGCCGTCCTCCGACCTTATCCTGGCACCCATTTCCTCCAGAGGTTCTATAATCCGCGCCATCGGCCGAGAACGGAGCGATCCGTCTCCGGTAATCGTGGACTCAAACGACTGGCCGGCCAGTATTCCGGAGATTAGTCTCATCAACGTCCCCGAATTTCCTGCATCCAGGGACCCCTCAGGTTTAGTGTAACCCCGGAGACCCTTCCCGAACACCTTGAACTCTTCGCCGTTCCCCTGAACCTGAATCCCCAGTTCCCGGAGGACATCCACCGTGCTCTTCACGTCTTCTCCGGGGGCAAGGTTACTCACGCGGGTGACGCCATCGCCCAGCCCACCCAATAAAAGGGCACGGTGGGAGATAGATTTGTCCCCGGGCACGGAGATCTCTCCTTGAAGAGGAGTTCCTCCCCTCAACGTGCGGGTCTGATGCTCAGCACTCATTAATCTATCACCCTTGAGTCAAAACCTTCTTCGTTCATGACGCGGCACCCCTCTCTGGCATCCTCCCGTGATTCAAAGTAGACGTGGAAAGTGCCTCCATAATCCTCCCTGACCTTCTGCAGTTCTAAGTCCTTGACGTTGACCCCTTCGTTAGCAATAGCTGAAGTCAGTTCCGCCAGCGCGCCTGGCCGGTCGGGGACCATAACCGCGACCTTAACTGTAGTCGAAGAGATACCCTTGTTGGAAGTGGGGATCTCTTTCCGCAGAGAAGAGGCCCGCGAGAAGTCCTCGACCATTTCTTCTTCGCCGACGGAGTTCGCCAGCCTCTCCATCACTCCGGTAAATAATTCTATCTCCTCAATGATCCTGTCGTTGTTGGTCGCGAGAATATCTTCCCACACCGCGAATGGCGAACTAGCGATCCGGGTCATGTCTTTGAACCCCCCGCCCGCAAACGACAGGTACTCTCGCGCGGAACCGGTTTCTCTTCCGGGTGTTTCCTCCTCCAGCGTCCTCATCAACCCCACGGCAACCAACTGGGGAAGATGACTGATCCTGGCCACGAGTTGATCGTGGCGAGCGGGCCCCAGGTAGTGCGGTTCGGTACCTAGCCCTCGCAGAAAGCCCTCCAGTTTTCTGGAACCAGGGGTCGGTCTCCCATCCGGCGTGGATAGGACAAAGACGCTGTTCTCGTATAACAGGGGATGGGCACCTTCCATTCCCCGCACTTCCGCTCCTGTCATCGGGTGCCCACCGATGAACTCCGCCGGGGAATCGCCGAACGCCTCCCAGCCGGTCCGGCAGATCTCCTCCTTCGTCGACCCCAGGTCGAGGACGATCGCCCCGCTCTTGACCTTATCGGACAGGGCGGTCAGCAGGTCGATTATCCCGTCGATCGGCACCGCGAGTACGAGGAGGTCGGTGTCACTGACCACCCGCTCCATCTCCCCGGGCTGGTAGGTCTCGTCCACCGCACCGCGGTCTAGAGCCATCTCCAGTTGTTCCTCGTAGTCGACGCCCCTAACCGCCGTGTCGGGATAGAAGTTCTTCACCGCCAGGCCAAACGAACCCCCCATCAAGCCCACGCCGATGATCCCTACCCGGGTAAAGCCGCTTTCTCCATCCATCAGGACTCTACCAGTTCCTTTCCCTGTAACGTCTCCGTGATCTTATCTACCTGTTCCATCAGATCGGCAAACTGGCCGAAACGGAGCGACTGCGGTCCATCGCTCTTTGCCTTTCCCGGTTCGTTGTGGACCTCTATTATCATGCCATCGGCGCCGGCAGCGATACCCGCACGGGCCATCGGTGCGACCTTGTCCCTAACCCCGGTGCTGTGACTCGGGTCCACTATGATTGGAAGGTGGCTTAGTTCCTTGATTACGGGGATTACCGAGAGGTCCAACGTGAACCTGGTCTCGTTCGAGAATGTCCGTATTCCTCTCTCGCAGAGGATTATTTCTTCGTTACCTTCGGACATGATGTACTCGGCCGCCATAAGGAATTCCTCGGCCGTAGAGGAAAAACCCCGTTTGAGCAAGGCCGGGCAATCCGCCTTTCCTACCTCGCGTAAGAGGTTGTAGTTCTGCATGTTCCGGGCACCGATCTGGAGGATGTCGGCGTACTTGCAAACCAGGTCTACCTGAGTCTTGTCCATCACTTCGGTAACGACGTACATGTCGTTGTTGTCGGCCGCTTCCCTCATGTACCTCAATCCTTCTTCGCCCAGACCCTGGAAACTGTAAGGTGAGGTCCGCGGCTTGAACGCCCCGCCCCGGAGGATAGTCGCTCCATGCAATGAGACGAATTCAGCGATAGTGTTGATCTGTTCCCGCGATTCCACGGCACATGGACCCGCCATGATAACCGGTTCTTCGCCACCTACCCTGACTCCATCTAGCTCAATTACAGTATCAAGTGGATGAAAATCTCTTCCGGCCAACTTGTATGGTTCACTTACCTCAGTCACTTTAAGCACCCCTTTGTTAAGGACTTCAAGTTCACGGGGGTCTACACCACTCTTATCCCCGATTGCTCCAAGAGTTATGTAATCTACTCCCTGAGAAAAGTGAACGCTAAAGCCCATGTCGGCCAGCTTGTTCTCGACTTCTTGGACCTGCTCGTCGGTCGCTTCTGGCTTCATTACGACAATCATATCAACAAACCTCCTCGAGATTTTTTGTCTCTGAAATTATTTTTCTGTAAATCTCAACTATCTGAGAGTCCGAAAACGGCCCAGCGTTAGCCTCTTTCACGCCGGAAAGTACTTCCTCTTCTCTGTCGTCGTCAGTTATGTCCAGCCCCGACTCCCTCTTCTCATCCCCTATCTGCAGAGCTATCTCCCCGCGGCGGCTGAGCAACTTAACCAGGTCTCGGTCAATTTGATCTATCCGTCTCCGTAATTCGTGGATCATTTCCTCCTCCAATGCAAAAAGGCCACAGGAAACCTGCAGCCTAACTTAGATCTAAAGCCAATATAGGAGGATTAGCTTTAGATCAGGTTACAGAATAAAAATAGCCAAAAAAATAGTTAATGGAATTGTCGAGTGAAAGAGAAAGGATGGGTACGGACGGCGAAGAAACAGAACGGTGAACCTCTGAACACAACACTTTCTCACTCATAACAGGATGATTATAAATACACCGGAGGAGATCGTCAACCCTGACTCGGAAAATACTGGCCAAAACCTTATCTATCCCGTCATAAGGTTGACTTTGTCATATTATTCTTCCCCGCTCGGAGGGATCAACTCGTATTCGTAGACGACCTCCGCAGGGCAGCTATCGCCTCTGCGCCAACTCCGTCCTCCGCGCCGATGAACCCTAGTCCTTCGGTCGTAGTCGCCTTGACGTTGACCGGTGCCCCGACTACCTCGGAGATGGTCTGGGCCATCCTCTCACGCTCTGGCCCAATTCGCGGCCTCTGGATAACGAGGGTGGAGTCGACGTTTGCCACCTGGAAACCATGTTCGGAGAGCTTATCCGTAACTCGCCTCAGCAGCTCCAGGCTCGAGATGTCCTTGTACGCCGGGTCGTCGTCGGGAAAGTTCTCCCCGATATCCCCCAGTCCCGCCGCTCCTAGCAGGGCATCGCAGACCGCATGTAGCAGTACGTCTCCATCCGAGTGAGCGACCGTGCCCAGGTGATAGTCAAATTCCACTCCCCCCAGGACCAGGCTCTCGCCCTCTCTGAGGAGGTGAAAGTCCACTCCAAGACCAACTCGGAAGTCTTCAGCCATCGTTGAACAGCAACTCCTTTAATACCTGTTTTACCTCTCCGCGGGAAAAACCTCGGCGAACTAGAAAGGAGGAGGTCTTCCGGTACTTAGCCTTCACGTCGTCACCCTCGTAGCGTCTTAACCTCTTCTTCGCGAGCTCCCTGCACTTTTCAGCCTGATCGTAATCGGCGAGGGCCTCGTCGAGGGCGTCGTTGGCTACCTCCCGGTCAACGCCGTATTCAAGCAACTTGCGGTAGAGGCCGGACCTTCCCGTCGGCTTGTTCCGCTTTCTATCCTCAATGAAGTACTTGGCAAACAGCCTGTCATCTACGTTCCCGGTGGCCTTCGCCCAGTCCATTGCCTCCCCGATCACTTCCGGGGAATATCCTTTCTCTTCCAACCGTTCCCGCGTCTCCTGCTCCGTCCTGGGACGATACTTAAACAACAGGTCCAGGTAAGATTTGGCGCGCTCCAGTTCGTCGGAGTCCGTTGACCCCTGGGAATTATTCTTCCGACCCTTCAGATTCTTCCTCTTGTCCATCCGAATCCGCCTCCGAGCCGTCGACGGATAGTCCCGCCGCCTGCCGGATTTTCTGTTCTATCTCGTCGGCCACGTCTTCGTTTTCTTTGAGGAATTCCTCGCTATTGTCAACTCCCTGTCCGAGCCGGGTGTCACCATAGGAGTACCATGATCCATTCCGCTCGACGATATCGTACTTTTCTCCCAGGGTAATCAGTTCTCTGGGGCGCGAGATCCCCTCGCCGTAAATAATGTCGAAGTTAGCCTCTTTAAACGGCGGGGCCACCTTGTTTTTCACGACTTTGACGGTAATCGCGTTGCCAACCTTTTCTCCGTCCTTGTCCAAAGTCTTCGTAATGTAGATGTTTAGCCTCAGCGAACTGTAGAACTTCAGCGCCCTACCGCCAGAAGTAGTCGTAGACGGACCCCAGGGCGAGTTATTGATTTTCGACCTGATCTGGTTAGTGAAGACGACGGTAGTCCGTGATTGAGATATCGCCCCGGCCAGCTTTCTCATCGCCTGGGACATCAGCCTCGCCTGGAGACCGACCTGGGAGTCACCCATCTCTCCTTCCAGTTCGGCCTGAGGAACGAGTGCTGCAACTGAATCGATGACGACCATGTCGAGCGCCCCGCTGCGAATTAGTTTTTCGGTGATCTCCAAGGCCTCTTCGCCTGAATTTGGCTGACTCAACAGCAACCTATCGAGATCAATGCCTATGTCCCGAGAATACTTTGGGTCTAGCGCGTGTTCAGCATCGACAAACGCTGCGGCGCCGTCATTTTTGTGGACCTCAGCCAGCATGTGAAGGGCCAAGGTGGTCTTGCCGCTCGATTCCTTGCCGAATATCTCGACAATTCTTCCCCGCGGGACTCCACCGGCCCCCAGCGCTATGTCCAGCGCTAGCGACCCACTGGGCGTGACATCTACCTCGAGTGCTTTCTCGTCACCCATCCACATTATCGAGCCTTCGCCGTGATCCTTCTTTATCCTGTCCAGCGTGTTGTTTAAAACATCTTCTTTACCCATAAAGACACCTCTTTCTTAAATATTCTCTCTCCCTCGTCCGGGGGAACCCTTCCCCGGTTTGACCTTTCCTCCGGATTAATGCCATTCTCCAACCGTCAATTCGTAGTCGAGGATCTCTGGGGGTTCAAAGAACAAGTCGATCTCTCGCTCGGCCGACTCGGGTGAGTCGGACCCGTGGACCAGATTCATGGTCAAATCGAGTCCGAAATCGCCCCTGATCGTGCCCGGTTCCGCCTCAAATGGATTGGTTGCCCCCATCATCTTTCTCAGGACGTTTATCGCCTGTTCACCTTCGACCACCATCGCCACGATCGGGCTTGACGTAATAAAGCCAAATAGGTCGGAAAAGAAATCCTTGTCCACGTGTTCAGCGTAATGCTCCTTTGCCAGACCTTCCTCTACTCTCATCATCTTCATCCCCACGACCTTCAACCCTTTCTTCTCTATCCTATCGATCAGCTTACCCATGAGGCCTCGCTGCACTGTATCCGGCTTCAACAAGACCAAACTTCTTTCCATCTAAAATAACCTCCTAAACTTGGATTATTTACTTTACCTTGGCCCACAAATTCCCTTCAGATCTCTCCACCAATTCATCAATTTCCAACTGGAAAATTATATGGGATAACCTCGCCGGTGGAAAGTCAACCCGTCCCAGAACCTCGTTGAAGTGGATCGGTTCGTAATCCAACACGGCATAGACCTTCCTCTGCTCATCGGTAAGGTCGGGCTCCTGTCCTACGGCGTCCTCCTCCAGCGGTAGCGAGAGTTGCAGGTTGTTGAATTCTTCCACCACGTCCGCGGCGTCCTCCACCAACTTCGCGCCATCTTTGATGAGACCGTGATTTCCCCTCATCGTACTCCTCCTCGCATCACCAGGGACGGCGAAGACCTCCCGTCCCTGGTTCAGGGCATCGTGGGCGGTAATCAATGCCCCACTCTTCGCCGGCGCCTCCACGACGAGGACCCCGCGGGACAGACCGCTAATTACCCTGTTTCTCTGCGGAAAGGACCATCTGCTCGGCCCCTGATCGAGAGGGAACTCGCTCAACACCGCTCCACTGGCGGAGATCCGCCGCATCAAGTTGACGTTCTCCCGCGGATAGGGAACAGCAAAACCGGTCCCCATTACCGCGATAGTCCTCCCATTTGCATTCAGAGCGGCCTGGTGGCTAAAGGTATCTATGCCCCTCGCCATACCACTGATCACCGTGAATCCAGCTCGGCAAAGTTGGTCGGACAGCTTCTCCGCCATCCTCTTTCCGTAGTTGCTGTACTTCCTCGTCCCCACCATCCCGATGGCCATAAGGTCATCCTGGCGGTATTCCCCCTTCACGTACAGGAGAGGGGGAGGTTTAGCTATCGACCTCAACGGCTCCGGGTACAAGTTGTCTTCCAGCGTTATCAACTGGATTCCTTGGTCCTCACAGCGGCGTAGTTCGTCATCTACGGCATCGTCGTCCCGACCTTCAACTAACCGGGCGGCAAACTCCTCACCCCCCGGTACCTCCCGTAGTTTCTCCTCGGAAGCGTACCAGGCCTTCTCCAAATCGGAGAAATAGTTGAGGAGGAGGTGAAACCTGCGTGGGGTAACCGCCTCGATCGTGTTGAGGCCGACCCAATACCTCTTCGTCTCGTCGTCCATAGAATCACCCTGGTTGCGCAACGATAATTGTTACCGCAGGGCGAGGCCTTTTCTATAAGGTAGGTTAACTAACCACGTCCTTTCCCCCAGAGCAGGGCATATAGGAGGGAGTCGCGGTAAAAAGGGGAGGATTAACGATGAACCTTAAAAATAGTAGTGAAAACCGCTACCAAATGTCATCCCAAAGTCATTAATCGCCTGGCCCTGAAGCCCAAATTCCAGGTTAATTCTAAACCTTTCGGACAACACGTTAAGGGCCACGCCTCCAGTTGCCACGGCCGTAAAGTGACCTAAACTGGCCGGATTATACGCGTCGAAGTTGTAGGCTCCACCGGTCGCCACGTAGAAGTTGACGACTTCGTTGTCCGTGAGATATGAAAGGAGGCGGAGTGAGGCCGTTCCGTCGATCCCGTAGTATGGGCTTGACCACAGCACTGCATTGACTTCAACCCCAAACCTGCTGTTGAGTCGTAACCTGGTGCTAATTCCGCCGGAGGGGAAGACGAACTGTGCTCCTACGCCAAACCTGGGGAACGGCTCGGTAAGTTCGTTGCCGTCATCAGCCAAGGAAGAGACCGGGGGAAACAACAGTAAACTGACCACGGCCAACGCCACAAGACAAAGAAGAGATTTCCGCGACAGCACAAATATCACCCATAATAGGTTAACCGGCATCGGTAACTTTGACAAACCTGGGAGCGAGCCCCTCCTCGGCCGGGGTTTTCCGATCGAACGAGGCATAATAGCTTGACAATCCTACTAATCTATGATATTATAATGAAAATTGTTTAGGGTAGGGGTAAATATGATAAAAAACTTGAATGATTCACTCGTTTTCTTGGCGGCTTTGTCATTCACTAGCGATAAGAGGATCATGAACCCCATTACACCTAAGATTAGCGACAAATACAAGATGGGCTTTTAGCCCATCATAAAAGACTCTGCCAATCAGCTGAGTTGCCTCCACCGGGATTTTAACGAACGAGGAACCGACTACGGACATAAGAAGATGAAGATATAGATTTTCAGGAAAAATGCTCACACCCCCTCGGCGGAGCATTCAGGCAAGTTCGACCTCCCCTCCGGTCGAACTTGCCTACCTTCTCGGCAAAGACGACCTGGAGGGAACTCTCAAGCAATCAACTCTTATCAGTACAGAAATTTATTAACACCTATTAACACCAATAAAAGGAGTGTTACACCATGCAGAACAGACTCGCCATTTCACTTGGCCTTCTCGTGTTGGTCGGACTTACCTTAATGACGGGATTTGCGGTAGCTGCAGAAGATAAGCCAACGTATACGTTCGCCACAGAAGCGGCGTGGGCACCCTGGGACTACATTAACGAGGACGGGGAGCTGGTCGGGATAGACATCGACATTATCAGGGCCATCGCCGAAGTCCAGGACTTCAACGTCAAGTTTACGAAATCGCAGTGGTCTTCCTTGATTCCGATGGTCAACATGGGTAAAGCCGACATGACGGGGGGAGGGATGTCAATCACTCCGGAGCGGGAAAAGAGGGTCGACTTTACTGAGCCCTACTGGTTCACGGAGCTCGCCGTCATCGTCAGGGACGACTCCGACCTCAACGTCTTCTCCGCAATGACCCATGGGGCAAGGATAAGCAACCAGAGCAATACCACAGGCGCCGACTGGGTAAGAAAGAACCTGATCGAGAAAGGTTACGACCTGGAACAGAAACTTTACGAGAACTACCCCCAGGCTACCCAGGCCCTCATCTCCAGCAAGGTGGACGCGACGGTAATGGACGCCACCAGCGCCGAACAGGCCATATCCGCCGGCAAGCCGATAGAGATCGTCGGCTACATCAGAACGGGCGAGGCCTACGGGTACGCCGTCCAGGAAGGAGACGAGGAACTCCTCAACACATTGAACGACGGATTGAAAAAGCTCAAGGAATCCGGTAGATTCGAGGAGATAGTCAACAAATACCTATAACCGATAATCGACGTTAACGGACAGACCGGGGCCCATAGGTTGCCCCGGTCTGTCTTCGCAGTGTAAATAAGACATTTCACAGTGTAAACAAGATATAAGGATGGGTTGAATATTGCAGGCATTTGTAGACCAACTACTCATACTTTGGGATAACGCCCCCGCGCTACTCAAAGGCCTGGAAGTCACCGTAGAACTAGGTTTCTCCTTCTTCTTTCTGGGGTTTTTTATCGCAATCTTCATCGCTCTGGGGGTCGTCTACGGTTCAAAGACGGTGAGCAGGATACTCTCGGGCTTTTCCTGGATCTTCCGTAGCCTGCCAGCGATCATCCTCTTATTCATCTTCTATTACGGGCCGGCGAGGATCGGGATCAACCTCTCGCCGTTCTGGGCGGCACTCCTCGCGCTGGGATTACGACACGCTGGATATCAGACTCACTACTTCCGGGGCGCGATACAGTCAATTGGAACGGGACAGCTTGCGGCAGCCAGGGCCCTTGGCATGAGCCTGCCCAGAGGCCTGTTCGAAGTCGTGTTGCCGCAGATGCTACGGTTTTCCATCCCGGCGAGCGCAAACGAATATGCTATAACCATCAAGGATACTTCGCTGGCCTTTGCCATCGGGGTCGTGGAAATACTCCAGCAGGGGAACTACATAATCGCCCGCGAGTACAACCCGCTGACCGTCTACATTACGATCGCTATTATCTATTGGATAATTACTCGGTTGGGAACAAGGCTCTTCAGTCACCTCGAAGAGAGGTACAAGATTCCTGGCTTCGAGCTGACCAGGTAAGGGATATACATGGACTTCTTTAACTACATCGGGGAGATACTGCCAGCGCTGGGCTTCGGCGTGAAGATTACCTTGATAATGACCGCCACCTCCATGGGATTGGCCGCAGCCATCGCCGTTCTCCTCGCTATCGGTAAGATGTATGGACCCAAACCAATTCAGTGGTTCTGCTCTGCTTACATAGAGCTCTTCCGCGGCACCCCGCTTTTGGTCCAACTATTCATCATCTACTTCGGGCTGCCGGAGGTCGGGCTTAACTTTCCCTCGTTGATCGCGGCAATCGTCGGGTTTGCCCTCAACAGCGGTGCCTACCAGGCGGAGTACCTTCGCGGTGCAATTCAATCCATAAAGACGGGCCAGCTAGAAGCCGCTCGCTCAATTGGCCTAAGCTTTACCGAGTCGTTGAGGTCCATAGTCTTGCCTCAGGCCCTGCGCAGAGTTATCCCCGCTTGGTCCAACGACGTAATCTACACGTTAAAGTACACTTCGGTCGCCTTCATGATTGGCGCCCACGAACTCACTTCTGTGGCCAAGATCATGGCGGGCCGGTACTTCCGATTCGCCGACACGTTCATCGTCGTCGGGGTCATGTACCTCGTACTCGTATACATATTCTCCACCTCCGTCAACCTCCTGGAACAGAGGATGCGGATCCCCGGCTTCGAGATGAGGGATTAAGCTGCCCAAACTCTCTCCCGCGGGCTGACTAACAGCCTCTAACCCTTGATCGCGAAGAACTATCTCATACCATATTCATGCCATGGAGCAAGGCGATCCCCCATTAGAAATCGAGAGGTACGAAAACCAGTTGCCGGTTGTCGGCGAAACCGGCCAGGAAAAGCTAGCCGACTCTTCCGCAGCGGTGGTCGGCCTTGGCGGACTCGGGAGTCCTGCGGCGACGTACCTTGCCGCCGCGGGGGTGGGGCAGTTGGTGATAATCGACGGAGATTCCGTGGATAAATCCAACCTGAACAGACAAATACTCTACCGCCCCGAGGACGTGGGGGCAAAGAAGGCGGACGTCGCCAAAGCAAGACTTTCCTCGTTTAATCCCTCTATCGAAGTATCAGCAATTGGCGAGAGAGTCACGAAAGGGGAGGTCCAACTTCCTGAGACCGACTTGATAGTTGGAGCCGTCGACAACTTCGAGACCAGACACCTGTTGAACGAAATAGCCGTTGCCCGAGGTATCCCCTACGTACACGGCGCCGTCGAAGGCCTTAACGGGGTCCTTACCGTGGTCTTACCGGGACAAACCCCTTGCCTTAACTGCATCTTACCCCGTAACGTAGACCGGAAGGTCGCCGGTCATACAACCGGCGGGGTGACGGGGGTAATCGGGGGATTGATGGCAAACGAGGGGATCAAGTTCCTCTCACAGGCCGGTGATGTCGCCGCGGGCTACCTGCTGACCTGCGACCTCGGACACCTCGAGTTCGACAGAATCCACCTGGAAAGAAACCCCAACTGCGAGGTCTGCGGCAATCTTTTCTAACTACAGCGGATTAACCGCACGACTTCCATCGCACAGGTAACGAATTTCCGCTATTTAGCGGACTCTTAGTATTGCTATATAGAAGACCTAGAGGTAGTGTGTGAGTGTGAATAATTCTGCATTTACCAAACGGAGGAAGATAGGAGGTGACAACATATGACTGAGATACTACAGTCGGTAGGTTACCTGTTGGTATCGGTCGGAATAGCAATCCTGCTGATCAGGCTCGGCGGGTATCTGGAAAAGATGTAGAGATTACTTACCTTGATCCCCCAGAAGGGAGGTGCACCTTGCTCAGTTCGCCAAACTTGTTACAGGCCATAAGCTACTTTACCGTGTCTCTCGGAGTTACCGCAATATTAGTTCGTTTAATTAAACTTGGGGGATATTTTCAAGAATAAATTCAGGATAGGGGTAAAATGGACTTTTCACTAGGAGGATTACTATTTGGTGTCGGCGGATTACTGATAGGAATCGGCGGGATGATTGCCTTTTTGAAAATCGCCCAAGTTGCCGATTCCCTCGTCAAAGACAAGAACGAAGGGGATGATCAAGACACAAGGACCTAAATACCCCAGGTGAAATTTTCCCTATTCACCGTTATACTTAGTGCAGCAAACCTCCTTAGTTGAGTAACGAGGAATTGTTATCTCAATCAAACTAAGGAGGCTTTTTTTGTGTACAACTTACCTACTTTTCAAAAGAAGGCTCGTCGTGATGACTCATCACAGCCCAGCCCTCGTCAGGAGGTCTCGCAAAACGGAAGGACCACGGTCTTACTTACAATTATCCTCCTGCCGCTCTTGTTCGGCGTGACCCATCTCGTAGAGGGAGAAGTCCTATTCACAGGGGAACTCGACACGTCGGTCGAGATAACGCCGCTGGAGAGTGGACCGATCGAGGACTTTGACTCCGACCTTACCCTCTCATACGAAACGGAATTCTTAACTATCGAGAGCGAAACGGAATTAGAGATGGACGGATTCGCCGGAGGGGCAGTCTCCCTGGAGGTCGACTTCGATTCCTCCGCCCTAAAGGGGGAGATCGAATTCGGCGATGAAGCCGGAGAGTTCGAGGAGTTTACCGGGAAGGCGTCGCTAGCGCTGGACGAAGGGACGGAGGTCGGACTCGATCTCGACGCCGACTACGAGGTCGAAGAAGAAAGGGGATACTTTGAACTGGAGTGGGACTTGGAGGTTGAGAGGGAGTTGCCTTGTGGGTCGGAAGTTGAACTGGGGCTAAACTTCTCCCCCGAGGAAGAGAACTACCCCCTTCCCGAAGAGGTGACCCTGGAAGTCGATGAAGCCCTCGTTGGAGACGTCGAATTGAAGTCCTCGGTGGAGGTAACTGAGGGAGAACTGGCGGAGATCGAGATCGACTTCGAACTCCTCGAGCCAGTCTACACTGCGCCGGAGTTACTGTTGGAGGGATCGGTCCTCTGGACCCCTGACGAGAAATACATCGAGATAGCACCCGAACTTGACTTACCTCTGGGTACTCTCTCGGTTGACGGGGTGTTAACCCTGCACGGAGGAACCCTTATCCAGGACCTGGAACTGCTGAACGTGGGACTAAAGGACCTGGAAGTTTTCGGGTCTAGGATTGACCTTGAGTTCGAGATCGATGACGATGTGGGTTCGCTAAAGTATAACAAGGAGGTGGGAGAGACAGAACTCACACTCGAGGCGGAGAGCAACTACGCCTCTTCCAGATCGCTCTTCGGCCTATCCGAGTTCAGTGGCGAGGTGACCTGGGAGCCGCTTGACTGGATTGAGCTAGAGATTGCCCTGGAATCAGGGACTGACGCCTTTCCAGAGGAGATAACCCTCACCTCAGTCTATTCTTTCTAGCACAGCTTCGGTAGAAACGTCATTCCGGCCTTTCCGGGACTGTAGATTCGACCAGTTGCTAAAGATCAAGTTGACTGGGAAAATAATTCCGTTAACAATTATGTAAGCACGTCCTCAGGTGCGGTCGAAAGGAGCCAAAGAGGAAAAAGCTCCCATCCAATCAAAATCCAGGTTAGACTAGAGGGAAAGGAGATAATACAGGTCGTAGATGAACATCGCTGAAAGGTTCGAGGTAGACTTCAGAGAGAAATGGACGATTTCTGCTTTTCTCTATCTTGGCCTTGGAGCGGTCGTCACCCAGCTTCGGGGATCACTCCTTCCCAACTTTCAGGAAGCCTTCGGCGTTTCCGAGTCACTTCTGGGGCTCGTCTCTCCAGCGGGGACGGTTGGCTTTACGGCCGTGGCACTGACAGCGGGCATGATCGCTGGCAGGGTAAATATCCGGCGCTCCATTCAGATTGGGGCACTGCTCACCGCGATCACTACGTTTGCCATCGGCCTATCTCCCGGATACTTCCTCTTCCTGTCGGCAATACTACTGCGGGGGATGGCAGGAGGTATCCCCGGTGGACTGACCAGGCCGGTGCTGGGACACCTATATCCGGACAATAGAGGGCAGATCTTCAACATTCACGAGGCGGTCTGGGCCCTCGGTGCCGCGTGTGGGCCACTTCTGGCCAACCTAATACTCCGCTTTGCCAACTGGAGGGTAGCCTATTACGTGGCGGGGGCCGCCTTTGTACCCATCTTCTTCTTGTTGGTGAAGAACTCTCGTTTTTCGGCTGACATCAAAGAAAAGCCCCTGACCCGGGACCAGCTCGTGAAACTTCTGAAGAGTCCCGTCGTCATGGGAGTCGGTGTGGCCCTGTTCCTCAACGTAGGCGTGGAAGGGGGTTTCTTTACCTGGCTTCCTTATTACCTGTCCCAATCACTGCCCCAGAGCGTTGCCAACCTGGCACTTACCGGGTTCATCGGGGCATACGTCCCGGGAAGGCTGTTGAACAGCTACCTGACGAGGAAGTTCGCCCTGACGGACCTACTCCTCTTCTCCTCCTCCATAACGTGTGTCTTGCTGGTGGTCGCCTTCTTCCTGGTCAGCGGCTACAGACAAATATGGGTTATCGTCGCGGTGGGTTTTTTCATTTCCACGGTCTTTCCCAACCTCTTCTCTCTCGCCGCGGACGCTTTTCCGGAACACAGCGGGCCGGTCAACGGGCTAATAATGACCTTCGACCCACTCGGACTATCAATCGTCCCGGTGATCATGGGGATAATCGCGGAGGCCTTTGGTATTCAGGTAGCAATGAGGTTTCTGGTGATCCCAATAATTGGCGTAATCGTGACGGTATTCTTCTTAAAGAGGAAGTTCGAAGATATACAGCGGTTCGGTTAAGATTAATACGAGAAATCATCAAGAAATCGGGTCAACCCCGGGGAGGCCAGGTACAAAATGAAAAACAGAAATCTGTTGGTGATTATCCTAATTTTCCTTTTCGTCTTCTCCTTTCTTTCCCTCGCTACCTCCGGCAAGGAGAACCTTGGCAGGCTAAATCCTGTCCAGGTGGAGGTTACCTGTGACGACTTTCAGTTCAACAACCACATAACGAAGTCCGTAAAACTCGCCGTACATGGGCGCCTAGAGATCACGCTCTGCTCGAACCCCTCTACGGGTTACCAGTGGTCCGACCAAGCGCAGATTAATGACCACACGGTAATCTGGCAGACAAGCCACACGACGACAGGGTCGTCGAGCAGCATGTTGGGAGCACCGAGCACGGAGGGATGGACGTTCCAGGGCCTCAACGCAGGGAAAACAACGATCTCTCTGGAGTACGGGCGCTCCTGGACGGCGTCAAGTCCGGACGATTGGTCATTACAGGTAAACGTCACCGTCGTCGAGGAGAAAAAAGAGAAACCGGAGGAAAAATCGACAAAAGAAATCGGAGAGGGTCTAGTCCGCGACCTCTTCAAGGACATGAAGAGCCTGAACCTACAGGCCCTGGAGAACAAGATATCGAAGGAGTTTCAGTCAATCCACACTTTTGGTGCCAGCAACCGTGAGGAGGAGATTGAGACGATCAAAAACCTGGACCTGGGCGAGTATCAACTTAGCAATTTCAAGGTAACCCGCAAGGGCGACGTCATGGTAGTGACGTACAAAATCTCGGTTGCAGAAACCCTCAAGGGCAAGAAGGTCTCAGAGAAACCCACACCCAGGTTGACCGTGTTCGTAAAGACGGACTCGGGCTGGAAGTGGATCGCCCACGCTAACCCCTCCTGATGGGTTGATGTACGCTTTCCAACGAGAATGCACTGGAGGCATGAAGGTAAATGCTCAACAAAAGCTTGAAGGTAACGAGCTTAGTTATCTTTACAGTCCTTCTTATCGCCGTCCTGGTTTCCGGGAGTGCTGGGTACGTACTTACTCTGGATTGCCACGAAGACGCCGTCCTGTTCAAGGAGAACGGGAGTCATACGGTCCCCCCAAACGAAAAATGCTGGGGCTGGTACCGGGGACACCTATACCCAATCTCCTCCGGTCCAAGAGGGATAACACCTGTGCTAGAGGGTCCCATCCAGGTTACGGCGCTCTCGGCGAGAATCACCGGCGGACCTTCGGAACTGAACAAAAAGGTAAGCGGATTCGAAATCCAGGTATTGCCGGTCGCCCAGATAAGTAATTCTGACGAGACGCGCCGCGGACTCACGGCAATAACGCCCGAGGTCCAGTGGAAGACGCTGGTCACCTTCTCGGCGCCCTGCGACTCCGGGCCCGAGGTCCTGGTCCACTGGGAGGGACCCCCGGTGGAGGTGGCGGCGCTACGCGTCGTCGCTCCCGACGGCAACTACGTCGACAGGTCCGGGCTCTGGGTGGAGCACGAACACTAATAAGCTAGGGGAGTTCGATCTCCCTGCCAGCTCCGCCCTCGACGTAGGCTTCAGGGTAGCGTCGTTTTATCTCTTCCTTGTGCTGGGCACAGTGCGTGGCACAGATAAACTTCAGCCCTTCGAGTGAAGAAGGACTAGTGGCGTGAAGGCCACCGACGATCCCGTACAGTTCGCCGAACTCAGCCGCCGTGTCGAGGATGTTCTTCATGCTGGGATGCGAACAACCGGCAACGACGAGGATCCCCTCTGCCGTCTCCAGGCAGAGCGATTGCTCTATCCCTTCCAGTTCCCCCGTAGTGTAGACTCCCTTGTGCAGTTTCCCCGGACCCAGTAGGGTCTCCGCGTCCTCAACCCCCCGGGGCGGGCGAAACGACGGTGGAGACCGTATTGTCGTAAACGATCGTAATTTTCACCTTTACCCCCTCGTCCGCCATCTCCGCACCCCCTTTTTAGTCAAACGAATATACTAGTGCTTTCAGTATAGAACTATATACTCCAGTTGAAGTTTACAGTTGATAAATCCTGGACGCAAACATCAGGTCTTATCCTCCCTTTGACCGTCCTACTGGGAATTTAACTGGTCAAAATTCACAGAAACCCCGTTGTGTGACGGCTCAGTCGAAAAAGTAAGAAATTTCTCCAAAAAGTATTATACTGTATATAGAGGTTAAGGGTCTTATCCACGAAACAGGTCAGTTGGCAAGACAATGGGAGCAGCAAGGAGGTAACTATGAACTTGCAAAGAGGGAAGTGGAAAGTCGTCGTGGCGTCGCTGTCAATTTTGTTGATGGTAGCGCTTTTGGAACTGGGCCTTGTGGCTCAGACACTAGAAATAGGTAGGGTCACCGTTGATGAAAACTGGAGGACGGTCCGTCTAAATAATTACTTTCGCAATCCGGTGGTGGTCGCAAAGCCGCTCAGTTACAACGGTGGAGACCCGGCCGTAGTTAGAACAAGGGACCTAAGTTCGCGGTCATTCCAAGTCCGGGTCCAGGAGTGGGGCTACCTGGACGACACCCACGCGGAGGAAACCGTGAGCTACCTGGTAATGGACGCGGGCAGGTTCGTGTTTAGTTCCAGTATCAGGGTAGAGGCGGGATTCATCGAGACGGACGCAACGGGGTCACCAGAACAGGTAAGCTTCTCCTCGTCCTTCCGTCAGACGCCGATCGTGTTCACGTCGATCTTCACTTACGAAGGGGAACAAGCGGCGGTAACAAGGAACCAAAACGTGAGCGCGGGGGGTTTTGAAGTAACCATGCAAGAGCAGGAAGCAAACGAGCCCTCTCACGCTGTAGAAAAAATTGGCTACATAGCCATGGAACCCGGCAGCGGGTTGATGAATGGACGGAGGTTCGAGATAGGTAGCGTGACTGCCGTCAACGAACTCTTCCACGGAATTCAATTTGGTTTCGAGGAGAGCACGACGGTCAAGGTCGACGAGGAGACTTCAGCTGACACGGAAAGGACTCACGCCGATGAAGTAGTCGGATACTTCGCCCTGGAAGGGGGACCGAGTTTCTTCCTCGCCGACATGCAGACGACAGAAGGATCGAATACGGCAAACCTGAGGTACGGAGGCGAGGTAGTACCCGAACCTGAAGAGGAGGAAGAAGAAGCGGTACAGCCTCCCTCACAACCGGCTCCAAGGGGAATAATAATTGAACCTCCCCCGAGCCCGGGGCTAAACGTGAGCGTTAGGACCGACCGAAATCAATATCGCATCGGTTCCTCTCTGAGAATTTTCTTAGAGGTCAGCCAAAGGGCTTACCTATACGTGTTCGACTACGATACGGAAGGAACGATGAGGTTAATATTCCCGAACCGTTACTCCCAGCAGAACCTGATAGGGCCAGGAAGATACGAGTTGCCGGACGGCGGTTACTCCTTCCAGGTGGCGGGACCACCCGGGGTGGAGTTTATCCAGGCCGTAGCCACGACGAAGCAGGTGGACATCAATAGCTTCCTGGAAAACCCAGATAACCCATTCGCTCAGACGTCCTTCCCCCGCGTTTCCAGCCCAGAAAACTTAAACCAGGAATTCAAATCACGCCTGGAGGCAAAGTTCCAGCTCCAGTTCGGAGGCGGCGAGCCAAAGGCTCAGTTCAAGCTAGTCCCGGTCAGTTGGGACTCGGCAACGACGAGCTTCCGCGTGGGGACCGCACCTCAGCCCAACCAGATGCCGGTAGCTCGGTTTAGCTACAACCCGACCGACCCCCGTACCAGAGAAAGCGTGGAGTTCAACGCCTACTCGTCCTACGACCCCGACGGATCGATCGTTAGTTACCAGTGGGACTTCAACGGGGACGGAAGGACCGATGCATCCGGTAGGAGAGTTATAAACCGTTTCTACTCCAGCGGGCGATACAACGTAAGTCTAACCGTAGAGGATAACGATGGGGCCACAACTTCAGTTACCAGCACCCTAAACGTCAGCAGCGAAAACCAACAGCCGACTCCACGGTTTACTTACAGCCCGTCCAGACCGGAAACTGGAGAGAGGGTAAACTTCGACGGGACCAGTTCCTACGACCCCGACGGTAGCATCGTCTCTTATCGTTGGGACTTTAACGGAGATGGATTTGCCGACGCGTCCGGGAGCCGCGTTAGCTACAGCTTCAGTACTTCGGGGTCGAACCGGGCAACGCTCACCGTCGTAGACAATGACGGCGCTAGTTCGTCGACAACAGTGACGGTCCGCGTCGTCCAGCCCAAGGTCCGGTTTAGTTCATCTGAACCGGATTCCTTTAACAGCAACGGCATCCGCGGGGGCGACTGGCGCTGGCTGACGAGTTCCTACCACTACGCGGAGTGGAAGTGGAACAGATGGTCAACGGCCCCTGACGACGCTTACATCAACTTGTCACTGTGGATAAGTAACAGACGGAACGGAGGCAGCGGATTCGAGGCCACGGTTGAGGTCAAAATCATGAACCGGTACGGAAGCACTATAGAGAGGGGAGAGGTAAGCTTAACCAACCCCTTCAAGCCCGATTTCTCCGGAGACACGAATGGGGTCGGATACGAGGCTTTTGGAGTATATGAGATCCGGAGCGATTCCGAGCTTCAAAACGGATTCACCGTACGAATAGAGTGGCCGCCGGAGAATAACAGGAACGTGATCGGAGCAGGTGAGACTTCAGCGATATTGGGATACAAGTATTAGAGACTGACCCCAATTAACAACATAATAGAGAGGTAGCATTAACTCTCTGAAATGAACCGAGGGAGAGATGAGAGTTAACCCATCTCTCCCTCTTCTATTTCCCGTGAACCATTAACGTCTAAGATATAGTTACTTCCCCTTGCCTTTACCTTTACCTGGGTTCTCGGGGGGCTTGCCATCTTTGTTATCATCTTCGTCCTCGTCAGGTTTCCCAGGCTTATCGTCCTTATCGGGCTTGCCGGGGTGGCTAGGCGGACCGGTATCTTCTGGTTTCTTATCCCGGGAAGAGTTTCTCGTCGCCGCCGAGACCTCCCTGTCGTTACCATCGTCATCGGGCCGACCCGTCTCTTCCGGCTTGCCGATATCGTCAGGCGGTCCGGCCTTTTCAGGTCGACGGCCTTGGTCTCCGTTACCTTCTTCCCTTTTGGCTGCGGCCGTTTCAGCTTTTTCTCCCTGGGTGGAAGCGTCCTCTGGCTTTTTCGATTGGTCCGCACCTTTGTTCTCACCCAACCCAAACGGTGGTTCTCCTGTCTCAGGAAGCTCGTAGGTCGTCTTGATCGACTTGATAACGAGCCCCGGCGGCAGGTCTTTTTCTATGATGTTCTCGTAGAGATCTTTGGTAAATAAGGATGTCAATCTTTCCGTACTCAAGTGTCCCGTTTTCACGGACTTGGCCACTGACACTAAAATTCCGGGCGGTACACCCGCGTCTATCAGTTCTTTTGACCGTGACATCAAGCTTGTCGTCTGCACGCCTTCAATGTCAGTAAACTCCGCCTCTAGGACGTCGATCGCCCCTTCTGCCACCTGTTGGGACTCCGTCTGAGGTTCAAGGGCCAGGGCACTGAAACCAAACAAGAGGAGGGTAAAAGAAAGAATTATTAAAATTAGAGGCTTGCTTCTGGGGTGCTTATAATTCAAACCGACCACCTCCGGACGGTTTTAGGTTCGGTCAACGATTAAAAGTAATGGAAACGGATATTTATATCAAACAATATATTCCATTAAATACATTTCAACGAGCGAACTTTCGTAACCCTGCTCTCAGTCGCAGAAAGGAGCGGCCGACCCAAAGCACCCGAGGAGACAGGCACGCTAAGGTTTGACATTTCCAATCTTATATATAGACTCTATTATTGCTCTGTCTTTAACTGACCTGGGAAGGGCACCGGTTTTGACAAGCGTAGGGACGCCACCTAAAGTTTTAAGTAGTGGTTAAAAGAATCTTTAAGTCAACGCAGAAAGCTCTTATTCTAACGAGGTGAGAAATCTTGATAGAAGTTCCCGAGATAGAACTTAAGACGGGTGGAAGGATGCCCCTGATCGGTTTCGGTACCTGGGACCTACGCGAAAAGACGGCGAGTTCCGTAAGGCGTGCATTAGAGCTTGGTTATACGCACATCGACACGGCGGAAGGTTACCTGAACGAGGAGCAAGTAGGGGAAGGGTTAAAGGGACACGACAGAGAGGACCTGTTCATCACCTCGAAGGTCCTGCCGGGGAACTTAAATTATGAAAACGTCATCGAAGCCTGTAACCGTTCTCTCGACAAACTGGGTACCTCCTACCTGGACCTGTATCTAATCCACTGGCCCAACTTAGCCATTTCACTCAGAGAAACTATGCACGCCTTCAAGAAACTGTACGACTGGGGAAAGGTAAGAAACGTTGGAGTTAGCAACTTCAGTAGGTACGAACTGAAGATAGCGCGCAGGGTCTCCGAAGTGCCGATATCCGTGAACCAGGTCGAGTTTCATCCCTGGTATCACGACGAGGAACTCCTCAACTACTGCCGTGAAAACGGGATACAGTTGACCGGAGCCGCTCCGCTTGCTCGCACGGCCGTGTTCGAGGACCCCCTGATAAATGAACTCGCCAAGAAGTACGACAGGTCTCCCGCACAAATTGTTCTCAGGTGGGCCCTGCAGAAGGAAGTAGTTACCGTACCGAGGTCAAGGACTCCAGCCCATATAGAAGAGAACCTGGACGTATTCGACTTCGAACTGGAGGACTCCGACGTCGATAGAATTGACGAGATTACCAGAGAAGAGAGACTCAGCAATTACGAGA
>JAGYME010000080.1 GCA_018400715.1 Candidatus Bipolaricaulota bacterium
ACTAGCGGCGCAGGGATTCGAACCCCGAGCCTCTCGGATATGAGCCGAGTGCTCTAACCAGTTGAGCTACGCCGCCAAAGGTAGTTGCGGGGGCCGGATTCGAACCGACAACCTCCGGGTTATGAGCCCGACGAGCTTCCTAATTGCTCCACCCCACGATATACAATATTGTAATTCACTAGCAGCAAAAGTCAAGTCAACCGAGCCCCATTTAGGGAGAGGATTAAGGGAAAGAGGACCTCAGTCGTACCTATGCCAGTTAGAGTTAGTGGTTTGCTTCTCGTTCAGAAGAGTGGAGCGGGCGACGAGATTTGAACTCGCGACCTTCTGTATGGCAAACAGATGCTCTACCGCTGAGCTACGCCCGCTTGCTACGGTAAACTCATTTTAAAGTTAGGGTTTTCACTTTTCAAGTACAAAGCGCTAGACTATCAACCCACCAAATCGTTCGACCAAATCGACCAATTCACTGGTTTTTCGGCCGGAGGGGGATACGGGCGGAAGACCAGGATACGCCTTGAGAAACGCCTTAACAACTCCTGGCTCATCCCCCACCAGTCCAACCGGTCGCGCCGTCCTCAACTGCATAAAAGTCCTCGACAACAGCCCCTCCAGACCCTCTTCGTTTCCCTTATATCCTGTAAACCGCAACATGTTTACGCGGTCCCCGTCCAGTTTGTCCTTAATCGCGGGGAGTTCGTCGACGTCTACCTTGACCTCCGTCACCTTCACGTCTTTACTCAAGTCCAAGACGCTGGCACTCGAAGCGACAAACTGGACTTCTTTCTCCCTCTTTGACGTCTCCTCTGGAGGAAACTCCTCGGAGATAGAGGCTAACAGCCTGGTAAAGTTAGGGTCGCTCCCACAACAAGAACCTACGCCGGAAAGATACGGCAACCCCGTCCTCATTCCCTCCAAGTACTCCTTGGGGGTAATCTCGTAAATTACCTTACCATTTTGCAATTTTGGCGTACCTGCGTTTGCCTCAGCTAGGAGTGGGAGGTGTGAATACTCGCTGTACGTCTTGATCAAATCCGGATACGGCTTAGGTCCAGTACCACAATTGATCCCCAGGACGTCAGCGCCAGCGTTTTCCAGGGTGACGGCGCTGGACTCCGGTTGTACTCCGTAACTTGTCCTCCCGTGATCGCCATATGACATGGAACTAATCACCGGGACCTCCAGGTCCTTTACAGCCATCAGGGCGGCCTTGGCCTCTCGAATCGACTCCATGGTTTCAATGATTATCCAGTCCACCCCTCCCCGGGACAGGGATTTCCCCTGCTCAAGGAAACTGGAATAAAAGTCGTCAAAACTAAAGGAGCCGAGAGGAACAAGAGTTTCACCGGTAGGCCCAATGGAACCGGCGACGTACCTGTTTACTTCTCCTTCACTGCCGGCAAAACTTCTTATCGCCGATTTAGCAATCTCAGCCCCCCGTTCGTTTAACTGCGAGGCGGGGTCCTCATCTCCCGACCTCGACAACCTTATTCGGTTCGAGGAAAAGGTATTCGTCGTCAAGAACTCAGCTCCCGCCTCGAGGTAGCTGCGGTGTATCTCCTCGACGACCTCCGGTTCCGTGAGGTTTAGCGCGTCGGTTAGGTTATCGCCCTCCTCTCTCGCCCTCTTCTGTACTTCCGTTCCGATCGCACCGTCAAAAATCCTCAACCTGTTATCCCGGGTAAACTTCATCTATCTCACCTGAGTTATTCTAGATATTCCTCGGTCCGGCTTCAAGAGAAGACCAGGCGCGGGGGCGGCGCCGGAGCCACCGGGCGCTTCTTCACAATAACTTCATATTAATTTCCAATAATCTGTAAAAGTACGGATTCCCGAGGTCAGTTAAATGCCAAGACGTGGACAGAGAGGAGAAGATATTGCAGCGGATTTCCTGGAGAATAACGGACATAAGATCATCACGCGCAACTACCACTGTCACAGGGGTGAAATAGACATAATATCGATAGATGACGATTACGTGGTCTTTACCGAAGTCAAACAACGGGGAAAAAACAGTTACCTGCAGCCAGAGGAGGCAATCACCTATAGCAAGAAAAAGAGGTTAATAAATTGCGCAGAACGCTGGTTCATGGAGAACGAATATACCGGGGGCGCGAGAATTGATGTTATTGCTATTTCAGATGGGGAAATAAGGCATTACATGAACGCCCTACATTCGGACGGATACTAATGATAGCGAAGACCTTCAGCGGGGCTGTAACCGGGCTAGACGCGCTGACCGTAGAGGTACAATGCGATTTAAGCAGAGGCCTGCCGGGATTTAAGATCGTCGGCCTCCCCGAAAAGGAAGTAAAGGAAAGCCGCGACAGGATCAAGAGCGCGATCGCCAACTCCGGGTTCGATTTTCCCATGAAAAAGATCGTCGCCAACCTGGCCCCCGCGGATATAAAGAAGAAAGGGGTGGGCCTCGACCTCCCCATCGCCTGTACCATCCTCCAGTCAGACGAGCAGATAAAGGGCTCTGCTCTCGACGATAAACTGCTGGTCGGGGAACTGTCCCTGGACGGAGAGTTGCGGCCGGTAAGTGGAGTACTGCCGACCGTTGTCGCGGCGGGTGAGGACCCCAACATAGAAGAAATTCTTGTCCCCCGGGGCAACGCGAAGGAAGCCTCCATCGTCGACTCGGTCGACGTCTATCCTATGTCCCATCTCCGAGAAGTGGTCAACTTCCTGAACGGGGAGAGGAGAACGACGACGCCCTATTCCTTCCGCCACGGAGAGAGTGAAGGTCCACGGGCAAGAAAGTACACCCGGGACTTCCAGGACGTCAAGGGACAGGAAGGGGCAAAAAGAGCGTTGGAAATCGCCGCTGCGGGCGGACATAACGTACTCATGAGCGGACCTCCCGGTTCAGGCAAAAGCATGCTGGCAAAACGGTTGCCTACGATCCTGCCTCCGCTTACCTTCAGGGAATCAGTGGAGGTTACAAAGATATACAGCATCATCGGGGGCCTAGAGGAGGACGACCCCCTTATCATGAGGAGGAAGGTCAGGTCACCCCACCATACGATATCCTACGCGGGCATGGTCGGTGGCGGCCACGGAAACCCGAGTCCGGGAGAGATCAGCCTCGGCCATAACGGGGTCCTCTTTCTAGATGAATTCCCCGAGTTTAGCAAGCAGGTGCTCGAGACGCTCCGGCAACCGATGGAGGACGGGTTAATCACGATATCCCGCGCGGCTGGTTCGTACACGTTTCCGGCTAATTTTACCCTGGTTGCTGCGATGAATCCATGTCCATGTGGTTACCTTGGCGACCCGGTAAAGACGTGTACCTGCACGCCAAGCGAAATAAGACGGTACAGAAAGAAAATCTCCGGTCCCCTTTTGGACAGGATCGACATTTACGTAGAAGTCCAGCGATTGGAAACGGACGAAATCCTAAATCGGGGGGAAGGGGCCAGGAGCGAAGAAATAAGAAGTCGGGTAACGCTGGCCAGAGATCAACAGACCGCGCGTTTTCCCGTGGAGGGTTTTACCAACTCCCAAATGACCGCCAAGCAGGTAGAGCAACATTGTCAGGTGACGGGTAGACCAAGAGATCTGTTGGAAAACGCGATTACTCACTTCGGGCTGTCCGCCAGAGCATACCATAAAATCCTCAAAATTTCCCGTACCATTGCAGATCTAGATCAATCTGATAAAATTAGTCCTGTACATATCTCCGAGGCAATCCAATATAGAAGTACAAGAGAGAAATTTTTGCTTGAGGAAGGGGTATAAAGATGAACAGAACGCCTCCGTTGAGTCGAACGGTTCTTTTGTCGGTTTTCATCGTCATTTTTCTGGGAGTAACGGCTCTCATGGCTCAGGAGACTCAGCCCGAACAGACATTCACAATTAAAGAAATAAATATTTCCGGTAACAGCGAGATTTCCGACGAGGATATTCTTAACGAACTCGGACTCACCGTGGCTCAGGAGACGACGAAGACGGAAGTGGACGAAAAACTCACAGCTATAAAGGATATGGGGGTTTTCAAAAGTGTCGACACGGACGTGGAGACGTCAGATGGCCAGTTAACCCTGGAAATTGTTGTCGAGGAATACCCCGTCATCAAGGAGATAGAGTTCATCGGAACGGATTCACTGGGAACTCAAAAGCTCAAGGACAGGCTGTCGGAAGCGGGGGTCAGGACCGGAGAAGTCCTCAATCAGGACAAATTACAGACGGGCCTGGAAGATATCGTAAAGGAGTATGAAGAGAGCGGTTACCCGTTTGTAACCGCGGGGGACATAGAAACCGGGGAGACCCTGAGGATCGAGATAATCGAGGGGAAACTCGCCAACGTACGGATCGAAGGCTTGAAGACGGTCCCCGAAGAGGTGGCGAGAGACCTTGTAGAGATACCCAAGGGCAAGGTAATAGAGTTATTCAACCTCCAGAAGACCTACGTCAACTTCAGCGGGTCGGTCTACTTTTCTCAGGTCAACCTATCGCCGGCAAGGGGGTACAAGCAGTCGGATATAATCCTCCGCTGGCAGGTGACGGAGAGGACACTTCTCGAAGGTGAAAGAGAGGGTAACAGGGTAGAAATACGAGGAAACACGGTTTTCTCAACCAGCACGCTTCAGAACTTAACGAACCCCCTCCCGGCCGGCAAGGTGAACAACTACGAACTGCTTAAAGCGCTAAAACCCGTCTACGAGAAATACGTCACCAGTGGATACATATTCGCTGATATTTCCCTGGTAGGGGTGGACAATGGGGTATTCAAAGTCGAAATAACCGAGGGAGATATTGAGGCAATTAACATCAATGGCAACGATAGAACGGCTCAGAGGGTTATTGCCAACAAACTCAACCTATCCGTAGGGGATCCCTACAACTCGAGCGACGCCCAGAATTCAAGACGGAGAATTCTCAACCTCGGTTACTTTAACGAGGTAAAGGTCGAACCGTCTCAAACGGATGGAGGTCTGGAACTCGGTCTGGACATTAAGGAAAAGACACAGTTAAACAGCCTCAACGGTGGCTTGACGTGGTCAAACGGCGGTTTGGCAGGCAAGCTCTCCGTGTCGACGAAGAACCTGTTCGGCTTAGGGCAGGACGTCAGCTTAAACATAAACCGAGGTTTCGCAGTCGACTCCAAGCTTGGTGGTAGCATCGACTGGAAGAACGTCTACTACCCCAGTCAGTTTAACTTTACCGAGGTCAGCCTGTTCCGGGACCTGGAAGACGACTTCGGTTCGGTGTTAAGTCGCCAGGGAGTCAAGGCGTCCTTTGGGTTCCCGTTCACAGGTAACCTGTCGTTAAACATGGGTTATACGGCCGAGTGGGTATCGGAGGATGACGACCCGGACGGTTCACTGACGAACATCATCAACGCCGACCTGGTCTTCGACGACCGAAACAACCCAAATTTCCCCACTTCCGGCTCTCGCGGGGTACTGACTATAGAAAAAGCAGGCGATTTCGCTCCCGGGGTCAGCTTTACCAAGTTTAAGGGTGAGTGGCGACAGTACTTCGAGTTGCCCAAGGTGAACTTGATCGAGGAAAACACGCAGGTAATCGGCCTCAGATCGATTTCGGGAGTCGGCTTCGACGTCCCGGCTGAATACCGAACATATTTAGGCGGCCACTCAACCATTCGCGGGTACGGAAGCTTCCCTGCCACCAATTACAGCCTGGCTAACGCGGAGTACAGACTTCAGCTGCTTGAAAATAGCCTGTACATAACTTCCTTCTTCGACGCTGGGCTCGTCCTAGATGACCTCGAAGAACCGGACGTATTGACCTCTGCCGGCCTGGAATTGAACCTGCAAATGTTTGGCCACCTGAGAATCGGCGCAGCCTGGGCAATGGAGGAAGACTTCGAGTGGTTCCCGACTTTCTACTTTGGAATTGGTCCGATCTTTTAACGGGGTTTACTGAGGTTAACAACTACTTAAATCAACAGAATCTTAACTTTGAGGTGAGATAATTTGTCAACAGCGAAGCTAGTAACGACTTTGGTTATTGCCCTAATTCTGGGTTTTGCCGGAGGGTTCGTCTCTCAATACGTAATAGACGGTGGAGGCGATGTCTCCAACCTGTCTGCAAAAGTTGATGCGTTAAACGACAAGGTCAGCGACTTACGGAGCAAGACCTCCTCGTTCGCAACTACCGACGCGTTAAACGACCTCCGATCACAAATGGAAGGCTTGAGCCAGGGTGACAGTTCAACGGAGTCCACCGCTAGCGACCAAGACTTATCCCAATTGGAGTCCGACTTCGACTCCCTGCAGGCGGAGGTAGAGCAGCTTAAATCTTCAGGAGGGACAGACTCGGCGCCGGGGACCGGACTAAAGGTAGGCTACGTGAACGCCAACGAGGCGTTTACGGTCTTCACCGACGCCGTCTCCGAGGAGCGGTCGAAGGTACAGTCACTGGAAGAGGAGATGCTCTCCCTCAGGGAACAGGCGATCCAGGGCGAGATAACCGTGGAGGAGTATCAACAGGAGATAGACATCAAGCAGGCCGAAGTGCTCAAGGCGCAGCTCAATATCGACCTGGCAATGGTCGACAAGATGATAGACTCCTCCGGGTTCAGCTCCTACGCCGACCGGCTCAAGGAACTAAAGACGCAGTTCGA
>JAGYME010000081.1 GCA_018400715.1 Candidatus Bipolaricaulota bacterium
TGCAAGAGTTACGGGAAGAAGTTCATAACGCACTGATGGGGCTTCCCGCAAGCGGTCTGGTCATGGGCACGAGCGGAAACGCCAGCGGGAGGGAAGACGACCTGGTGGTCATTAAACCAAGTGGCGTTCCCTACGAGGAGCTGACGCCGGAGAAACTGGTGGTGGTCAACCTGGACGGGGAAGTAGTCGAGGGAGACCTGAAGCCGTCCGTCGACACCTCGGCCCACCTGCACATCTACCGGATGATGGACGAGGTCGGGGGGATAGTCCACACGCACTCGACTTACGCGACCGCGTTTGCCGCTATGGGAAGGGGGATACCGCTGTACCTGACTGAACAGGGAGATTACTTCGGCTCGGAGATACCCGTCTCCGACTACGTCCCACCGGGCGACGAGCGGATCGGCGAGGAGTTTTCCGACAAGGCCGCCGGCGGAAAGGTCAAGGCGATACTGATGAGAAACCACGGAGTGTTTACCGCCGGCCCGGGTCCGAGAGAAGCGCTGAAGGCGGCAATCACGGTGGAGCACAGCGCCCACGTCTGCTACGTCGCCGAGAGCGGCGGTGACCCGGAGGAGCTTTCCCCCGAAGAGGGGCGCAGACTATACGAGAAATACACCGGCCAGTACGGCCAAAAGGAGTGAGCGATGTTAGATAAGTTGCTTGTTGGTACGGATATCGGTACCGGGGGGACGAAGACCATCGTGGTCACCCCCGAAGGTGAGGTAGTAAGTTCTGGTTCGTCGTTTTACCAGGTGGAACAGCCCTACCCTTCCTGGGCACAGCAGTGGCCCGACGTTTGGGAGAAGGCCGCTTACGAGTCCATCAGCGAGGCTCTCGACTCGAGCGACGTCGACGCGGGAGCGGTGGCGGGCATCGCGATTAGTGGTCTCTACGGCGGCTCGGGAATACCGGTCGACGAGAATTTGGAGCCGGTCGGACCCTGCCTGATCTGGATGGACAGGCGGGCGACGGCGGAGGTAGAGTGGGTCAAGGAAAATGTCGACCTGGACAGGCTGTTCGAGATCACGGGTAACTACGTCGATTCCTACTACGGCTACACCAAGATGCTCTGGTTGAAGAGGGAGAAGCCCGACCTGTGGGAGAAGATCTACAAGTTCATCCCCCCGTCCAACTACGTAGAGTACAAGATGACCGGCGAACTCGCCGTAGACTACTCGTCGGCCGGGAACATCGGCGGGGTCTTCGACCTCCACGAGCTGGACTGGTCGGAGGAAGCCTGCGAGGCCCTGGGAATACCGATAGAGACGATGCCGGAGGATTTGGTACCGTCAGACGAGGTAATAGGCGAGATAACGGCGGAGGCCGCAGGTAAGTCCGGGTTGCCAGAGGGTACCCCCGTAATCGCCGGCGGGGTAGACGCGCCGATGGCCGCACTGAGTGCAGGGGCCTTTTGCGAGGGCGATAACGTTGCCATGATGGGCACGTCCACCTGCTGGGGAATCATTCACGAGGGAGAGGGCCTGACGGAGAAACTCGTCTCCATGCCGCACGTCGCCAACTCTGAGAAGAAGATATACACCTGGGGAGGCTCGGCGACGACTGGGGCGCTCGTCAACTGGTTCAAGGACGAGTTCGGCTACGCCGAAGAGCAGCTGGCCGAAGGCACCGGGCTCGACCCGTTCAAGGTCCTGGACGTCGAGGCGGAGGAGATCCCGCCCGGAGCGGAAGGGCTGCTAGCTTTGCCCTACTTCAAGGGAGAGCGGTCACCCATCTGGGACCCGAGAGCGCGGGGGACCGTCATGGGTCTGTCCCTCTACCACACGAAGCAGCACGTCTTTCGGGCCCTCCTGGAATCGGCTGCCTACAGCCTGAGACACAACATAGAGATTGGAAAGGAGGTGGGCATACCCCTAGCGGACGAGACGAGCGTCGTCGGCGGCGTCTCCAAGTCCGAACTGTGGACGGAGATAATTGCCGACGTGACCGGTAGGGAGGTCGTAGTCCCCTCCGGAGGCGTGGGAGCACCCCTGGGAGACGCGCTGCTCGTCGGGGTGGCGACAGGGCTCGTTGACGATTACGCCGATATCGGTGACTGGATTTCAACGGGTAGGACCGTGGAGCCGGACGGGGACAATACAGCTCTCTACGACCGGTACTACGAGCTCTACCTTGACCTGTACGAGAACAGCAGTTCGATAATGCATGAGCTGGCAAAGCTAGCAGAGGAGGTATAACGATGGAAGATAACGCTAAAGTTACCTTTGGCCTCTTGGTGGGCAACAGGGGATTCTTCCCGGACAAACTTGTAGAAAACGGAAGAGAACTAGTAATAAAGCGACTGGAGGAGCTCGGTTACGGAGTGGTCGTCCTGGACGAGGATGAGGCTGAATACGGGGCCGTGGAGACGCGGGAGGACGCGAAGAAGTGCGCGAAGCTTTTCGACGAGCACAGGGACGAGATAGATGGAGTCCTGGTGACGCTACCCAACTTCGGAGACGAAAAGGCGGTCGCCGATACGCTGCGGCTGGCCGATCTCGAGGTGCCCGTACTCCTTCACGCTTTCCCCGACGAGCTCGGGAACATGGACCTGGCCAACAGACGTGACTCATTCTGCGGGAAGCTCTCCGCGGGCAACAACCTGTGGCAGTACGGAATTCCCTACTCGACGACGGATAAACACGTTGTCGACGTCGAATCGAAGGAGTTCGCACAAGAACTGGAGCGGTTTGCCGGAGTCTCCTCCGTGGTGAACGGGGTTAAGGGTGCCAGGCTGGGCTCCATCGGGGCGCGGACTGCACCGTTCAACACCGTGCGCTACAGCGAGAAGATCCTGGAGCGGGCCGGCGTCAGCGTGGAGACGATAGACCTGTCCGAGGTGCTGGGCAAGGCGGACTCGCTCGACGGGTCCTCGCCCGCGGTCAAGCGTACGCTCGAGGAGATCACCGAATACACTACCACGGAAGGCGTACCCGACGAGTCAGTGGTGAAGATCGGCAAGCTGAAGTTGGTCCTGGACCGATGGATAGATGAGAACGACCTGGACGCGACGGCAATTCAGTGCTGGGACGCGCTGGAAGAATTCTACGGCGTCGTACCCTGCACGGCGATGAGCATGATGAGCGAGAGCCTGATTCCCAGCGCCTGCGAGGTAGACATAATGGGGGCGCTTGGCATGTATGTCCTGCAGCTGGCCTCCGGCCAGCCGGCGGCGTTGACTGACTTCAACAACAACTACGGTGAGGAGGACGACAAACTCGTTTCCTTCCACTGCAGCAACTTCCCCAAGAGTTTCATCGAAGAACCGGAGATGAGCTATCAAGACATACTGTCGGAGGACGTGGGAAAGAACAACTGCTACGGGACGATAGTTGGCCGCATATCTCCCGGGCCGGCGACCTTCTTTAGGCTGTCGACGGATGACAACAACGGGACAATCAGGTCCTACCTGGCCGAAGGGGAGTACACCGACGATGAGCTGGATACGTTCGGAGGATACGGCGTGGCGAAGATAGACGGGCTGCAGAAATTGATGAAGTACGCCGTAGACAACGGGTTCGAGCACCACGTGGCCGTGACCAAGAAGTGGGTAGGAGAGACGATAGACGAGGCCCTGAATAAATACCTCGACTGGGACGTCTACTACCACGAGGGATAACCCAGATGGCGACCGTGAACACAGAACAAGAGAAGAAGTTAGGCAGGGTTCGGGATTACCTCGAGGAAGAGGGTATCGATGCCGTCCTGCTGGGGAGGAGGTACAACTTTTACTGGCTGACTGGAGGAGCCGCAAACCACGTAGTTACGGGCACGAGGGACGGCGAATCCTTCCTCCTCGTGACCGCGGACGGGGTATACCTGCTTGCCTCCCGGGTAGAGATGCCCCGGGTGACCGAGGAGGAGGACCTCCGACTCGAATACGAACCGGTAGAGTATGATTGGTACGCGGAGGACCTGGTGGAGATCGCCTCCGAACTTGGGCTTGAGCGCGACCGGGTGCGGACCGATACACCGGGGACGGGGTTCGACGTCCTCCCGGTTGAGTTCGACGAGCTGAGATACGGGTTTACCGACGAGGAGATACCCCGCTACAGGGCCCTGGGTGAAGAGGTTACTGACGTGTTTGAGAATTACTGCCGCCACGAGATCGAGCCCGGGATGACGGAGGTAGAGATCGCGGCGAATCTCGCCCCGGAGATTCGTGAGCTGGGCGTAGAACCGACGTTGATCCTCGTCGGCTCGGACGAACGGGTGCTCTCATACCGCCACCCTATCCCCAAGGACAAGATAGTAGAGGACTACGCGATGGTCGTTATCTGCGCCCAGCGGGGCGGACAGTTCGTCAACATGACCCGCACGGTCAGCTTCGGTCCCGTCCCCCGTGACCTGTCGGAGAGACAGAAGGTCTGCGCGGAGGTGGACGCAGCGGCAATTGCTGGCACTACCGTCGGTAGGCCGGTACGTGAGGTCCTCGGGGACATGAAGGGGGTCTACGCGGAAAACGGTTACCCGGAGCAGTGGAAACTCCATCACCAGGGAGGGGCGACGGGCTACCTGGAGCGGGAGTACGTGGTGACGCCCGAATCGGGGCAGGTCGTGAAGGACAACCAGCCCTTCGCCTGGAACCCCTCCAACGAGGGAGCCAAGACAGAGGACACGATTCTCGTCAACGAGGACGGGTTCAGCTTCATCACCGAGCCGGGTGAGAGCTGGCCGGTCTGGGCGGTTGAGACGGAATACGGAGTGGTCCGGAGGCCCTGTATTCTTAGGATCTAGGATTTAGGGATTAGGATTTAGGTTGTGGGTTGGACGGTGAGTGGACGTTGGCGGCGGTAATGAGGTACCCGGTACTCGGTACCAGGTACCAGTTTTGAGGTTTACGACTGCGGACCACGGACCACGGACTGCGGACTGAATATCAATGACCATCGAAGATACTGCACTGAAGTTAATACAGACAGGAATTGCCGCCGCGGCGCCCGCACGCGTTATCGCAGATTCCGTCCGGGTAACCCCGAAAATTATAACCATAAATGGTTATAAAATTAAGAAGGGCGACTTCGATAAGGTCTACCTCCTGGGAATCGGTAAGGCGTCTCTACCGATGGCGAAGGCGCTGGTCGAACTGGTCTCCATTGACGAAGGGGCGATCGTAACCAACGAGGACGTCGGCGAGGACAACCTGGGACCGGTCGAGGTCTATTCCGGTTCTCACCCGACGCCAAGTTCGGCCAACGTGAAGGCGGCACGGAGAATCCTGGAGCTTGCTGAAGAGGCTGACGAAAATACGCTGGTCCTGTTCATGATCTCCGGCGGCGGGTCAGCGCTTTACTCCCTTCCCGCGGGGGAACTGAAATTAGATGACCTAATCGCGGTAAACGAGTCCCTACTCGGTTCCGGGGCGAGTATCGACGAGATAAACACCGTGAGGAAACATCTCTCTTCCGTCAAAGGCGGGAGGACCGCCCGGGCAGCGTTTCCCGCTAGTGTAGTCTCCCTGGTCCTGTCGGACGTCGTTGGCGATGACCTGACGACGATCTCATCCGGCCCGACCGTCCCCGATCCGACTACTTTTTCTGACGCGGCCAGGGTGCTGGAGAAGTACGGCTTGAGCCAAAGTACCCCTCCAGCGGTGAGGAAACATATCCAGGAGGGTATCGGGGGCAACTTGAAAGAGACCCCGAAGGGAGAGCTTCCGAACGTACACAATTTCATCCTGGGAAACAACATGAATGCCCTGGAGGCGGTGAAGGAAGAGGGGGAAAGACTGGGATATAACACGCTAATCCTCTCCTCGGAGATAGAAGGGGAGGCCAGGGAGGTGGGCCGCGTCCACGCGGGGATAGCGCTGAAAATATGCAATTCGGGTAATCCGGTCCCGCCGCCCGCCCTGGTCATCTCCGGTGGTGAGCTGACCGTCTCCGGCACTGCCGGTTCCGGTCACGCAGGGGGACCCAACAGGGAATTCGTAATGGGGGCCGTCGACAAGATAAGGGGGCTAGATGACCTGCTTATCGCTGCCGTCGACACCGACGGGATAGACGGCCGGGGCAAGTCCGGGGCTTTTGCCACGGGTGAAACGGCCGAGAGGTTGGAGAAGAGTCCCTCTGCTTACCTGAGAGAGCACTCCACTCAGGAGGGCTTCGATAAGATCGGGACCTCGATTGACCTTGGGAAGACAGGGACGAACGTGAACGACCTGCGGATAATAATTGTCGAGTAGAAGATCTTCTCGAAAGATTGAAATCAATCTGCCAATCTTCAGGTCTCGTAGACCGTTGGTCACCGTTGAAACACTCTTATGAAGTCGAAAGCCGCCAAGTCCTGAGGAATAAAAAAGGTGCCCCCGGCCTGGGAACACCTTTTATCTTTCTATCTATTAGTTTTCTCTACTGT
>JAGYME010000082.1 GCA_018400715.1 Candidatus Bipolaricaulota bacterium
ACTGGGAGGTCATCAAGAAGATCGGGGTTGTAGCCACATTTGGCCCCATGCCCAACGACGCTCTGACCTTCGTCAACGACTTCCCGAAGGAGATGGAGGACATGATCGTGGAAGCCGTAGTCGAACACATTAGGACCGAGGAAGGTGCAGAACTCTGGGGCGACTCGAACTTCTACGAATGGACTGACGTGGAAAGAATTTCAGACGACTACTACGACGGCTACAGAGAACTGGTTGGTTACCCGGTTCCTGAAGACTAAGACTTTAATTTTTATTCAGTAGAGGGTCCGGCGCAGCAGCCCGGATCCTCTACGTTTTTCTTACTTACGCAGGGGGATATTTTGGCCCAACTGGAGATTGAACATCTAAAGAAGGTTTACCCGCCTAACGTGGTAGCCCTGAAGGACATTTCCTTTGAGGTCGAAAAAGGTGAGTTCCTGGTGGTGATAGGGCTATCCGGATCGGGCAAATCAACTCTACTTCGTTGCATCAACAGGTTAATCGAACCGACCGAGGGGAGCATCAAGTTCGAGGGGGAGGAAGTTACGACTGCTTCGAGCAAAGAGTTGAAACTAATTCGCGAGGACATCGCCATGGTCTTCCAGAGGTTTAACCTAATCGAACGGTCTCTGGTACTGACCAACGTGTTGACAGGACAACTGGCGGAATTGTCGCTGTGGCGTAGCCTCCTTGGGCGGTTTCCCAGGGAATTAAAGGAACGCGCCCACGCAAAACTGGAGACGGTGGGAATCCCCGAACAGGCATTTAAACGGGCGGACGAATTGAGCGGTGGTCAACAGCAGAGAGTCGGTATAGCCCGGGCGTTGATGCAGGACCCCAAGCTGTTACTTGCAGACGAACCCGTCTCCAGCCTGGACCCGGCCACGTCGGGAACGATCATGGACTACCTTGCCGAGATAAACGATCAGGGGAAGACGGTGATTACGAGCCTGCACTTCCTCGACCTGGTAAGAAAATATGGGACTAGAGCGATCGGGTTGAAGGACGGAAAAATCGTCTACGACGGTCATCCGAAGGACATCGATGACGAAAAGTTCAAGGAGGTCTTCGGTGAAGAGGCCGAAAAAGTTCACATTACCTAACCTCGTAGACGACCTGAAACCGTTCCTGCTTGATTGGCTTATCTGGGGCTATATAGCCTATGCAGTCGTCTTTCTCCTTAACAGCTATTGGTACACGCAGTACATAGACTGGTACGGCTCCCTGACGCTCAAACCATGGGGATGGGTTCTAACCGTACTGGGCACGTTTACGTGTGCCTTAATGAGCGAAAAATTCGGTATTTCGGTCGGCCTGAAAACGATTAAAAAGGTGGAGCGTCCGCCTCAGAAGACCTGGGCGTTAACCAACTGGGGGATAACCGCAATTGCCCTCGTTGTGCTTACCTTTTGGGTAGGCTGGATAACGACGGATATCGACCTCGGAGCAATCGCCGGCCGGGCCCCTAAGACCATTCACCTCTGGTCGGGGCTATCTCATCCCGACTTTACCCACTTCATCAACATTGACCCTGAACTAGAAGATACAATTTTAGGGAGCCTGATCGATACTATTTTCATGGCCTATCTGGCTACCGTCATCGGCGGTATCCTCGCCGCTCCACTCGGTTTTCTCGGGGCGCGAAACATAATGGGTGGGACCTGGTTTCGGAGGATAATATTCTACATCACCCGGGCGTTCTTTAACGTAGTCAGGTCAGTAGAAGCCCTCCTCTGGGCAATTATCTTCGCCATCTGGATTGGGTGGGGGCCAGCAGCCGGGACCTTCGCCCTGTTGATACATTCCATGGCGGCGCTGGCCAAACTCTTCTCCGAACAGGTGGAGTCGATCAAAAAAGGACCGATCGAGGCCGTCCAGTCTACCGGAGCGTCGTTCTGGCAAACAGTCAGGTACGGTGCTGTCCCTCAGGTAGTCCCCCAATATACTGCTTTTCTTCTGTACCGTCTGGACATCAACGTCAGGATGGCCACGGTTATCGCGCTGGTCGGTGGTGGAGGAATAGGTAGGTTCTTCTTCTACTACAAGAGCCAGCTCGACTGGAACCAGGTCGGCGCCGTGACCATTATAATTGCCGTCGTCGTGTGGATTCTCGATTACATCAGCGGAAAGGCCAGGGAGAAGATAGTATGAGTACCGAAGAGAAGATTAAGGAAAGGGGTCCCTGGTACTTCTGGCGGAACGTAATAGTAGTCGCGCTCTTTCTCGCTGCCTTCGTTTACGCGCTTACAAGGATCAATCTCGACCTTACCCTGCTGGCCAAGAACTTCCCCAGCACGATCAAGCTTTGGTCCGCCTTTGCCAAGCCGGACTGGTCGGTACTGGGAGAAGGCGTAACACTGCTGATTAAGACCCTGTACATGGCGTTTATGGCAACCGCGCTGGCTCTTCCCTTTGCGATCGTCCTCTCGTTTTTGGGAGCCAAGAACCTGATGCAATCTCCAGTTGCAAAAGGAATCTATACGTTCGTCAGAGGATTTGCCAGCATCATTCGTTCCATTCAGCCGATAATATGGGCGATAATATTCGTCGTCTGGGTCAGGACCGGGCCCTTCCCCGGCGTACTGGCGCTGTGGATCCATTCTGTAGCTGACATGACGAAGCTCTTCTCGGAGCGAGTGGAGAGCATCGACGTCGGCCCCATGGAGGCGATAGAGTCCACGGGGGCTGGTAAGGTGCTCATTTTAATTTACGGCGTAGTACCGCAGATAATAAACCCATATCTCTCCTTCACGCTGTACCGCCTGGACATCAACGTGCGTATGGCGACGATCATCGGTATAGTGGGTGGTGGTGGTATTGGAATGAGACTATACAGTTACATCCGTAAATGGAATTTCCCCAAAGCAGTGGTCATGACCATGCTGATAATCATCATGGTCTGGGGGATAGATTACCTCTCCAGCCGGTTGCGGGAGAGGATCGAAACGGGCGGCGGTGAAAAAACGAAGGGTTTTACTATTTAGTCCAGCCGGTCTCCTCCCTAAACAACTCCTAAATTAGCTCTGCAATTTAGGATCAGTTATATCCCTTACTCCGTCTCCGATCATGTTGAAGGAAAGGACGGTTATCAGGATCGCGGCGCCGGGCAACAAGGAGAGCCACGGGGCCATAGCCACGCCAATGGCGATGACGAGCTTGTCCAGACCGCTACCCAGCACCGCCATGATAACCAGCCCCAATACCAGGGTAGGAAAGGAGAGGCCGATGTCTACGGCCCTCATTATTATCCCTTCGCCCCAACCGCCGACGTAACCAGCTACTACGCCACCAATCGAACCTACTACCATCCCAAACAGGACGGAGAAGAAACCGACAATTAGAGAAATACGCGATGCCCAGATAATCCTCGAGAGGATGTCTCTCCCGTAATTGTCCGTCCCGAAGAAGTGCTCACCGCCGGGCGGGTTGTATTGATTCAGCACATCCTGTTCTACCGGAGAATACGGAGAGATTACGGGTGCGAGTATGGCGATCAGACCGATAATCAACGTAAGAACGAGGCCGATAACGGCTATCCTGTTCTTTCTAAACGTGCGCCAGATGCGACGGTTCTCTCCCATGACGTCCCCCTATTCGTACCTTACCCGGGGGTCGATTATCCCGTAGGACAGGTCCGTAAACAGGTTGATGATCAACACGAGCGCGGCATATATGGTCAACAATGACTGCAAGGCAAGGTAATCCCTCTGCTTCATGGCCATTACCATCATCTTCCCCAGCCCGGGGCGACTGAAGACTATCTCGGTCATGACGGAACTTCCTATGACAAACTAAATGGGGACGGAGCTTGACATTTTGACAATATAATCTTTTTGTTTTCCACGTATTCCTGTCCAGAACAGCCTTTGCAAAAAATGTCAAAATGTCAAGCTCCGTCCCTCTCGGTCTTCTATTGGCTTCGTTTACCTCGTCTAACCGCATACATCTTGAGTGAATTGATTTTCTATAAATAGTTTGTTTAATAAGGACTTGACTTTTTGTACATGTTGTAATACTCTGTATTACGTAGGAGATGTATAAGAGAAGATGCATCAAATTAGAGAGATTACCTTTCCCAATTTCGCCCAAAAGAAGATGTATAGGCGGCACATTCATGCCGAGGAAGTTAAGGAAGCAGTGTTTACCGGCAAGATGGAGAAGAAGAAAAAAGGAGACAAAATACTTATTAGGTCTCAGACTCTGGCGGGAAGGTATCTTTTGATTGTAACTGTTCCCATTGGCAAACATGAAGTTATGCTTGTCAGTGTTCGAGATATGAACGAGAGAGAAAAGAGCAATTATAGAAACCGAATGAAATAGAAATAAACAGGAGGAATTATGTCTAAGCGAAGAGAAGAAATACCAGAAGAGTTTGATTCTTTGGAGGAGGAAGCGGAATTTTGGGAAAATTTTAATACCTCAGATATTTGGGATGAACTTGAAGATGCAGATGACTTTGAATTTGAACAACCAGAAAAGCAAGTGGTCTCGTTTAGGATTAGTAAGAGCCGTTTAGAGGAGATTAAAAAATACGCGAAAGCTTTGGAAACTCCGTACACAGTTTTAATGAGACTGTGGGTAGTAAGATCGTTCCAGCAAGAGGCCCAATCTGCTCGAGCGAAATATAGTGAAAATAAAGAAGATTATTATACACCTTGGCGTTTGGCTAGGCCGACGTCCAATATAGCTCATCAACAACTAGCTTCGAACTTTAGGCAAGAGGTATCGGATACAGGAATTAACTTGACACCGGAAGGGGCGACTGAGGTTAATACTAAGGCCTTAAAACCCAACAAGGGGGAGTACTAATTATGAGTCAAGAAAATACAGATATTATAGAAAAGACTGACAGCGAATCTATAGAGGCTCGACTTGCTAAGTTAGAACAAAAGTTGGAGGAGGAAGGTTGGGAGGAAAAAGTAGATGACGTTTTATATAACGTTATGCAAGGCCAAGGATTAGATTATGAGGTCGAAAGAGGCCTCAAAACCTTTTTAGATGAACGAGATTTGGCCGAGTTAATTATAAACGTTTTAGGCAACAACGATCCGAATTACTACCAGCAATTAGGTTTTGAAGTTCCTCAGGCCGTTGAAAGGTTTTTCAAAAAAATAACGCTTAAGTCTGGTGCTGCTTTTCAAGAGTCAATATCTAGTTATTATGGCCCAGATAACTGGCGTAAACTTACATCTGAGGCACTGGTAGGTGAGCAGTATGGAGCTAGATTGCGGACTAGAGTACTTAAATGGGATGGAGAAATTTTTGAGCTTGCCGGAAAATTACCACAAATGGTACAAGCAGCGACTCATATTATACAAAATATAAACAATAGATTCTCCAACTATGACAAACAGGACGCTAGAAATATGCTCCTTCAATTAGAAGAACTGAAGGATAAAATAAAACAGTTAGAGCATTCTATTCCAGTAGAAACGGATGATTCTGAGGATTAGGCTTACTATTGTCTAGTTATTTAGCCAATTCATATACTTACTAAATTATTAAAGGGGGCGTTGGCCTCTTTATGATGTCTGATTTCCCTAACAATACCCTACCACGAGCCCAACGAATCTCAAAACCGCTGGGAAGGAGATTTCCTCTCTTTTTTGTTGGGGTGTAATAGCTAAAATAAATCCCGGAATACAGCAAAAGATGTTCATCGCTGTAGCAGGCTTATACGAAAAATCTGGATAAGCCTGTATTATCTGAGCCGAATAGAATTATTACTTGAGTATCTGTAACTACCTATCACCAGCAAAATTCGCTTGCTCTGAGGGGCGTTCTATTGACTTCTGAAGAGTCCGGTGGACCTAGGGTAGGGGGAGATTTGGGTTATTTTCGATAAGTAGGTACTTTAAGAGCGCGATGGGGTATTTTTGTTGAACTATTACTAAAATATTTTTAACAAATGTGATGGGT
>JAGYME010000083.1 GCA_018400715.1 Candidatus Bipolaricaulota bacterium
CAGGTGAATAAGTTGAATAAATACTTGTAATTCTCTCCCTTCCCACTTACCCTCGCAATACCTGTGAATAAGTCGAAAGAAGATACAATTTCTAAACTATTGCCCGTAAGCAAGTAAAGCCCTGCCACGATTATCGTTACTTACCACCTTTTATCTCAACTCCCATTTCCCTCAACCATGACAGTATAGTGGGAGGGATGACAGCAACCATAACTTAACCGATAAATCTCACGAAAATTTCTAAATACCCTTCAGTTATCTTGTCAAAGGAGGTAAATTTCGAATACTGCCGTAACTTCCTATCATCTGCAAAAATCGCACTCTCTAAGGGGCCGAGAATTGGCTTCTGGGAAGTCCGGCGGACCTAGAAGTAGAGAAGAATTGTGGAATTTTCTATAAGTAAGTAGGTGCTTTTAGAGCGTGAAGGGGTATTCTTTTGGATTATCACTAAAAATATTTTTAATAAGTGTGGTGGTTTGTTAAAGAATCGATGCGGACGTAAACTACGCCACCAACCCTCCGCGTTTAAGCACGCCCGGGCGACGTGGATGTTAAAAGAGGGCTTTTCGCTAAAGACCGTATCCAACTTCCTGCTGGGGCACTCCTCGACCTCGATTACGGCAGGTCTTTATATTCAAGACTCCGTTGATTACGACGAGCTGTTTGAGCTGGACAATGGGCTGGGGTAAGCCGGGAGCGGAACCCCCGAGAAGGAACAGAAATCTCTCGCATTGCTCTTTCCCGTCCCCCAAGAGAATTCTGGGTCCGTAATAGCTTTTGTCTTCGAGGGTCAATCTGTTATTATAAATTAATTATGCAGTTACTTTATCGAGGAAGCTTAATTCGGAAGGGTGCTTTCGAGCTTTTTCGGATAAGGTGGTGCTAGAAGGTCTTGTGGAACAGGAGGTTTTAAGTAGTGAGTAGTAAGAGAACGAAAGTTTTGGTTTCGTTGCTGGCGTTGACCCTGGTTTTTGGTTTTAACGGTGTTCTATTAGCAGCAACTGAAATTAATAACTGGAATGATCTTAACAACGTGCGGAATGATCTATCCGCGGACTACGTGCTGGGGAATGATTTAGATGAAAATACGGCAGACTACGATGAACATGTTGATAATCCGAATGCCGGCTGGGAGCCAATCGGAACTTTCACCGGCACTTTCGACGGCAATGGATACCAAATCAAAAGCCTCCAAATAACCAGAGACGCGGACAATCAGGGCTTATTCGGCAAACTGGGCCAGGGAGCAGTGGTAAAGGACCTCACTATCGAGACCGTAGATATGAAAACCCTCTCTAAAGCAGGTGCACTGGCCGGTGAAGCAGAGGGAGCGGAAATAACCAACTGTACGGTGAAAAACGGCGAATTCGACATCTTTCAAGCCGAACGACCCTTTGAGGGGGAATCTTTCATCGGCGGGTTGATCGGGAAAAGTGAAAACACGACGATTGAAAACTGTAAAGCATCCAACCTGGATCTGATGAAGGACAGTTCATTTCCCTTTGGATACTGGACAGTATCAAGCCAGGTTGGTGGATTAGCAGGTCTAGCTAACGGTGGAGAAATCGTTGATAGCACGGTCAAGGATACAGAAATAATAAGTGTTGATGAGCGACCGACAGAGAATAAAGGGCACAGCATTGGTTATATGGGTGGACTGGTCGGGGAACTGGCAAATGATTATGACAAAACGATGGTAGTCGATAGCTGTAGCGTGGAAAATATTAAGTTAGCTGTAGGAATGAGCATTACTGAGCATCCTATTTTAAGTAAAAGTGGCGGATTTGTGGGCGCAATTGCCGACCCCAGTTCAGATACACCTACTAAAGGTGATTTCGTAATCAAAAACAACTCAGTTAAGGGAACCATCAATAAAGGAGCAGCCAACAAATGGGGAGCCGCACTCCAGGTCGGGGGTTTCGTGGGGACCGTCTACGGCGACGAAACGGCTTCAGGCACGATACCGATCCGGAACTGTAAAGCGGACGTAAAAATAGGAGACATGCAGTTTCAAGGAAAAGATAAGCAACCTGCACTGCAGGAAGCAATAGAGTACGGTGGTATTGGCGGGTTTGCCGGACTGATGCAATCGGTAAGCGTTGAAGGTAGTGCTGCAAAAGGCGATTTATATACTTCTCCAGGATTCGGAACTAATGTACAGGCTATCTGGAAGGGAGGCTTTGCCGGAACCATTAGAAACAGCACAATCTCCACTTCATATGCTACGGGAGATGCATCAGGGGCTCCGAGAGATTTATCAGGGATAAAAACGGGAGGATTTGCTGTACTCACTAAAGATACTGAGATCACCGAATCTTACGCAGCAGTGGATGTAGAAGAGAGAGGACACGGAACTAAGTTCGGAGGGGGAGGATTCGTTGGGACCGTCCTTGGAGGAAGTATAAGGGATAGTTATTCCACGGGAAATATTGAAGCAATTAGTTATCCGAATGCTGCTGGTTTTGTGGCGACTGCTGCACAAGATGCTGAGATCAAGCACACTTACTCCACCGGAGATGTGAATAATACATATGAACATAGCCGTAAGTATGCAGGATTAGTAGTTAGTGCACCCCAAGTTCAGGATTCCATTGCATTTAATTCAAAGACCGAAGTCGAGGGGGGTGTTGACGGTTTGGCAAGAGTTGGCCCTGTAGAATCCGGAGAATCAGTTACACATAACTACGCCAATCAAGATATGGATGTGGTAGTTGGAGGAACAGAAATAACTAGGGAGCCTGATCTGAACGGCCCGTGGGGTGCGAATATGAGCCGGGAAGAGTTCAGGACTGAAAGCTTCTACACTGATCCGGATAACTGGGAGGAGACGTGGAACTTTTCGGACGTCTGGGAGGTCAAGCCGGGAGATGATCGTCCCACTCTACAGAATATCCCCGGGGATTCAAAGATCGATATCCGTGGCCATGGAACAAAGGAAGAACCCTACGAGATCGAGAACTGGAATCACCTCGATGATGTGCGCGAGGATCTGGATTCACATTACATACTCGTCAACGACCTCAACGAAAGCACTGAGGGCTACGACGGGGTGGCGAGCGGCGGGAAGGGATTCGACCCGATCGGCGAGAGTGGAAACGAGTTTAGGGGGGCATTAAACGGCTCCGGCTACACGATAAAAGGGCTGACGATCAATCGGCCTAACGAGGACTATATAGGACCGTTTGGAGCTGCTGGCTCGGATGCTGAGATAACACACGTTGGCCTCGAAGACGTCGACATCACGGGCAAGTCCTTCGTCGGTGGAATCGTGGGGTGCAACGACGGGACAGTCGAGAAGTCTTACGCGACGGGCCAAGTGTCGGGTGAGGCTTCTACCGTCGGCGGGCTCGTCGGGATGAACCAGGATGACGGGACAGTCGAGGATTCCTACGCGACAAGCACCGTCACCGGCTCCGGCAGCGTGGGAGGAGTCGTCGGGACCAACGAAGGGAAGGTCGATAGGTCTTATGCGACCGGCACCGTGGACGGCGATTCAGATGCGGGAGGACTCGTCGGAGATAACGATCGCGGGAGGGTTGTGGGTTCGTACTGGGATACCGAAACCTCCGGACGGGCTGAGCCCGGCGCCGGTACCGGCAAACCCACCTCCCAGATGAAAGACATCTTCACTTTCCAAAACTCCGACTGGAACATAAAAAAAGTCGAAGCGGACGAGAACGACTACCCGTATCTAGCCTGGGAGGAGGATGAGGGAGGAGTCTGGCTTCAGAAACAGGCTTCTAAGGAGTTGACGGTAAGATTCGGGCCCAACCCCGTCAATCCCGAAAAAGACCAAGCCCACCTGTACTATCAACTTCCCCCAGGTGTCTCTTCTGGCGCTTTCGACGTCTACAGCGCAACCGGCAGGCAGGTCCATTCCGGGTCACTGTCGTCCGGACAGAACGTTTACGAGTGGTCACTGGTCAACGATAAAGGCGAGCCACTCGCTAACGGGATATACCTCTACATAGTACAGGCAGGCGATCAGACGTCCGATATAGGCAAGATAATGGTCGAAAGGAGGAACTCATGAAAACGCGATACATGATTTATCTAATACTCACGGTTTTGTTGGTTTCTTCAACTGGTTTAACTGTCACCGCCGCAGTCGACGACTACGCAAACACCGCTGCCATATTTGACATCGGGGTCGGAGCCAGAACCATGGGAATGGGCGGTGCTTTCATCGGCCTGGCCGATGACGAAAATGCTGCCCTTTACAATCCTGCCGGGTTGGCTTTCCTGGACGGTGCGGGGATAAATACCAGCCACGAGAACAGGTACGGTACCTTAACCTACAACTCCGCCGTGGGAGCAGTTAAGTCGGTAGGGATTGCCGGCATGAGCCTCTCTTCCGGTATGTTTGACGTAACCGACGAGTACGGGATAGATACAGGAGACACCACCTCTTATTCCAGCTTGGCAATAGTCGGAAGCTTCGGGATAAATGGAGACATAGTCGGACTCGGAAGAGAAGCAAAGAACATGGGAATAGGTGTACAGGTAAGGTCCTTTAACTCGTCCCTCCACGCCACCACCGGCTCCGGGTTCAGCTTATCGGTATCGTCGCTGTACAGGGCACGTATCGATGAAAACACCAGGCTCCAGTTCGGCGTCATAATCCCCAGTATATTGCTCGGTCAATTTACCGACCCCGGCTTTCCTCTCGGCAAGATCACCTACGAGGATACGGACGGGGACGTCGTCCACGAGGAGAAGTTTCCGAACAACTTCGGTGTAGGCGTGGGAATAAATACCGTAGGTTTAATTGACCAGGGTCTCAACATGTCATTTGACTGGCGGGCCCAGGGTGGCATCCGAGCAGGAGTTGAACACCTCTTTCCGCTGGGAGCAGTAAGGTTTGGCGTAACCGGTTCCGGTATAATATCAGCTGGTGCCGGTCTACGGTTAGGTAACTTAGGCTCTGCTGACTTCCTGGACCAGATTAGGATCGACGGTGTCTACCAGTGGCACCCGGACCTGGATAACTCTTATCTGTTGTCCTTTTCGGCCAGGTTGTAGCAATTAACTTTCAGATAATATAAAAGATTGAGTTTAACCCAAAGCAGCCCCTCGACATCCCTGTCAAGGGGTTAATCTTTTTATATCCTTTAATTACGTATCACCGGCGAAGATCGCATGCTCTGAGAGGCGTTCTATTGGCTTCTGAAGAGTGCGGTGGGTGGAGCAGGGGGAGATTTGGGTTAATTCAGCATAGTAAATATAATTCCGTCGCAAAAAGGGAATAATGTGGATCGAAACAGTACACTATGAGAGTTCGTCCTTCTCTCCAGATTCATTTCCAGGCTGGAGCTCGAAGAAGTCTTTAAGTATCCTCCGCGCTTCCTCCTCACGGGCCTCTGGGACCATTACGCGGACCTCCTGCTGTCCAGCGAATGGCATAACAGAGCGAGTGAGGTGTGAAGAAAGATTGCAGGTTATATTGTAATCCTCCAGAAGCGATTTCATTTGTTCCGCTTTTCGTTCGTTCCAGGTCCGATAGATTTCTATTAGTTCCACAAAATAACTCCCCCCAGAAGTTTACGTAAAAATTAACGAATACATAAGAAAATTGCATTAATTCACCAGCCAACGAATGTGTCTTAACCACCGCCCTTTATCTCAACTCCCATCTCTCTCAACCGTGACAGTATAGTCGGCGGCAAGACGTCCATCAATTCATACTCCGGTCGTTCTTTTATGGCAGAGACGCCGGCGTCGATGAATAGTTCAAGTAATTGGTGGTCGTTACGGTGGCAATAGTCCTTTATCTTATCTATTTGCTGATTTAGGCTGCCTGACTTAACCTGTTCCTCGGCGGAGACTCTGGC
>JAGYME010000084.1 GCA_018400715.1 Candidatus Bipolaricaulota bacterium
TGCGTGAGGCCCTACGTAGTTGCATTTAGATCCCGCTTTGGAGTATGGTTAAGCGTGGAAAACACCCGTATATTTGATATTTGGTCCCGGGAAGTAAATCCACCAAAATTTTCAGGAGGAAACCGTGAAGAAGTTTGCCATATTTTTACTCGTTTTGGGTCTAATTGTAACAGGCGCGTTCTCGCCTTTACCCGTTGCGTTTTCTCAAGAAGAAGGCGAGGAGACCGAGGAAACGGAGGAGGTCGTCGAAGAGCCGGCTTTTGACACGGCGATGATAACGATATACTTCTCCCTGTTCGACTGCGAACACGGTAACCCGGTACCCCACGTTAACGTAACCATATCTAACCCGTTGACCGGGGACGTAATTAAGGCAGGGGAGACGGACTCCGACGGCAAGTTGATGTTGTGGTACGAGGAAGAGTTGTTGAAGGGAGACGACCCCGTCACCAAGGCGGAGATCACGGAAATAGAGCTGGACAAGCCCGGCTCCGATTGTCTCGTCAGGGACTTTGACGAGTACGAAGTTACCGAGTCGGAGTACGAGGCGACGATAGAGAAGGAATACTGCATGAAGAACTGCTATGAAGACTGGGAACGCTACGAGGACATAAACGTCCCCGGGTACGCCAAGAACGAGTGCTTAGAACTCCTCCAGCTGTCGCAGACCCGCAAGTGTGACGAATCGGAAGAGGGCAAGAGGCTGTCGCCGCCCTGCTTTATCACCTGGCAGATCGGAGACACTACCTACAAGCGGGAATGTGCGCTCATCTGTTCAGGTGGCTACGGTTACCAGCGCTGGGTCGACCTCCGCTGCAGCGACGAGTTCAAGGTAGAAGGTACCGAAGAATAATAAAAACCTCTGGCAACAACCTTTAGAGGAAGGTATTGCCAGAGGTTAATATTCTGTCTTACCTTTCTTTTCTATTTCGAAGGCTTAATTCCTATCAGTTCAACTCTACCCTATCGATTATCAGGTCGCTGTTTATGTCGTAGATGACCAGGTCGTTTCTCGGCTGTCGGACACGCTGGTTTGCAAACGCGTATTCTATCGTGTACTTGCGGTCGTCCTCTCTGCCGTCGTCGTCGAAGTCTCCCTTTTCTACGTCTCTGGATTCGATGATCTCCAGCTGAGCGTCTATCAGGACGTTTGACTCTATGTCGATGACGACTGTTCCGGCGACGAGGTCTGAGTCTATGCCCAGCAACCAGAGCTTGTCGTCTTCCTCACCGTCTCCGTCCAGGTCAGCCGTAAACGCGTCCGGGTAACTATCGTCGTCGTTGGGGTCCGTTCCCGCGAAGAGTTCGGACTCGTCCGAGAACCCGTCGTCGTCGCTGTCCACGGGGACTCCCGGGTCATCGTGAAGTATCGGTATCAGCGGTGAGTTACAGGGGTTCGGATCTCGGCCGTCGATGAAGCCGTCCGAGTCGGAATCCCGGTCCGTCGGGTCAAGCACCTCGACGAACCTTACGCGGAAGTCGGGTGGGTCCTCGTCGACGTATCCGTCCAGGTCGTCGTCCACTCCGTTTATCGGGTCCTCGTCGATGAGACCGTCCTCGTCGTTGTCGAGGTTGGTATAGGTTACTTTCACGCAGACGTAATCGACTTCCTCGCCGTCCAACATCCAGTCGTTGTCGGTGTCGTGGTCTAACGGGTTTGTCGGATTGAACGGGTTCTCGCTAGATGGGTTAGGCTGGTTGCGCTCCTCGGCGTCAGTCAGCCCGTCGTTGTCGGTATCAGGATCACACGGGTTAGTCTCCTCCGGGTTTGGAGTTGGTGCACCCGGGAGCGGAGTGTTGGGGTGATCGAAGTCACTTTCCAGGAAATCGAAGTTCCCGTCGTGGTTTCTGTCTTCGTAGCCGTCAGTTAACCCGTCCCCGTCGGTGTCGGGATCGAGAGGGTCCATGCACCCCGTGGCGGGGTAGGTTACCTCGATCGGCCGGCCGAACAGGTCGGTAGCCGGGATCATCGACTGTCTGGATGTCGAGAAGCCGAGCTTCTCCACTCCGTCTCCGACTGCATCTCCGTCCGTGTCGAACTGGTTGGGGTCCGTCTCTCCGTCGTCCCAGGCCCCGTTTCCGTTCTCGTCTTCTCCGTAGCCATGTGGGTTGGGGTGATCGCCAATACCGTCGGCACTGCCGGTCCGTACCCCAGCTGTGCCGCAGCTGTCAAAGCCAGGGTCGGCGCAGGACTTACAGATTGGGTTGACGACTACTCTGGAATCGCCGCTGACCATCCACGGCGTTCCCGCGCCGCCGTCGCAGAGACCGTCCCCGTCGGTGTCTGCGTTGACGGGGTTGGTCGGGTTGTCGCCAAAGACCTCTGCCGAGTCGAGCAGGCCGTCGTCGTCGGTATCAGGGTCGAATGGGTCCGTGGGTATCGGACCGCCTCCGGTGTGCTCGTGCCAGTCGTTTCTGCCGTCGTCGTCGGTATCCCAGTCTCCCGGATTCGTCCCAATCGCGACTTCCTCGCCGTCGTTTAGGCCGTCTCCGTCCGAGTCAGAATCGCAGACGTTATAGTCGTCATCATCCTGTTGTTCACCGTAACCGGAGGTGGGTACCGTCCGCACCACCCCGGGGCTCTCCTCGTCGGCTGCCTCGAGGTCTATGAAGTCCTCATAGTGGACGTAAGAATACTGCACACCAGAACTTCCAGTGACACCATTTGGGGTAATCTCTTTGACTTCACCGTCCAGAATTCCGTCCCCGTCAGAGTCGGGGTTATTGACAAACGGACATTCGTCATCCCGGCCTTCGGCAGAACTACCAGAGTACTCCTGGGGATCGAACAACCCGTCGTCGTCCGTGTTTATATCTAGGGGGTCTGATTCCTGATCGAAAGACCTTTCTGGAAAGCTTCCACCGGTCTCAATCAACTCGTCTGCATCGCTCAAGGTATCGTTGTCCGTGTCCTGATCTAGTGGATCAGTAGAGGTGATATTCACTTCTTCGTAGTCCGACAGACCGTCGTTGTCGGAGTCCGTGTCGAGTGCGGGGACGGTTACCGCGAGGTTACCTCCATCCATAGGGTTAAATGTATAGGGCCCAATCAAGTTACCACCCGTACCCGGGATAGGTGACGGGGCAGTGAAGCCACTCGGGACTTCATTTGTGCCCGTAGGAAGGTCTGTTGAAACGCTCACGGGCGTGACAGTGTTGAAGCCTGGCTCTGGCTGGCTGGCAGGCCAGTCCGTTGGGCGGCCTTGAGTTGGGCCACCGCCAATTAGCGATGCTTCCTCTCCGTCCAGTAGGCCGTCACCGTCGGTGTCGGGGTTGCAGGGGTCTGTTTCCCAAAACGCGCCCGATTTTGTGCACTGGTTGGCTGAGTCGCCGATAGTGATACCCGACCACTCCCCGTCGTGGTTTGCGTCCTCGATGCCGTCCTGCAGTCCGTCGTCGTCCGAGTCGTCATCGTTGACAAAGGGGCAGGTCGTGTCATCTACACCTCCGGTCCCGCGGTTTCTACCAAGCCCGGAACCAGAGTATTCGGCATGGTCGGGAATACCATCGTCATCCGTGTCCGGATCAAGCGGATCGGAGACCTGCATGAACGTCCGCTTGGGCCACGTCCCCCCGGTGGCGATCAGTTCGTTTGCGTCGCTCAACGTGTCGTTATCTGTATCTGCATCCAATGGGTCCGTTCCGGTGATGTTTATTTCCTCGTAATCTGATAACCCGTCATTGTCGGAGTCGTCATCAAGGGCCGGGATGGTTGGGTCGAGAGGTGGTCCGTCAGCACCGAATTGGGTCGAGACCCCTTGAGGGGTAATGGGTGAAAACCCATTTGTCCCGTCGATTGGAAGGCCGCCGAGAAGTGCGATTTCTTCCCCGTCAGTTAACCCGTCACCGTCCGTATCTGGGTCGCAGAAGTCTGTCTCTCCGGATGGATTAAAGTCCGCTTGTGAAGTTGAGTCTCCAATGTTACCCGTGTTAATTGTGGCATCGCCGTCCCAACTCTCGGCTCCATCTTGAAGCCCGTCGTCGTCCGAGTCGTCATCGTTGACGTAAGGACAGACTGTATCACCTTGTCCTCCAAGGCCTTGATCAGTCCCCAGATCGGTCCCATTGTATTCGATTTCATCCCCTAAGCCGTCGTCGTCGGTGTCGGGGTCTAGGGGGTCGGATACCTGTTTAAACTGACGCCGGGGCCATTCTCCTCCAGTAGCTATAACCTCATTCGCGTCTGAGAGCCCGTCTCCGTCGGTGTCCCAGTTAAGTGGGTCTGTCTGAGTTATGTTGACTTCTTCGTAGTCGGACAAACCGTCATCGTCCGAGTCGTCATCAAGTGCAGCAGTTGTAGTTGTTCCCAGGGGGCTATGGACTTCAATCGGGCCTTTCCCGAATAGCCCCTCTTCTTCACCGTCCAATAACCCATCTCCATCGGTATCCGCCATGCACAGGTGCGTCTCCCCACTACCTGTGGAACCAGTACTTCCAAGATCGGTATAATCCCAGGTGGCATTTCCATCTGTAGATTCCTGGCCATCTGGTATTCCGTCTCCGTCGGAGTCGGCATCGTTTACGTAAGGTGAATAGTCTGTACTTGAAGTGCTCGTCGCGAGGTTGCCAGGAGCGTACTCGGTCTTATCGTCCAGGCCGTCGCCATCGGTGTCCTGGGCGAGGGGATCACTGTGGTCACGGGGATCCCCTCGGGGGGATGTTACCCCTTTGGATTCGGAGTCATATGAATAAGCGGTGGTAATCTCTTCGTAGTCACTGAGCCCGTCACAATCGGTGTCCTGGACGCAATAGCTTGTGTTAAAACCTACCTCGTCCCCGTCCCCCAGTCCGTCACCGTCGCTGTCCCACTTTAATGGGCTCGGGCGTCGGGTCCCTCCAAAATAACCGCCGGCCAGCGATATTTCATCATAGTCGCCTAACCCATCACCATCACAGTCAACGTTGCTATCGCTTAGCGTATCACTCCCGTCGGTAATGAACAATTCTACGATGCCGGGGATACCGTCCCCGTCCAAATCTGTCGAGGCTGTCGTGGAATAACCTTCAAGCGCGACTCTGGCGACACCAGCAATGGTTGCAAGGATGTCGCTCGTGGGAATGGTGGAACCGGTAATAACTAAGAACCCCGCACCCACAATTGGGTCCGGAGTGGGATCGACAGCTAACTCTACAACATCCAGTGCAATCCCCGCCAGGTCAGCAGCGAGAATTCCGGAGTTGAGGCCGTGGATGATATCGTCGATGTTGACGCCCCCATCCCCGCATCCAGCGGTGCAGTCATCGGGGTTACCCGGCTGAGGGTCTGGTTGCTCCATGCAGGACGATCGGTCCACGTTCTCTGAAGCAGTTGAGTCTTGAAAGATATCATCTGTTGACCTGTACTGCACGGTGACGTTGGTCTGGATGAGAGAGCTGTCAATCTCGATTGTGGCTGAGGGGGCGTCACCGACGTCAGTTTCCAAAAGGTTTCCATCATCATCGGAAGTCATCGAGTAAAAATCTCCAGCTGGACCGGATAGACTTGTAACAGGTGAGCTGTTTTCGGGATCGTCCTCTACCTTTACATCACAAGAGACGCCGTCATTTGTACAGCTACAGCTCGAAACTTCTGTT
>JAGYME010000085.1 GCA_018400715.1 Candidatus Bipolaricaulota bacterium
CGAGGCGATAAATATGCTTGCCAGGGCCTGTAAGAACCGTTTTCCGCTATATCTTAACACTGTTATCGATAACTTTGGCGATCCACTCGTCTACTTTCCCTGTCCGGGACCTTTCTTCATGATCATATCAGGCATGGGTCTCCTTATAGTTTTGATCTGGCGTCTTCCAGGATTTGCTCCATCGCGTCCAACTTCTCCTCGTCGAGCGGGTATGGTTCGTGGTTTTTCAGTATCTTCTTTGCCTTGTCCCGGGCCCTGGCTGCGAGGTCTTTCTCTCCGCTTTCTTTCCAGCTATCGTAACCCTGTCGGTCGAGCAGCTCGGGTTGGTATAGGTCCTTGAAGGTATCCAGCGTCGAGGAATCCGTCAGGTAACTTCCACCCGGTCCGACCCTCTCGATTGCTTCCACAGTAAGGCTGTCGTCGTCCAGGCTCATTCCCCTGTGGACCCTGCGCACGTATCCGACTATCTCGTTTCCTACCGCTACGGACTCTAGCGAGCCGGTCTGTCCCGATTCCAGGTAGCCCACGTCGTGGATCAGGTCCGCGTCGCTCCTTGCCATCTCGGCGATGGAGATGGACGCTTCCATCGCCTGCTGGCCGTCGACCAGCTTGGAGTCGCTAAAACCCGCTTCGCTGAACACGGGCATGTCGAGGAACTTGCTCACCTCGCTCAGCGCCCTGTCGACGATGACGGCCGCCGGAAGTCCATAGGATGCTCCCGCGGTCTTCATGTCCATCGGTGAGGCTGCCCCGCCGATGATTACCGGAGCGCCGGCTTTCTTCAGCTGTGAGATGACGACGCCGCTGAGTTCCTCGGCCAGAGACATGATTACCGTGCCGGCCGGGGTGGCGGGACTTGATGCGCCTGGGAGTGTGCCAGAGGTATAGGTTGCCGGGACTCCATACTCCGCGGAGAGGAGCAACCGACCCAGGGCGTCGTCGGACCCGACCAGGGGGCTCGTCGGTTCCGTGTACTGGACGAAGAACGGCTTCTGCCTGAGTTCTTCCTCTCCCCCGGTGACGGCTTCGGCCATCTCGATGAGCTCCATGGTATTCCTATTGTCTGCCGACGTGAATACGAACGGTTTAGAGCAGTTTTCGACCATAGTTTTAAACTGGTACAGGTCGGCAAGTTTCGTTGGAACGTCGGAGGGGAGGGCCATGCTCATCAGGAAATCCAGGTCGGGCAGCGCGTCCACGAGGCGGCTGAAGTTAGCTACGTCGTCGATTGTGCTCTTCCGCCTCTCTCCCGTCTGGATGTCTTTGGTGTTTGGGTTATCGGACCCCGTTCCGTAGTAGTTGTCGTTGCTGCCTAACTCCAGGGCCAGTTCCCCGTTCCTATCGTATACCGGGATGTACTTGGGGGCCACCGCCAGCGCCTCTTCCACGTGGTGCTGTTCCAGGTATACCCTATCTCCATCAATTCTTGCGCCTGCTCCGTCCAACAGTCCCAGTGCCTCTTCGTTTCTGATCTCCACTCCCACCTTGGCCAGAATCGTTAGTGCCTTGTGGTAAATCTTGCGTTTTTCAGTTTGGGATAACATTTTATGTTATTACTCCTTTCATATATTGTTGTTTTGTCAGAGTTCTCGTCTCCGACTTGCTTATCGTGTCGGGGATCAAGCTCGATCTCCTACGAGTAACGGGAAAAGTGGTCAGTCATCTTCTTTCTGGCTAACTCGGGGTCTCCTGCCTGGAGGGCGGCGAATATTCCCCGGTGGATTTCCACCGACTCCAGAAGATAATTCCTCTTGTCGGGAAGGTAATGTTTCTTCTCAAGCTTGCGCCACATTTTGTCGTTCATAATTCCTTGCAGGTTCCGCAGCGTGTCCTCTATTACCTCGTTTTGCGTGGCTTTTCCGATCTCCAGGTGAAATTCCTTGTGCAGGTTGAGAAACTCCTGGTAATCGTCGTCCCGCGCTGCCTCTTCCATCTCCCCCAGGGTCTCCTCCATCTCCCGTTCTCCCCCCTCGGAGAACTTGTCCGCTGCTATCTCTACTGCGCCGGACTCGAAGGCGGCTCTAGCCTCCTGAAGCTCCAGAGGCTTCGGGTTGTCGACGAGGATGTTGACTATCTTCTCCTTGATGTTCTCTTCCGCAGGTATCTCCTCGACGTAGGTCCCCGTACCGACCTTTGTCCGGATTACTCCCCCCAGCCTCAGCGCGGCCAGTGCCTCCCTTACGGAAGCCCGGCTGACCCCGGTCATGTTGGACAGCTCATCTTCGGTGGGAAGCTTGTCCCCCGCCTCGAACTTACCGCTCCTGATCGCATCCATCAGCTGGTTGGCCACGTATAGCGGTTTCTTCTGCTCTTCGAGCTTCTTGAACTCAAACGCCATGGCTGTCCCCTAGAGTGTATCAGTCATTATATGTCTTACAAATGATGATATACGATTTTCGCTCGTTGTCAAGGAGTGAGTGGATTGGTTGCAACCTATCGTCCGCCCTCCAGCCCGGGTATCTTCACCCGTTCCTCGATGATGTCCAGGACCTTGGTGAAGAGGGTGACAATTACTATGTAGATCAGGGCGACGATGATGAAGACTTCCAGGTAGCGGAAGTTTCTCGCGGCGATGATCTTCGCCTTGGCCATGAGTTCCGGTGCCCCTACTGTAAAGGCCAGGGAGGTGTACTTCAGCATGTAGATTAGCTCGTTGGACCAGGAGGGTATCGCTATGCGGAGCGCCTGGGGGAGAATGATGCTCTTTATCGCTCCCACCTTGCTCATTCCGATCGACCGGGCCGCGGTCATCTGGCCCGCGCTGACGGACTGGATTGCTCCCCGGAAGTACTCCGCCTGGTAGGCTGAAGTGTTTAACCCCAGGGCAATTCCGGCAGCTAGCAGGGGCTGTAACAGGATGCCCACGTCAGGGAGGCCGTAGTAAATGATGAAGAGTTGAACCAACAGGGGGGTTCCCCTTATGAGTTCGACGTACGTAGTCGAGATGGCGTAGATGATGATGTTTCCGTAAACCCTGCCCAGGGCGAGGGCCAGCCCGATTATGAACCCCGAGGTGATGCATATCGCGGTCAGTTCGAGCGTTACCCCGGTCCCCTGCAATAATTGAGGCCCTATCTCGTATATTAGGTTGAAGAAACCAACGATGTCATTCATCTCCCTGCCTCCTTACCCTCGAGCGCTGGTTGAATATTGTGTGTGGTTAGTATTGTCGACGTCATCTTAACCTCTCTTCTCGAATCCAGGTACCCACAACTTACTTTCCAGCCAGTACAGGATAGCGTTTCCCGCACGCGTGATGATCAAATACACCAGCGCGACTATCCCGTAGATTAACAGCGCGTTTCCGTATGTGTAGGAGATTATGTACCTGGAGCGTCTCATTATCTCGACAACGCCGATCACGTAAGCGAGGGAAGTGTCCTTTGTCTCCGACGCGTACTCGTTTGACCACGGTCCTATAGCCAGCCTGATCGCCTGGGGTAATACCACGTACCAGATACCCTGCAGTTTTGACATTCCCATCGACCTGGCTGCCAGAAGTTGTCCGGACTTGATCGCCTGGATCGACCCCCGAAATATCTGGGACTGGTACGCCGAGGACCTCAGGCCCAGGGCGATAATCGCTGTGAACAGGGGTGGTAGGTTCAGGGCGTAATAAGAGAGAAACAGCAGTACGAGAGCGGGTATCGCCCTCAGCGCCCGCTGTATTCCCGCAGTAAGGGTGGACAGTAACTTTCCTCCGTAGACCTCCGCGACGGCCAGGATTAACCCGCCGATGAAACCGATGGTGAGCAGTCCGGCGAGCAGCTCTATCGTTATGAGGAGGCCCGCAAATAGATAAGGCGACTCCGCGCCTAAGACTTTCCAAATTTCCATTATTTCACCGAGTGATAAAAACAGGAAGGGCGGGAATCTCCGCCCTTCCTAAACTAAGTTTCTCTTAACTCTTATTCGCAGGTCAACTCTCGGGTAAGAGGAATCTTTGCCGGAGGAGCGTATCCGTACTCCGCCAGGTATTCCTGGAAGATCTCCATCCACCTACCGGACTCAAATATCTTCTCCATGCCTTCGTTGATCTTTGACAGCAGGTTGTAGGGATCGCCTTTGGTTACGGCGTAGGCGTACTGTTCGCCCGTAGCTACCGTACCGATAATCTTGACGTCCCGTCCCTTCTTGACGAAGTTCTTCGCCGTAGTCGTGTCGGCAAGGACAGTGTCAAGCCTGCCCGCGGTCATGTCGTCTACCGCCATGATGTAGTCCTCATAAGGCTTGAGGGTTACGTCGACTCCGCTGGCGATCAGGTGGTCTTCGACCCACATGTAACCGGTCGTCCCGCTCTGGGCTCCTACCTTGTGGCCCATGCTCATCGCAGTTATTGCGTTCATGTCGGAGTCCTTGGATACCAGTATCGCCTGGTTTACCGACCAGTATGGTTTCGAGTAATCGATGATCTTGTCCCGTTCACAGGTAATGGACAGACCACTTACCAATATGTCGATCTTGCCTTGTCCGAGGGCCGATACGATCGTCGACCATGGCATATCAATTATCTCGATGTCAAGACCTTCGACATCGGCTATGGCTTTAATTACATCAACGTCAAAACCCTTGTACTCGCCCTTTTCAACCCAGGTCCATGGTGGGAAGTTTGCGTCAACTCCTACCTTGTAAACGTCCTTCTCCGCCGCGCTCAAACCGAAACCGAGGAAAACGGTCGTCAGAAAAACAAATAACAGGCCGATTGTTAAACTCTTTTTGGTCATAACTTCACTACCTCCTGTACTACGGTAAGACTTTCACTTATGCTGCGAAAACGGATGAAAAAACAAACTTTCTCTTGACTTGTCTAACGATCACCCCCGTGTATTTCCGCCGAACGAAACGCCTTGTATTTCGCCGCGCCAGAGCAGGTTGATCGTTTTAAGTAAAAAACTTATTTCCAATTTAGTTTAGCATTTCTCAACATAATACTCAAATAAGTTTCGTATTTTCAATTACGCCGGCTTCCGAGGTCCGAGGGGTAAGGGTTGATGAGTTAATGGGTTGATGAGTTAATGGGTTGACTGGTTGATTTGTTAATTGGTTAATTGGGGTTAGGATGTAGGATTCAGGATTTAGGATTTAGGGATGTCGGGTGAGCGGGAGTTGGCGGGGTTAGCGAGGTACCAGGTACCAGGTACCAGTTTTTCGGTGTAAGCGGACGAGGTCTTTGGCGATAGCCACGGGTTCACCCGTGGGGTTGGGTAAGTGATAAGGGTTGTCAGGGTATATTCGGTATGTGCAGACTAGCGGTTCACCAGGACTCGCGACACGGGACACGTGACGCCTGACGCTTAATTAACTGCGAACGGAGAACGGCGAACGACGAACGGATTTTTGACATCGGACTGAAACTGCGAACTGGTGTTTTCTAGAACCATGCCGAAAAATTGCATAAAGTTAACCGGTGGTCTTATGAACCCTCAGTTAAAGGAAGGGGCCAAGATAATCGGCTGGGACGACGGCCCCTTTA
>JAGYME010000086.1 GCA_018400715.1 Candidatus Bipolaricaulota bacterium
TCGGTCATTATCGTTGCCGGGTTGGAGTTTACCAGCACTACCTTGGCTCCCTCCTCCCGCAGGCCGCGGCAGGCCTGGGAGCCGGAGTAGTCGAACTCGGCGGCCTGGCCTATCTGGATGGGGCCGCTGCCGATTATGAGGACCTTATTCACGTCGTCACGCTTTGGCATACTGTCCCTCCGTGATCTCGAGTACCGTGTTGAAGAACTGATCTTCCCTGTCCTTCGGGCCGGGGGCGCCCTCGGGGTGGTATTGGACGGCGTAGATATTTTCTCCTTTTACCGCTTCGACCGTTCCGTCTATCGCGTTCTTCTCCGTGACTACGAGCGGCGTCCCCGTTAGGGAGTCCTCGTCTATCGCGAACCCGTGGTTCTGTGCGGTGATCTCCACGACCCCGCTCGAACCGTCGCGGACGGGCTGGTTGGCGCCGCGGTGTCCGAACTTGAGCTTGTAGGTATTTCCACCCATGGCGAGGGCAATTATCTGGGCCCCGAAACAGATCCCGAATATCGGAAGCTCTCCGGCTAACTTTCTGACCACCTCGATTGGGTTCTTTGCCCTCTTCGGGTCTCCCGGTCCGTTTACCAGAAACAGGGCGTCGGTGTCGGTCGCTTCTATCTCTTCTGCCGGGGTGTCGTAAGGGTAGACCGTCAGGTGGAAGCCTCTCTCGAGGAGGTTTTTCAGTATTTCTCGCTTGGCCCCGGTGTCGACTACCGCCATCCGGGGGCCGGAGCCCGCTAAAACTTCTGGCTCGTCCACCGAGACCTCCGATATCAGGTCCTTCTCCGTTATCGGCGGCTGGCTTACCGCGGCGTCCAGGACCTCCCCTCCCGAATAGTCCCCGACCGCTATCGCTGACTTTACCGTGCCCTTCTCCCGTATCTTGACGGTCAGGGCCCTCGTATCTACTTTGGATATTCCCCGGGAACCGTTTTCCAGAAGATAATTCGTTAACGAACTTTGTGCGTGTCTGTGCGAGGGGCTCGGGCAGGCCTCCTTCACTACTACTCCTTCGGCCTGCACCGAGTCCGACTGGGCGGACAGGCCGCTGAAACCGTAATTTCCAATTAGTGGATAGGTGAACATCAGGTTCTGGCCCCGGTACGAGGGGTCGGTAAGCGACTCCTCGTAGCCGGTAAAGGTCGTGGTGAAGACGAGCTCCCCCGCCGATATTCCAGGGGTGCCCAGTCCCTCACCGGTTACTACCGTGCCGTCCTCCAGCGCGAGTTGTGCTTTTGTCACAGTTGCCTCCTGTGTCTTCGTAATTCTTGTGGTCTGGTGAATTTTAGGTATTGTTTTGTGGTTGGTATTTGGCCGACGTGTCGGGTTACGTTACGGGTGACGGGTAATGGGTGACGGGTAATGGGTAATGCGCGGTTGTTTATCGGCTGAGTTGTGGTATCAGTTTACGTCGGCGAGTTCGGCGAGGGTACGCCTGAACTTCTCCTCTCTGGCGGTCCACCTTTCCCGTCTGGAGCCTATCTCTTCCTGTAAAGTATCCAGGCCGGGGTTTCCCGGACCGCCGGGATGGTCTCGTTTGGCGAGGGCGTCCTTAATCTCTTCTTTTTCCGGAGTTTTACTGGAGTGGGGTTCGTCCAGTTCTTCCTTGACCTTTCTGTAGGCCTCGCGGAAGGGAAGGCCCTCCTGTACTAATTCCAGCGCCCTGTCGGTGGCGAATACCTCCCCGGTAAAATGGGAGAGGAGGTCATCTTCGTTTACCTTCAATCCGTCGACTAGCGGCGAAGCGACCGCCAGGCTGTCGATAACTATCTGGAGACCGTCGAACAGGGGCGCCTTAGTCTCCTGGAGGTCGCGGCTGTAGCCCGACCTCAGTCCCGACAGCAGAGAGTAAAGGGTGGTTATGTAGCCCTGGAGTGTAGCCGACTTGCCGCGGACCAACTCCAGTACGTCCGGGTTCTTCTTCTGGGGCATGATTGACGAGCCGGTGGTAAACTCCTCCGGTACCGTGAAGAAGCCGTAAGCTTCCTCGCTGAAGTCGATCAGGTCCGAGGCGAGCCGGGAGAGGTCTAGCTGGATCGCGCCTACCGCCGAGAGGAGCTCGAACTCGTACTTGCCGCGGGAGTTCATTATATTAATCGCGTTGTTTGCCGGTTGGTGAAAGCCAAGAAGTTCTGCGGTAAGTTCCCTGTCCAGGCTCAGTGGTACGCCGTAGCCGGCCCCGACGCCCAGGGGTGACCGGTCGATAAGCTCGTAGGTTCCTTCGAGGGCGGTAAGGTCGTCCAGCAGGGACTCGGCGTAGCCCCCGGCCCAGAGTCCCACCGAGGAGGGCATCGCCCTCCTCGTATGGGTATATCCAACCATAGGAGTGTGCACGTGTTCTCTGGCAAAGTCGGTCAGGCTTCCCGCGAGGTCCAGGGCGTGGGTCGCGACCTCGAAGACCTTTTCCTTTTCGAACAGGCGGAGGTCGACTAGGACCTGGTCGTTACGCGACCGTCCCGTGTGGAGCTTCTTTCCCAGGTCGCCCAGCTTCTGGGTGAGGAGGTTTTCCACCTTCGTGTGTACGTCCTCGTCCCCGGCGGTGAGTTCGATCTCCTCCTCGAGTAGCTTCGCCAGCTCCCTCTGGAGAGTTGACGACTCCTCGGACGTGAGGACTCCGATCTCTTCCAGGCCGACGACGTGGGCGATAGAGCCGAGGACGTCGTAGTCCTTTAGCTTCTCGTCGTAGGTCACGTCCTCCCCGGCGGTAAACTTCTCGACTAACGCCGAGACCTCTTCGTCCTTCGAGCCGTCCTCAAGTTCCCAGATCTTCATGCTAGCCCTCTTTCGTTTTGTGGTGGTTGTAGGCTACCTTCGTCGGCAGGCCCCAGATGTCGATGAACCCCTCGGAGGAGGACTGATCGAAGGTGCTCTCCTCGTCGTAGGTGGCCAGCGAGTAGCTGTACAGGCCGTGTTCCGAGCTTCTTCCCACTACGGTAGCCTTGCCCTTGAACAGCTTTAGCTTGACCGTGCCGTCCACCTTCTCGTTTACCTTGTCGATGTAGGCGTTCAGTTCCTCGACGAGCGGGTCGAACATCAGGCCCTGATAGGACATCTCAGCCCACTTCTGGTCCACCATCGGTTTGAAGCTGTTTTCGTGTCGGGTGGAGCAGTACTTCTCCAGCTCCTTGTGGGCTTTGAGGATTACCGCTGCCGCCGGCGTCTCGTAGATCTCTCTCGACTTGAGGCCGACGATCCGGTCCTCAACCATGTCTATTAGGCCGACGCCGTGCTTTCCGGCGAGGGCGTTTAGCTCCTTAATCAGCGAGACCAGGTCGGTCTCCTTACTGTTTAGTTTAGTGGGGACGCCTCCTTCGAACTCTATCTCCACGTATTCGGCCTCGTCGGGGGTCTCGGATATCGGGTTTACCAGCAGGTGGACGTTCTCCGGCGGTTCTACCGACGGGTCCTCTAACACGCCGCACTCGATACTTCTTCCCCAGAGGTTTTCGTCAATCGAATAGGGGGAGCCTGAGTCTATCGGTATGGGTATGTCGTTTTCCTCCGCGTAGTCCATCTCCACATCACGGCTCATGTTCCATTCACGGATGGGGGCCAGGACGGTGATGGAGTCGTCGAGGGCGTTTATCGACGCCTCGAAGCGGACCTGGTCGTTTCCCTTGCCCGTGCTGCCGTGGGCGATGGCGTCGATGTCGTGTTCCTGGGCGTACTCTACCGCTATCTCGCTCATCAGGGGGCGGGCTATTGCGGTGCTTAACGGGTACTGTTCCTGATAGAGCCCGTTCGCCTTGATGCTCTGCGTGATGTACTTTTCGGCAAACTCCTCCTTGGCGTCTATAACGAAGGCGTTTTCCGCGCCCAGATCGAGCGCCTTCTCCTTGACCTCGTCCAGGTGTGCGTCCCGCTGGCCGACGTCTATGGTAAAGGTGGAGACGGGGACGCCGTACTCGTCCTGCAGCCATTTGAGCAGGACCGACGTGTCCAGCCCGCCGGAGTACATTAGCAGAATGTGGTTGATCGTTCCGTCAGCGTCCTTTGACTTGTCGCTTGTCTTTGCCGAGTTTGCAGTTAAATCTGTTACCTTCCCAATTTCATCACCTCGAGATGTTTATAGTTATTGGGTTTAGTTAACTTTGAATTCACCTACGAATTCCAAATGAGTAGTCCTAGTTCAGATGGAATAGGTAGTCAGTTGTCTGTATAAGTTTGGCTTAAGTGTTTGGAGAGAGGTTAGATGGAGGAGGTCCCTCTCCTGAGAGGAGAGATAGCGGAGATGAGGAAGCCGTTTAGTGACTTGAAACTCAACTTTGTGTTTGTTTGATTAAACATAATATCCCTCCGATCTTGATGTGTAATTTACCGTATATGGTGAAAGATGTCAAGGGGGAGGTGGCGGGGTCAGGCCTTGAATCTTGAAATCACGCATAGGGGCGGGCTTACCTCTTAGCCCGCAGTCCGCCGTCCTCAGTCCGTAGTCACACAACAGTTTGCAGTTCTCAGTTCGCAGTTCTCAGTTCGCAGTTCTCAGTTCGCAGTTCTCAGTTTTCTACAAAACAACGGTGGTTCTGTTTTACAACATAGCCGGGGGGTTTACCTATGGTCTTGGGTCTTGGGTCTTGGAGTTAAGTGGTCATCCATGATCAGTTTGTAGCTTGTAGTGCGTAGTTTGTAGTTATTCACAAAGGAAGTTCCTATTGTAATCATCGATAGTCACGGGTTAACCCGCGGTGTTGGGGAAGTGTTAAGGGTTGGCGGAGTTTATTTGGTGTGGGCAGACTAGCTGATCGGCCTCTTTGCACATACCGGAGCGGCTGCTACGACCCTTATACCAACCATAACACCGGATGTAAACATCCGCCTATGCCTTTTTATTGACTCTTATACCAAGGGTCACAACGGAGGTGAACTTCCGCCTCAGGATTTTTTAATTTATCCACCAAAAAATGATCTGGTCGACCTCTAGGCCGTGCTCAACAAAGTGGGTGAGGACACTTGAGCCCTGGTGGTAAGAAGGTATTTAAGAAAGACAGTCTTACTTGAAATATGACAAATTTTATTTATTCTTATCATGAGTACATTTCGAGGAAATAAACGGAGGGTTATTGAATGAGAAACACGAAGAAACTTACCGTAAGCATAAGTCGTGATTTGTTTGATAGTTTTGAGGATTTAAGGAAGGAATACGGGACGGAGAATAGAAGTAAGGAAGTTCAGAAGGCTCTCGAGATGAGGGTCAAGCAATGGAAGAGAAAACAGTTAGAGCAAGAATGTAAGCAAGCTTCACGCGGTATTGATTTCGAAGCAAGCGATAGTTACGAAATCCAAGGAAAAGCTTTAAATTCAAGGTTGTCTGAATAATGGTTCGCCGTGGAGATGTTTACTGGGCAGATCCTCCCAAGGTCGGCCAGCACCGGTTTTTAGTTGTACAGGACGATTCTTTCAACCGGCATTTTGACGAAACGTT
>JAGYME010000087.1 GCA_018400715.1 Candidatus Bipolaricaulota bacterium
AAGAGAAGTAATGTGTGATTAGTTCGTCAGTCTTGATCTTGTTTTCCGCGAGCAGATCGATGGCGCGCTCTGTTGTGTACGGGTTGACGAACGAACCACGGATCGTTAGCTCCTTGCGGTAGATTTCAAACGGCTTCACCGGGACTTCAAGGTCTGGGGAGGCGACACCGAACCAGACTATTCGTCCGCCGGGCTTGGGTATCTGGAGAGACTGCTCCATCGTCTTCTTGGCCCCGACCGCTTCCAGGACGACGTCCGCTCCCTCCCCTTGAAGGAGGGAATCTAGTTCGTCAAACATGTCCACCTTGGAGACGTCAATTGAATCCGTTGCTCCTAACTCTTTCGCTACGTTTAATCTCTTCTCCCTCTTCGCTGTAGCGATGACTACCGACGCGCCGGAGAGCTTTGCCAGCTGGGTGAGGAGCAGTCCCGTCGGGCCGGACCCCAGCACCACGACAGAGTCCCCGGGCTTGATCTCAGCCAGGTCTATGCCGTGAATCGCGCAGCTTAACGGCTCGGTAAATGCTGCCGCGGAGAAACTCAACCTGTCTGGGATGTGGTATACACACCTTTCGGGGACGGAGACGTATTCGGCGAACCCGCCGTCGCTGTTAACTCCCAGACCAGGAAGCGTGACACACAGGTTTTCCTGTCCGTTACGGCAAAACTTACACTTGTTGCAAATCGTGTTTGGGTTTACGGTGACCCTGTCACCGGGGGAGAAACCCTTGATTTGGCTTCCCGTACTATCGACAATTCCTGAAAATTCGTGGCCAATTACGACTGGAAAGTTGGCCTCGAATTCCCCGTTGTAAATGTGAGCATCAGTACCACAGAGGCCGCACTGATCTACCTTGATGACGACCTCGTTTTCTTCCGGTTCCGGACGCGGGTAGTCGGTCTCATACTTGTACTCACCCCTTGCTTGAAAGGTAATTGCCTTCATTTTTCCCTCCTTGTCCGTGGTGGTAAATTAGAAAAGATAATTTAGCTAACTGTCTTTCCGCCGTCAATATCGTTTAGGACCGACCTTAGATCGTTTTTGCTTCCCGGTCCCCCTAAAGCAGCTATCCTCGTCCTTTCCACGCCCCTTTTAAGTAAGGGGTTTATTACGTCAGTTTTCAGATCAGGAATATAGCACTTTAACAGTTCTGCACCTCGACCTTCTGGTCTAAGGGAGAATTCTGGTATCGAAGCCGGTATCAGCGTGGTCCTTCCACTTGGTAACTGTACCTCGGAAACATCCGTTTCGATCTCTACGGGGCCCTGTAATGCTGTGAGCGTCAAAAACTTGTTTTCCCCTTTATGCTTGTGAACGAACCTAGTTTTTATTTCCAGCTTTTCCATAGCAAAGTACTTTGATGCAAGAAGGTAGGTTACGAGGTTATCGCCATCTTCTACGGAAACAGGTGGAACTGCCGCATTTTCTTTGGGGATTTCTTCCAGGTCTAGCTGGTCCATGAACATCTCCAACGCTCGACGGGGGTCAAAACCTTCGACCTTACCCCCGGAAGAGAATAGATAATCCGGTCCGAGAGTGACGTCGGAGGTCTGCTGTAGTTCAAAGAGAACTATTCCCCCGCCAATTGCATGAATCCTCCCGGGAGGGACGTGAAATACGTCCCCGCGCTTTACTTTTACCTTCATGAGATAGTCTAAAAAGCCTCTTTCGTCCGGGCCCACTCTTCGCAGGTCTTCGTAGCTTACCCCTTCTCTTGTTCCCCAATAGAGGAAAGCTCCCGGGTCCGCCTCTAATATATACCAAGATTCAGGTTTGCCCAGTTGGTCGAGGTTATGTGTCTTCGCGTAACTGTCCTCGGGGTGGACCTGCACCTCGAGAGTTTCGCGCGCGTCAAGAAATTTTAACAAGAGGGGAAATATTTCCCCGTACCTTTCCTCTATCCTCTCCCCCAGTAACCTATCACCATATTCTGAGGTAAGTTCGGAAAGCGTTTTTCCTTTTAGTGGTCCGTTGATTACCCTTCCAGGAAAGTCGGGATGTGCAGTAACCTCCCAGGTTTCAGCGATGATCTGGTCGGCGGGTAGGTTTTTGCTTGGAAATAACTCGGGGATCTTCCTGTTTCCGAAGTTGTAGTTTTGAATTACCTCGTTGAATTTCAGCGGATACAGTTTTTCGTTCATGCTTTAGCCTTTGTTTCAGCCGTTTCGGCCCAGGCTTCAAAGACGGCCCTGACGTTTTCGTCCGGATCGTTCTTGCCCCACTCGCATTGCGCTATTAGGCCTCCATCCTCTCCGTCAAGGAAACCTCGTATCTTTCGGACGCCCGCTTTGACCTCGGCGGGTTCTCCAAATGGTAAAAGGTACTGACGGTCTATTTCACCCCAGAAGGTTATCTCGCCCTTGATGGTGTCCGCGATTTTTTCCAAGTCCATGGTGAATAGTTGAGAATTTATCGCGTCGATTCCTACTTCGACGACGTCCTCGAAGACTTTTTCAATGCAACCGTCAGAATGGAAGAAGACATATTTTCCCGCATCGTGAATCAGATCGCAGTACTCCTTGTAAAGAGGCTTGAAGAACTCTCTCCATATTTCCGGGGGTATGAGGAGGTTGTCCTGGCCGCCCCAGTCGTCCATTAACCAGAGAGCGTCAACTTCTGTCTCCAGCCACTTTTCAATATGTGCCAGGTGGTAACTGTGAACGATGTCACGGACCTCCATGATCTCCGCTTTATTCTTGATAAGGTCTTTGTAGAGGTTTTCAGTGCCCCGAAGGAACTGGAGCCTCTCGAAGGGTCGGGCGGTTATTCCTGAGATCATAAATTTGTCAGATTCACGGCACTGCCGATCGACGGTCGATAAATTGGTCGTCTCCAAGAAGTCCCACGGAGGCTGTAGTGCATTAATTCGATCGAGGTCCTTCAAGACGGGATCTTTAACCTCTCCAATCACGCCGTCTTCTCTCACGTTCCAAATACTCCCCCATTCGTCGATGTAGCTCCCAACTACCGGGTTCTCCAGACCGTAAACCGTGAAGTTTGGTAGATTGCTATCCTGCTGGACTTTTGCTACTCCCGGGGTGAAGTCCGGGTAGTCGATGTCCATGGGAAATTCGTGGAGCAGTTTTTCCAATTCCTCCTCGCGAAACATCTCTACCGCAGGCAACCACCACAGGTCCCTGGGTACGCGGTCCGGTTTTTTGAACTCGAGTGCTCGAATTACACGCTCCCGTCCAGTCATGGTTACTCCCTGCTATTTACCGAGTTGTACTGTTCAACTATCTCGGAAACAATCTTGACTCGGTTTATATCTCCATCAGCCGGTATCTCGTCAGAAATACCGAGAATTATATTCGGAGACAGGTTGTCTAATATTCTTTTCGTCTCTCTTATCAACAGCTCCTCGTCGTACTGATAAGGGAGGAAGTAGTTGGCAGGTACACCATCCAGTAGGATCATCTCGTCTCCGAGGGCTTCATCGATCTCTTCAATCGTCATGTCTCCCTGTGGAACAGGAGTTAGTGCTTCTATGCCGTGCAGGCCAGTTTGTCGAGCAAATGGTAGAAGCGGTTTCACCCTACCATCCCAATGAGCGTAGACGTACTTACCCGCTTCCTTGAGGATTGATCCATATTCTAGATAGTGGGGAAGGATAAACTCCTCGAAGAGGGGCGGGCTGACCAACTGACCATCGAGGTTTGTGGGCAGACAGACTACGTCAACAGGACTATCCTTTATGACTTCGAATGCCTTTCTGTCCGCTTCTTCAGCGAGTTCAAGAAAGCTCTCGATTCTATCTCTATGTTTGTGTAACAGTATTATGGCGTCCTCGTAATTAAGATAGAACATAATGTATTGAATGAATGGAGCCCTGGGTGAGATTGCGGCAATGGCTGCCCTATCGCCAATCTGTTTCTCGGCTTCCCTGTAAGCGTCGTAATCAAATTCCCATTCCTGGTGAGTCAATATATATTCGAGGATATCCAGGTCTTCTAAGGACTTAATTGGGTACTCGGAAACACGCTGTGAAATGGAGTCTTCCGATATCATCCATTTCCTGGTCAGGTTCCCCTTCGGGGTATACCACCTTTCAATTATTTTGTCACCCCTGCTCCCCGTGCCGGTGACTTCTATCTCTCCGTCTAATGTTGAGTCGAGGTCTGCCTTTATTACAGGGGGGACGTCCTGAGGGGCAAATCCCTTCCACTTGTCCGTTGCCTCGCTTCGAAGGTCTTCGGGAGAAGGATATGGAATTAGGTAAGGTCTTGGAGAACAGCCCAGTTCGTCGTATACTTCCATAAGACTTTTTCCGCTATATTTGGGGGGTAGAGTCCCGTGCGCGTGATTTACGTTGTACCAGTTCTCAATTCTTGGTTGCCATACAATTTGGTCCGGTTGATCGCCCCTAAACAGGGATAAGATATTTTCCTTTGGGTTCATATATTCCTCCTCATTCCGGTTGTAGTAGTCTGTCACGGACATTGCTCCTGTAGCGGTTAATGATGATCGCGACGAGGACCAGTATTCCATAAGTTGCTCTTCTCATGTTTGGATTCACGTTAAACATAGACAATCCCGCTTCAATTAGGGCCAGAAAGATTAAGCCCGCAAAGGCGTTTGTCATCGACCCTCTTCCTCCCTCCAGACTTACTCCACCGATTATCGCTCCAGCAAAAGCAAGGAATATATCTCCGTCCCCCATGCTGGGTGGGACAGTGTGAAGGAACCCCGTGTAGAAAAGCCCGGACAAGCCAGCAAATCCGCCTGCAAACGTGAAGGTAAGAAATCTTACGTGGCCGGGATTCACGCCCAACATCCTCGAAGATTGTGCATTTCCTCCAACTCCATAGATGTATAATCCAGCCCGTGAGTGGTTTAACAAAAATGCCATTAATAGAACCACGCCGACAAATAGCGGGATCGAGAAAATGCTTTTTCCGCCGAACAAATAGTGTTTCGGGAAACCGGAGTATATTGGATAGGAATGCAAGAGCAACGTGCCAGCTTCAAAACCCATGAAGGTTCCCAGGGTAACGAGAAACGGGTTTAGCTTTTGGTACCCAATGAAGTACCCGTTTATCGCCCCCATGAATAGCCCGATTATCACCGGAATAAATATGGCTACAATTCCCGGCAAACCAGGTGCCCACTGGGTTACGACCAATGCGCTTAACATGGCGGTAAAGCCAGCCATTTGAGCGAGCGAAACGTCAAGGCCTCCAACTATCAAGCAAAGTGCTTCACCCACTACGAGGAAACCAAGAGGGATTGAAGAATGAACCATGAATACTATCGTACTCCAGCTCAGCATTCCCGTTGGTCTCAACGCAGCGAAAGTCAAGTAAAACGCAATGATCAAGAACCAGGACAGGTTGTTGACTACGAAAAGTTGTGCTTTTTTGGTATTGA
>JAGYME010000088.1 GCA_018400715.1 Candidatus Bipolaricaulota bacterium
GCAGAGGATGTTATGGAACTCTCACTGTACGATACCCCGAGCTCTGCGCCCCTGAGGGGTGTAGTAATTCCCTCTCCAGATACTACACCCCCTGTGAGGCACCACAATGATTAAACACAATGTATAAGGCTTGTAAATAAGCACAGATAAGGTTTACAGCTGTACTAACGATGAGTATCAACTAAGGGGTTAATCACTGATAGCCAGTGGAAAAGGCGATTTCACCCCGTCGTACCCCATGAAACAGGGTTTCGCCAAGCGGGCTTTGTCTGCGACGTTTGTTCGGTTGCCTCGCTTTAGCGGACATCTCAGTATCTACTTTCGGAGAGCGGCTTGCATCACCAGGAACTCTCAAGCAAATTCCAGTACTTCACTAGGAAGTTCACCTGCAAAATCCTGTTTTAGTAACCAATTCATGGTTTGAGTGTTATGTTTCGAGGCAGGAATGCCTGCTGCCCAGCATCCAGCAAAGATCCCGACGTGCGGAACTACCGGACTGGGTTACTGTCTTAGCACAAAATACAATGGTAGACCCCGCTTGTTCTTAATGTTCTTAAGACTTACACGAAAGTGGCGAGCCTGATCTTACCAATCGGACTTGCCTTGTTATTGGTGACATGTGGACACAAAGCCGAAATTACCCATGGACAAGTTTGCCCTGCAAGACAGTATATCAACTTCTCTCAGGGTGCCTTGAACGCAGTGCCACTTTTCCCGGCAGATACACCGGCTATAATTAAGATCAATATGTATCTGCACACCCAGGTTGAGAGGGAAAGAGGGAGATTCGAGGAGGGACTGGAAAACCGTCATGAATGATTCCCCGCGCATTCATGTGATCTCCGAAACAGCCTTTTTCATCCAGGGCCAGGGAGTGCACACCGGCTTCCTGGATTGTGTAAACCTGCTGAGACAGGACACCGATGTCGAGGTTGTGGTCAACGGGGCCGGCTGGGGAGATCTGATGCACGCGCACACCTACGGCCCTTATTATTTCTGGAAAGGTCGACGCTACCGCGGCCGGCGCGTGTTTACCGCGCACGTTATCCCCGACTCCATAAAAGGCTCACTCCCCCTCTGGCCCATTTTCATGCCCTTTGCACGTTGGTATCTACGCCGTGTTTATTCCTATGCCGATGTCTGCATCGCCATCTCCCCCGCGGTGAAAAGGGCCATTCAGGGGCTTAAGGCCGATACCCGAATAGTTCAGATCTACAATCCGGTGGATACCGAGAGATTCTTCCCTTCTCCCGAACTACGTGCGGCCACCCGCAAGAGATTGGCCCTTCCCAAGGATGCATTTGTGGTGCTGGGGGTCGGACAGCTGGAACCGCGCAAAGGGGTGGAGGACTTCTTGGCCATCTCCAAGGCCTGTCCAGATATGCATTTTGTTTGGGCAGGAGGGCGGCCGTTCGGGATGATGACTGCAGGGGTGGCCAGCCTCAACAAGCAGATACCATCAGCCCAGGGGCGCGTGAGGTTCCTCGGGCTGCTCCCGCTGGAGGACATGCCGGCGATCTATAATGCGGCCGATCTTCTTCTGTTCCCCAGTTACCAAGAGAACTGCCCCCTCGCTCCCCTGGAGGCCGCAGCCTCCGGGCTGCCGGTGATCTACCGGGATATCCCAGAGTACGCCGACCTGTACAAAAGCCCTTATCTCAAGGCAAAAGACAGGGGAGAATTCATAGCCCTGACCAAACAGATGGCCGAGGATGGGTCCTTCCATGCCCAGGGCTGCCTTATATCAAGCCGGCTGTTCGCCCAGTTCGACAAAGAGACGATCCGGGGACAGCTCCTTGGGCTCTACCAGGAGATACTCGAGGGCTAAATTAGCCTTCAAGCATCACATTGGCAGCCACGAGCAGTGGGTCCCACACCGGAGTCAATGCCGGCACATAGGCCAAATCGAGCTGGGCCAATTCCTCGACGCTCATCCCTCGACGGAGGGTGGGGAGCTAAACCGGCTATAACAGCAATAGGAAAAGGAATTTGTAAGAAAGATGAAGGTATCTCAGTTCTGGCTATTAGGATTGTGCGGGCTCGTTGATTGGCCACGCCAACCTAGCGACAACGCAGATCTACACACACATTGTTGATGAGGAGCTGGAGGAGGCGCTTAAATCCTTTCGCAAAACGCAGGCGGTGACAGCATGACGAAGACGTACTCAAAGTGCAAGGAGGTGAGAAAACATGAAAATGTGGTGGCAGTTGAACGCAGAGGAAAAACGCAAAAGATTGACGAAAGGTTTCTGGACGTTAGTGATGTTTGTCACGATCATTACCATTGCCGTAATGTGTTCCGTGTCTGTGGAACAAAACAAACCCAGCGATGAAGAACTAGCTCTCCAGGCCCAACAGGACGCCGAACATGCTGCTGCCCGAGCGCAGCGAGATGCGGAACAAGCCGCTGCCCACGAGGAGGAGATTGCGCGTTACGGATCAGACCCAATAGGTGCGTTTGTCTACGCTAGGTTTTTCGTGAAGGATGTGTTGGTCGCTCCTAGGACAGCTAAGTTCCCTGGGTATTCGAAGGATGCTGTTACCTATCTGGGTGACGAAACATATCGAGTGAGAAGCTATGTCGATTCGCAGAACAGCTTCGGTGCCCTGATCCGAACTAATTATACTGTTGTTATACAGAAAGGCGACGGCAAATGGATTCTGAAGAGCATTGATATATAAGGAGTAGATGATTTATAAGGGCGTCAAGCACGTTCCAGCTTCACCCCTTAGCTAGGAACGGCACTAGCCGGCGGATCCATTGACGGGGCTGTGAGGGCTTAGGAGAAGGAGCGAGCATCGGAGATCCTATCCCTAAATGCCTTCGTTGGCCTTGGCTTATCTTATCCTTATCCCTTCTTCTCTTCTTGCGGGAGCTCTTCTTGACTTCTTCTTAGGGGTAATTCGAGTCGGAATAGACTTAACCCAAGCGATTCACCCAGATTCCGTATCTGAACGAGGTAGATAATGACTGCAGCAGCAGCAAAGAACAGCACTCCAGAGATGAGTCCCGTCGCCAACCACGTCATCGCCGGTACATACGCGGAAAACAGCCACCGGTATCCAGTCTCTGGCAAGTCTGGCCACAGCTTCGCGCACAGGACAATCCCTCCTATAATCTGCAATACTCCAAAACCCGCGATGATATTTGCTAACACCGGGTATTCTCGGGTTGGTAACGTCTTGGGTTCCTCGCACATAGTTCCTCCTTATACTTTGCTCTCCTCTTGATCCAGATACTCAAGTGTGCTTTACACCCCTTTATAGATAATCCATCATGCAGAGACAAAGAGGGAAAAGTCAAGTAATCTCATCGAGACTCTAAGCACGATTGTGAAACCACCACCATCGGCGGTGGCTCTTTGGTGAAGGAAGGGCTAGAGGCGTCAACTCATCGACACGGGTATGGAGGATTTGATATATCGTTGAGAACTTGTTGGGGCGCTCACTCTTCATGGAACGGTTTGATGCGGTAGTCGAAGCCGAATAAGTTAGGGTATACAAGGTATGAACGGTATTGAAGCCCGTTTTGCTTCAAGAACGACTTCAGGCGGGTATCCGTCTCTCTATCCTGCGGGGAGAGCGCGGAGCAAAAGAGGTCAGGTGGATGGCTATGATACTGGCGAATCTGGGATGCGCCAACCTGACACGCTACCGCAGGCCAATTGCTTACATTGTCAGTGGCGTGGCACTTGTATCGACTACCCACATTTGCTGTTACCCTAAGAACTTCGCTCTCGCTGCAAAACGCTGTTACCCACACCTCGTTTCGCTCACGAGACATGCCAACGCGCATTTTCTCTTCGAACTCCGAGATAGGTTGTCTCACATTTAGTTCGTACCGCACTTTGAATGCTACTCGCTTCTTGACATTGGTTAACGGGGCGGTCTTGACTGAGCCAGGCAATCTTCTGGACAGGTAAAACACCACAGCTATGACAAAGACCCAAAAGGCAATTCCCATAACAAGCATAACAAACAGTATACAAGCAAGAACCAGCGTGATGTAAGAACAGACCAAGAGGGAAGACGCTATATAAGGAGTATAACAGAGCCTCTCAGGGACCCTCCCAGGCCAAATATGACAGGATCGGAGCCCCCTTTATCGAGGGCGTATAAAATTTATATCGTGCCTGCGCCTTTTTTCGATCTTCTCAGAGCCGAACGGAAGATGGGCGAGATGTTGCAGGCGACTGAGAGGGCGTTCCCTTGCCCTCAATCGGTTGAAGCCTATACAGAGAGGGCAGGCCATAACCAGAAGAGCCAGCGGCGGCGGCCATATCATTCTACCCCTCGCTGGGGGCGGGAATCGCCGCTTGTCAGGTAAAGCGAAAAAATGTAGAGTAAGGAGGAGTGGTCACAATAGCAATCAAGAAGTTCGTAGCGATAGTCCTTGTCGTTTCAATTGTCTCGCTAGTTCCCTTACAGATACTGGCTCAAATCGAACCGCAAATCACTTATGGTGAATGGTGTGCGCATTTGGCCGAGTTGCATGCGCAGCAACAGGTAAAGCAAGAGGTAAGCACAATCAAGGTTGGCCCCTACCTCTGCCCCTACCTCTGGAGCATATTACTAATCGCTGGTGGCGTGTGGTCGTATGGCCAGGTAGACTTCGATATGGCTATCGGCTCCTGGTTGTTGACGGCAGGAATCGTCCTCTCTGTCCTGCCTTCTTACCAAATAGGGCAAAAAATAGATGAAGTGAAGGCCATTGAACGAACTATCGCGGATGTTCAGCGAGAAATCGATCTCTGGGAACAAGCGGGAGCTGCCCACATGTGGTTCTACCCATGCGAATAGCAAAGCCAAGGTATCAGCCTGTAAACCCAGTGAGCCCGTCCTGAGGGCCTAGGAGAGGGCAAAGCCAACTGATCTAAGGGAGCTTAAATCCTTTCGTCAACCGGCGATCGCAACGGCATGAAGAGGAGGCATAATGAATAAGATCAGGTTTTCCACCTGGGGACAAGGCGCACATCTGGTGAAGGTGGGTAGAATGAAGTCCTCGCGTGCTGGTATCGCGGGCACTATAGCTGTATTGGCTCTATTTGTCGTCTTGGCAGTATCTATTAGCGGTTTCGCAGACACATTCAGAATGCTCCAGCCTGCGAGAAGCGACAGACTTTATTACTCGGACGAGACTATCTCCATCTACTTCGAGATGTTAGCTGAGTATGAGATTC
>JAGYME010000089.1 GCA_018400715.1 Candidatus Bipolaricaulota bacterium
CGCCGTAGACCGCGGCGCTGGAAGAAAAGATGAACTTCTCTATCCCGTAATCTATCGCCGCGTCGAGCAGGGCCAGTCCTTTGGTCACGTTGTTCTCGTAGTACTTTCTCGGGTCGTTTACGGATTCTTCGACCTGGCAGTGAGCCGCGAAGTGCATTATCGCGTCCGGGCCGTATCTCTCAAACGTCTCCAGGAGTCTCTCTCGGTCCCCTATGTCCCCTTCGACGAACTCCTCGGTCAGGACGAACTCGCGGTTCCCGGCCGTAAGGTTGTCGTAGGCGACCACCTCGTAGCCGTCTCTTAGTAGCAGTTTGATCGTATGACTTCCGATGTAGCCTGCGCCCCCGGTGACAAATATCGTCGTCTCTTGCGCCATGGTACCTCCCGAATACGTTAGTTGTTTGGTAATCAGGTTAGGAAATATTAACGAGTTGGCCCCTTCTTGACAAACACTAACGGCGAACGCCCGGCTAAAACCCGGCGAGCTCCACGTCGAACCAGACCCCGGATTCGTTTCCACTTATCCCTACCTTAAGGCAGTTCTGCAGGGTGTTATGGACCGAATAACTCAGACCCGTCAGGCTATCCGAGCTCAGGTCATATTCCCCGGCGATATTGATACTCCACGTCTCGAAGAGTTTCAGCTTCAGTTCTCCGGAGACTACCTCCAGCCACGTATCGAGCGGTGTACCCTTAAGGGTAATCGTAAAATCGTTCACACCTGATCCGAGCCGCAGTCCAAGGGAACTCTCCGACATGGAGAGGTCGCTGAAGTCGTAGCCGGTCGAGAGCTTGACTCCCAGGTCCTTCGTCGAATAGATGGATTCGGTCCCCAGCGATTCGGGCCAGCCCAGAGCGGGATCGTAGGCAAAGGACAGCGTCTGGTCCAGCTTCTCCAGGTCAAAGTTCACCTTATAGGTAATATCCGAGGGTCCGGGGTCGGGGAGGAAGTCGTAGTAAAAGTCGAGGGTTTGCGTTACCTCACCCTGACTGCTGGAAAGGTCTAATTTAAGCCTGTTCAACCGGTCCACGTGGTCGAAGTAGAACGGCGAACTTCCGACTTTGCCCCTGTGGACGAACTCCGTTCTCAGGGTGGCAGGTCCGGTCAGTTCGAGGGATGGCACCACCTCCTCCCAGGCCCGGGGGCGGGAGTTCTCGCCGTCAGCAGCTAGGTAGTAGCCGGTCTCTCCTTCTCCGCTCAAGGAAACCCGGAGACCGCGGATAGGAGAGCTGTCCACGGAGAAATTCCCCGTAAAAGTTGCTCTCCCCGCGTAACGAGCCTCGCTCCAGGTGCTTAGTTTCTCTCTATAGTATCCAAGGTTGCTTCCGACTTCGTATTCTCCCGGTATCCCCTCGGGAGAAATTGTCCAGCTAAAGTCCAGTTCGGGAAGTCTCTCAACGGTGTGGTCCGCCGTCTGGCCCGACTCGTCGGTCGTGATTGATTCCTCTCGACTTACCTTAGCTCCCCAACTCGGACTAAGTCCACTGCTACTTAGGTTGAGGGCCCACTCGTTCCGGTCGTAGGTTGTGCCGCGGAAGGTCCCCTGGTTGTAGTCGACCCCGGCATCGAATTCCAACCAGTCGTTTACCTCTGAGCTCAGGTCGCCGGATGAACTTCAAAGCCGCTCGCGGCGTAGTTGGCAATCCACCAACGGTATTTGTTCGCGGATGTCTCTTCGGACTTGACCCAGAACTTGGGGATTTGAACCATGACTCGCCCGTTCGTGCCATCCTCCTCGGTTTCAATCCCTCATAGGTAGGCTACGAACGCCTTGCCTGCAATGTCAAGTGCTTGTCTTGTAAGTGGTTTCAATCCCTCATAGGTAGGCTACGAACGGCGCGTTTGTATACATACTTTCGCCGTCATCCCGAGTTTCAATCCCTCATAGGTAGGCTACGAACTCTTCATCACTCCTCCTCTTCAACCATCATTGTTTGGTTTCAATCCCTCATAGGTAGGCTACGAACGCTAACAACATCATGCGGTGTGTATACACTACACCCGTTTCAATCCCTCATAGGTAGGCTACGAACACTCGCTTGTGCTATTTCGCCTGTCTAGGAATACATGTTTCAATCCCTCATAGGTAGGCTACGAACACCATCGACTGAGACGATCGAGACGAAGCAGGAAGGGTTTCAATCCCTCATAGGTAGGCTACGAACCGCGATCTTACGGTTGTATACATAGTTGCGATACGTGTTTCAATCCCTCATAGGTAGGCTACGAACGAAGCTTACAGATAGACGCTTAGACGCTCTCTCCGGGTTTCAATCCCTCATAGGTAGGCTACGAACGGTTCATGCTCGCTGAATCCTTGTAGACAGTATTTAGTTTCAATCCCTCATAGGTAGGCTACGAACAAGGCAATCCGGTTGATGCTGTAACCGTTGGCCAGCGTTTCAATCCCTCATAGGTAGGCTACGAACTAGCGCTGTCACATCAGAATTTATCGAGCACTATGGGTTTCAATCCCTCATAGGTAGGCTACGAACTACCTTGACTGGGAAGGCGACAAGAAAGCATTCGAGGTTTCAATCCCTCATAGGTAGGCTACGAACCTTCGAGAACCAGGATAAGTATACGTGGATGTGTCCAGTTTCAATCCCTCATAGGTAGGCTACGAACCCTTATATTCTAGCTTATTGCCCCTATAGGGTTTCAGTTTCAATCCCTCATAGGTAGGCTACGAACTTGACCATAGCTCTCGATCTTGACCATCTTTACGGGTTTCAATCCCTCATAGGTAGGCTACGAACCCGTAGTTTGCCAGTGGTGGAACTGCTCTTGCTAGTGGTTTCAATCCCTCATAGGTAGGCTACGAACTATGTCTGTGTGCACGTTCGTAGAAGTCATCTGCAGGTTTCAATCCCTCATAGGTAGGCTACGAACTATTTTGTTGCACTGATAGCATACGATACATAGCGAGTTTCAATCCCTCATAGGTAGGCTACGAACCCCGTTCACATACTCACAATACGTCTTCCCTTCTCGAGTTTCAATCCCTCATAGGTAGGCTACGAACGAGTGTGGCAACAGGGCAAAAGGGTGCAGCCTATTTGGTTTCAATCCCTCATAGGTAGGCTACGAACTAGGATTCAAAAGGCAGATTTTGCAGAAAAGGTAGAGTTTCAATCCCTCATAGGTAGGCTACGAACCCTAGCCAGTCCCTTGCCCCTGAATAGTACAAGTGAGGTTTCAATCCCTCATAGGTAGGCTACGAACCTAGTGCAAGTCTTACCTGCTCTTCTGTCATCTTTAGTTTCAATCCCTCATAGGTAGGCTACGAACCTTGTCTTGCTTGTCTAATCGCCTGTCCCATGTTCAGTTTCAATCCCTCATAGGTAGGCTACGAACGATGCAGATACAGCGACAGGCGTAGACATTATCATGTTTCAATCCCTCATAGGTAGGCTACGAACCGCATCCTTCTGGAGGTAACAGAAGTACGAGTAGAGGTTTCAATCCCTCATAGGTAGGCTACGAACCTGGGCGAAGTGATGCAGAGTCCTTGTTCAATGTGAGTTTCAATCCCTCATAGGTAGGCTACGAACGATCGGCATGAAGTCAGACGATGCTGGTATGGTTGAGTTTCAATCCCTCATAGGTAGGCTACGAACTGGTCCGCGTGTAATCGTCCATCACGCCGTACTCATGTTTCAATCCCTCATAGGTAGGCTACGAACTCGGATAGCCGCGCCCTGTTCTCGTGGATCCACTTGTTTCAATCCCTCATAGGTAGGCTACGAACCCTATATCGTCTTGCTCCAGTCATGCCCTAATAGGTGTTTCAATCCCTCATAGGTAGGCTACGAACGTTGTTCGTCAGCGTTGAGTGTGAAGTCACCGTTGAGTTTCAATCCCTCATAGGTAGGCTACGAACTTCGATTGCCACCGTGTCAATTCCTGCGACTGCCTTGTTTCAATCCCTCATAGGTAGGCTACGAACCTTTCTCTCGGTTTCCCATTTCACCTCGTGATTGCCAGTTTCAATCCCTCATAGGTAGGCTACGAACCTTGACTCTCATAGTCGTGAGATGCTACGACAGATGGGTTTCAATCCCTCATAGGTAGGCTACGAACGGGCTCGTCCAATCTGTCTTAGGTGCTGTCCATGCCAGTTTCAATCCCTCATAGGTAGGCTACGAACCCTAGATCTTCTTCTAGCGTCACCGGCTGTTTATCGGTTTCAATCCCTCATAGGTAGGCTACGAACCATGCCTCACTAAACTCCTTGTCTGCAAACATTTCCGGTTTCAATCCCTCATAGGTAGGCTACGAACCTTGACGCCATCCTCGATTCCCATATTCATAAGCTCGTTTCAATCCCTCATAGGTAGGCTACGAACTCCCCTTTCTGGAAGTAATCGTGCGTGCTCGCATAAGTTTCAATCCCTCATAGGTAGGCTACGAACGCCGCCACGCTCTTCCAATGTGTCTTCTTTGTCTTAGGTTTCAATCCCTCATAGGTAGGCTACGAACTTCTAGCGCGGTTTTGACTGATTCACCTCTATCAGCGTTTCAATCCCTCATAGGTAGGCTACGAACAAGCAGAGCTTTACGGACATGGTGGATGAGATTGTGTTTCAATCCCTCATAGGTAGGCTACGAACTCTTTCGTTGTATCGGCAGCACCGCCGCCCATGCCTGGTTTCAATCCCTCATAGGTAGGCTACGAACAGGGCCGGGACCAATTTCGCTATTGTTCCTACAGCGTAGTTTCAATCCCTCATAGGTAGGCTACGAACCCTGCGATCAGAAAGCTGGGCGATTCGATCACTACGCGTTTCAATCCCTCATAGGTAGGCTACGAACTCTTTACTCCGTTATTGCCTGCCTCGGCAAAACCCTGTTTCAATCCCTCATAGGTAGGCTACGAACGTAATTGTTCCGGCTGTAATGGTTCCTAGATTAGCAGGTTTCAATCCCTCATAGGTAGGCTACGAACGCTATCGTTGGTGCTGTTTGTGCGCTATTTCTCGCGAGTTTCAATCCCTCATAGGTAGGCTACGAACCCTTTACAGCTAACGAGCCAGCATCACTAAGATTAGGTTTCAATCCCTCATAGGTAGGCTACGAACTGAGTTCCATCGCAATCGTACAACGGAGGACAAACAGTTTCAATCCCTCATAGGTAGGCTACGAACCCTCATCGTTGAGCCATAATTTATTTGT
>JAGYME010000009.1 GCA_018400715.1 Candidatus Bipolaricaulota bacterium
GTTGAGGGCTCACTCAATAAGGCCCCGTCCTCGTTCACCATGAATGGCCGGGACGGGGAAAACGACTTCGTTCTGGACCACAATAAATCTTACTTCACCGCGGGGACGGGGACCACTTCCGTGCTCGACCACGTAACGGACGAGAGAAGGAAGGCGACAAAGGAGGACTTAGCCGATGCCGTCAAGCTGGGCGACCGGCTCGACAACATCGACGTGGTCTGGTCAATATTTACCCTGACTGAGGACCCCATGTTAGGCTTCCACCAGCTCTACGCAGTGCTGGCAAATAGCACCAAGCATGGCGCGGTAGTCAACTGGTACGGAGGCGAACTTACTGACCTGTTGATAGACATGATTGCCGCGGTCGCCGGGGGCAGAGATAAGCTGTCCGAGAAGAAGCTGGTAACCATGTACGCCGAGCCCGTCTCCCCGCTCTCCTTCAGACGGGAAAACCTCGAGGTGCTGCTTAGGTGGACGGACGTGGGGCTCCCCTTACTTTGGTATCCGGCCCAGAAGGCCGGGGCCACTGCCCCCATGACTTTAGCGGGCACGCTCGCACAGGCCTTCGCGGAGTCAATGGGAGGAAACGTAATTGCCCAGCTAAACAACCCCGGGACCCCGGTTATACTGGGCGCCTCGCCGTTGATGATGGACATGCGGACGGCACTTAATACCTACTTCTCACCGGAGACGCTTATAGTCCAGTCGGCAACCGGAGTATGGGGAGACCTAATCGAGATGCCCATCTACGGGACCGGCGGCTGCACTAATTCCTACGCCGTAGACTACCAGGCGGGCGTGGAGACGGCCCTGACACTATACGGGGCTATCTTAGGCGGACAGAACCTGATCCACGACCTCTCCTTTGCCGGAGCTGGTGACCTGGGGACGCTGAACCTGCTGGCGCTGACCGACGAGATCGCGGAGATGGCAAAGCGTACGGTAAGGAGCCTCACCACCGACGAGGAGTCAATCGCCCTCGACGTCATCGAGAACGTAAAACATGGAGGGGACTACTTAAGAGAGAAACACACGTTCGAGCACTTCAGGGAGGAACTGATGACCCCGGAACTGATTCGTAGGATAGGCGACGACAAGTGGGAGAGAAACTACTCCGTGGAAGAAGCCAGAAAGAAGACGAAGAGGTTGCTGGAGGAGGGAGAGGAAAAGTCCTTACCCCAAGACGTCCAGAAGGAAATCGAAGAGATCATAGAGGAGGGAAGGTCCCTGATAAAGAAGAAGTAGTTGGCCGCTGAGAAGAAATCAGGGGATGCTGAGGGATCGGCATCCCCTGAGATTTATCCCTATTTCTGCAAAGGATTTAGCGTGTAAACTCCCCCGCCCGATCACTCCTTCAATATCGCCAGATCACCGACCTGGACAGAAAAATTCCCGATAATCTGCGCTCTGGATATCCTATCGTAGATACCGGTAAGGATTACCTTTCCAATCGGTTCGTCCGTGCTGGGTATTATTTCTAGTAACTCTCCAGTATCCGGGTCGTTAACCTGTGAGGCCGGATAAATGGAGAATATGTCGTCCTCTTTGAGACCGGAACTTTCACCGCATTCGACCTCGATTCCGGCGAGGATCACGCTATCATCCCCCTCCAAGCTAACCACCCTGCATTTCAGGCCAGAGGGTCCGCCCTCTCCAGGTTGGGGCTCAGTTCCTTCGCCCTCTCCGGACATCTGGGGGCCGGAAAACTCCTCTCGCTGATTCAACAAAGTCATCGCTGAGGTGTTCAGGGTACCAGCGAGCGAGGAGTCCAACTTGGATAGAGCTTTATCCACGGCATCGCCAACTACGCTGTCCTGAAACTGTTTCGTCCCAAAAGTAATCTGTCCGACCCAGCTCGGAGGAGCGGACCCGGAGGAAACTTGAAAGTTGATCGGACCCACAGGTAGTGGGGTCCAGGGCGGGACGGTGTATATATTGGCGGTATAGTTTCCAGGCGTCAGCGGTCCAGGGGGGTTCCAGCTCCAGGTTACGCAGGGGTTTGACGGACTGCTGGTCCTGTAATTGGAGAAGGTCGAAGGTCCAACAGGACCGCTAGGGCCGGAGAACTGAACGGTAAACGCCGTTGGAGGTGATGTATCAAGGTAGCCAACGGTAATTACCTCTCCCTGATAATAGGTGCTCTTGCTCACCTTGAACCCCCCGGTACAAACGTTCTGACTGGTCTGGGATAGAGAACTGACTATCGTTCCAAAGTTAAACGAGGCGTCAGTCTGACCCTCGGCCGTCGCCGATACGGAGTCGGCAGCGAGGATCTGGCTTGTGTAAGCGCTGATTACCCGAAATGAAAGGTCAACTCTTACAGTAGCCCCGGTAACGGACAAAAAGCCAAGGTCGATCCTACTCTTATCAACGTCGATTCCCGTTACGCTCCCGACGATCAGCGCATCAGCCCCTGCAATCCGACTTGCCCGGGCGAGGTCTGACGTATTGGCCGGGTTGAACTGCTGCTCAAGAAGGACGGATTCTATCTGCTGGCGTTCCAAAACCTGAAACCCACTATTCACGAGGTTTTGAACGACCAAATCCGATACCCCGTTACTCACGTTGGCAAACCCTGAATTGCTCTTGTCCGTAAAACTGGCCACGGCAATCCGAATATCCCCTGCAGCCCCGCCGGTAGCAGGTGGGGCGACGGAGATGTATCTCACGTAACTGTTGTTGTCTTCGTTCGATTCATTTATCCTATCAAACGGATCGTCTGCGATCACCTCGATCTCGTGCTGGCCGGCTTCTGCCGTCCAGGAAAACCCCAGGTCCTCGCTCTCGCCTACGTCTAGGCCAAATGAGACGGCTTCATAGTCCTTTCTTTCCCCGTCCACATAAATCCTTACGTAAAAACGCCCGGCGTCGGATGACCCCTGATTCCGGACACTTGCGGTAATAGAAACCACTTCTCCCGGCCTGGGGTCGTTCGGAGAAAAAGTTATATCGGTAATTCTTAAATCCGGTTCCCCAAAGGCATATGAGGGGCCGGGAAAAACCAGGCCAACGAGAAAGAGGAGAACGACGACGCTAATTTCAACGGAAAATATCTTCTTCATTGCTTCCAACCACCTCCACCTCACTATTATATAGCCTATCTCTCACGTTTCACAGTTCCGGGGCAGAGACAGGTTTACGTGTTAGCAGGGCACGGCTTCCGGGGCCACCAAAGGATTATCTGAAGGGTGTTATTAGTTTGACAAATCGTTCAATTTATACATAATGTAAAGAGAGAGCTACTGATGACATCACTTTATATCAAAATATGGAAGTTTTTTTGTTATTAAAACTTAATTATTGGAAACAGGAGGTATCGATTGCTGGGGCATTTCCGGGAGGCCGTGTCTTTACCCCAGCCCTTCAAACATACTCTTTCTTCCGATAGAGACATTTTCTCGACCAAAGTCGGCAAAGGGGTGGGATCCTTATGACCAGACTGGGCAAAATCGTCGTTTACAGTTTGATTCTGATGACAATAGGCGGGCTGCTGTACGTGGGCATCTCTTTCAACGGGCGTTTAAATAACGTATCGGGGAATAACAGCACGCTGGAAGAACAGGTAGCCGAAGTAAAACAAGAGAACTCTGACCAATCGTCAACCCTGTCCTCGCTGCAGGCTGCTCAGGAGGAGATATCGGGGACGCTCCAGGACCTTCAACAATCATTTGCCGATTTCGAAGCGGAGACGAGCGTCGTGACGGGGGATTGGGAAAAGCAAGTCGAAAACCTTGAACAGGAGAGCGAAGACCTATCAACAAAAATCAACGACCTCGACGGCCAGCTCTCAAACGCTAAAACGACCCTTGCGGACCTAAAGAAGACTACCGAAGAATTGGCAGAGACTACCGGTACAATGGAGAAATCACTTAAGGAAACTAGAGGCAAGTTGACGGATAAGATAAACGATCTCGGGAAATCGATGGAGGACCTCCAGGGGGAGTTAGAGACGTTTAAAGGTACAGTTACCGGAAACTTCGCCAAGGTAGAGAAAAAAACTGAAGAATTAACCAGTCAACTGAACGACCAGGGCGAGAATGTAACGGACCTTTCGAAAGAGCTTGCCGACTTTAAATCCTCGCACAAAAAAGGTGACGAGGCCATCGAGAAACTGAAGGATCAGCTCTCCCGACTTACGGAGGAGCACGCCAGCTTAATAGAAAAAGTCAACGGCCTGTCAAGTGACTTAAAATCCTTATCGGAGGAGACGGACCGAGTAAGGGTGGCGCTGACAAAAATTATCCAAAACAGATTCGCTGAACTTGAGGAAAAAATCCAAGAGTTAGAGTCAAATGACGCGAGCCTTCAATCAGAGCTAAAAGAGACCAGATCCACCGTAAGCACGCAGGTGTCAGATCTGGAGAAGGAGATCAACAACAAGTTGGAAGCCCTGAAGGGGAAGGACGGTTCCCTGGATAAGGAGATAGATGCAATCAAGACAAAGGTCGAGGAACTCGCTTCCAAGAACGAGAACCTGGAGTCGAAGGTCGCCCAGTCCCAGTCGAGTTTGAGTTCAGACTTAGACAAGTTAAAGAAAGATATCTCGGGCCAGTTGACCGACCTTAAGGGCCAGGACCAAGCCACAGACAAGAAGATATCTGATCTTAAAGAAAAAGTCGAGGAACTCGCTTCCAAGAACGAGAACCTGGAGTCGAAGGTCGCCCAGTCCCAAACGAACGCCAGTAACGAGATATCCAAGCTGAAAAACGACCTGTCGTCCCAGATATCCAGCCTCCAGGGAAAAGATAGCCAGCTCCAGGAAGAGGTAGATAGCGTGAAAAAGAAGTTGCTCGCTGAAATCGAGTCCGTGAAAAACGAACTCGATAAGAAAGAGGATCAGCTCAAATCTCTCACGGAAACGGTCTCTTCGCTGTCGCAACAGGCAGAACAGAACAAGTCCTCGATCTCTTCCCTTTCGTCCGAGCAGTCAAACCTGAAATCAAACGTAAAATCACTCGACTCCGAGCTATCGGGTTTTAAGGACGACGTAAGCGAAAAGCTTTCCGCGCTGGAAGAGAAGGTGTCAAACCTGGACAAGAGAATCTCATCTCTGGAGAAGAAATACGAGGATATCGATAAACAGCTGAAAGCGGAAGTCAAGAAACTTTCCGAACAAGACGAAGACCTCGGAAAGAAGATAGAAAATCTCACCTCCGAAATGAGCGACCAGCGGGCGAGGTTTGCCGGGGCCGACAGCAATTTGAAGAAGAACTTTAATGACTTCGTGAGCGAGATTAAGGGTGAATTGAAGGATATGGATTCCTCGTTAAGCACCCTAAAAGGGAAGGCCTCGGATCTGGCAGACCAGTTGGGGAAAGAAACAAAACACCTCCAGGGAGAAATAAAGGATCTGGAGACAGACCAGAATAACCTTAAAAGCCGGGTAACCGAGCTGAAGAAAACTGACGGGCAGCTGGATTCGGAAATTAATAACGTCTCGGCAAATTACAACGAACTGGAAAAGAAGCTGGACCAGGTCAAAGGAGACCAAAACGACCTGGCAACCAAGGTGGAGAAGCTTACCACGAACCTGGATCAGCAGAAGTCTCTAATCACCCAGACAAAAAACGACCTGACCGGGAAACTCAATCAGTTAGAGGATAAGTTGGACTCTCAAGTCAGCAAGTTAAAGGATAAAACTGGAGAGCTTGACACCAAGAAGGCGACGAAGGAATGGACAAACGACCTGTTAAAAAGCTACTGCAACAAAGAGCTTGATAAGATCTCTAAGACACTGCAGAAGAAGATAAATGGCATCGAATCGTCCATGGACCAGCTTAAACTGCTAAAGCACAGCATTTACGCCAGATAGGATAGAGGGGAACTTACTTCTGGCAGGCGCGCTTGAACCCCTCTCTCATTACGGGGCTATTTATGGCGGTCGGGGCTTTCTCCGGAGGGAACCACCTTGTCTCCACGATCTCGTGGCTTGGCTTGATCTCGCCGTTCTCGGGGAGCTCGACCCGGAAAAAGAAAACCAACCACTGGTAGCTGTTTTCCTCCCCTATAGCGCTATATACGTATACGAGTTCGGAGATGGCCGGCTCGACGCTGATCTCCTCTGCGGTCTCACGGAGGATCGCTTCTTCCGGCGACTCGCCGTAAACGAGGAACCCGCCTGGTAGAGTCCAGCTGTCCTTGTTGTATCCGCGGGACGGCTTGACCATGAGTACTTCACCCGCCTCGTTCCTGGTGATTCCCTCCACGACGATTCGGGGAAGGGAGTAGTTGATGGCCTTACGGACAACTCTATCCACGTCATCCCTGAGTGGGACGTCTTCCTTGTGCACCCAGTCCGAAGGATGGTCCTCGAGAACGGGTTCACAGTATATTATTTCGTGCTCCCCCAGGCTGATGGTCTTCATTTCCGTAAACGAAAACGGGACTTCCTCTCGTCGTGACGGAAAGACGTACTTACCGTTCCGCCTCAGGAGGAACACTCTACCGTCCGTTTCTAGGTAATACTGTTTCATGGTTGAAAAAGTGTACCCAAATCCACAGCAAGTGACAACAACCCTTAAATCCCAATGGAAGGAAGTCATAACTAAAAGTGCCCAAATATTCCCTATCATAGGTCGTTACCTCCGATCATAATTCAATATACCGTTCTTGTATATGTCATCATTTTGAATAAACTTTATTTATACCGAGGTGGAAAAAGTGGATATCAAAAAAGTTCAAAAAAGAGACGGATCTATTGTTGATTTCGACGAAGGAAAGATAAGCAACGCAATTTATCGGGCCTCACAGGCAGTGGGTTCCGGTAGTCTAGAGGAGGCAAAGGAACTAGCGTCAAAGGTTTCTGAAGACCTGCAAGAGATCTACGGAGAGGAGGCAATCCCTGAGGTTGAAGACATCCAGGATGCCGTGGAAAAGGTCCTTATTGAAGAGGGGCACTCTTCCACAGCAAAGGCCTACATTCTCTATCGCCAGGAACACCGCCAGCGTCGCCGGGAAAAACAGAAACTGTTAAACAAATCACAGCTCGGCAAGATCGGAAAGAAATTTAGCCTAAAAGCGCTCCGGGTGCTTGCCTCTCGCTACCTGCTCAGAGACAGGAACGGCAAGATAGTGGAATCACCCGAGGAACTCTTCGAGCGTGTAGCAACCACAGTCACGATACCTGACATACTGCGCGACGACAGGGTCTTTGAAAAAGAGGGCGGACATAACAAAAACCATAAGGCTGATAGTTACCTTGAAGACTTCCACGAATACGGGAACAGGTACAACTTCAACAACCATTTCATCAACGAATGGGCCTTCAAAGCCCTGACCGAGCTTTACATCGAACTGGCCGAGAACGGTCAGATGAAGGTTCAGTTCAAAGACCTGCTTACGCTGTTTGACGAGGGGCACTTCGACAGTTACCAGGGGAACTGGGAACGGTACTTCAACTTGATGGTTAACCAGCAGTTCCTGCCCAACAGCCCCACTTTGATGAATTCGGGCACGAGGCTCGGACAGCTAAGCGCCTGCTTCGTACTTCCCATAGAAGACGACATGGGAAAGATTATGGACGCATCCAAGGATGCGGCCCTGATATTCCAGAGCGGTGGCGGGGTGGGAATTAACTATTCCAGACTCAGGCCCGAGGGCGACATCGTGGCGTCAACCTCCGGAGTAGCTTCGGGACCTCTCTCGTTCATGAGGATCATCGACACAGTTACCGACGTCGTCAAACAGGGCGGAAAACGGCGTGGGGCAAACATGGGGATACTCAACATTGACCATCCCGACGTCAAGGATTTCATCGACGTAAAGAGCCAGGAAGGAGAACTGGAGAACTTTAACATCTCGGTTGGAACAAACGAGCGGTTCTGGGACGCCCTCCAGGACGAAGAGAAGAGTACCTATGAGCTCGTCAACCCCAGGACCGACAAGACAGTAGCCAGGGAAAACCCGAAGGCGGTACTCGAATTAATTGCCCACTCCGCCTGGGAATCAGCAGACCCGGGAATGATTTTCTTCGACAGGATCAACGAATATAACGTTCTGGAACCGGCCAAGGGAAAGATCGGCGGGACCAACCCCTGCGGGGAGCAACCACTCTACGACTACGAGTCCTGTAACCTCGGCTCGATAAACCTTCATAGTTTCGTCGACGGGGATAGCTTCGACTGGAACGGATACGAGAAAACGATCAGGAGCGCGACGAAATTCCTCGATAACGTGCTGGACATGAACAACTTCCCGCTGAAGAAGATAGAGAAGTCAACCAAGGAATCGAGAAAAATCGGCCTGGGAGTCATGGGGCTTTCCGATTTGCTCTACGAGAAGGAAATACCGTATAACTCCGAAGAGGGATTCGAACTCATGGGTAAACTGGCCGAGAAGCTCTCGTACGTGTCAATGGACGAATCTGTCGAACTGGCACAAGAAAGGGGCGTCTTCCCAGTCTACGAGCAATCGGAATACCCGCAGGGGGAAATTCCCGTCGCCGAGTACTACGAGTCGGACGACCATGCGGAGGACTGGGACGGGCTCATCGAAAGGATTCTGGAACACGGAATCAGGAACGGTATGACGACCACGGTAGCACCTACGGGGAGCATCTCGATGATCGCTGACACCTCCCACGGTATCGAGCCCGAGTTCTCGCTGGCGTACGAGAAGAACGTTACAGCCGGAGATTTCTACTACGCCAACGAGATATTCGAGAGGGAATTGAAGGAGATGGGCCTATACAGCGATCAACTGCTCGCCAGGATAACCGATAATTATGGGAGTCTGGTCGGGGTCGATGAGGTCCCCGAAGACCTCAAGGAAGTTTTCGTCACCGCATTGGATATACACTACGCCGATCACCTGATGGCGCAGGCAATGTGGCAAAAGTGGGTCTCGGCGTCCATATCCAAGACCATAAACATGCCAAACACCGCCACCACCGAGGACGTGCTCAATTCCTTCCTTATCGCCCATAAACTTGGGTTAAAGGGACTTACCGTTTACCGGGACGGATCGAAGTCCAAACAGGTATTGAACATGGAGGGTAACGGCGCTCTGGAAAAGAAACTGACCCCCAGTGATTTCTCGCGGGAAAAACTGAATGAACTTTCCGGGATATCTCCGGAAGTGGACCTCTCGGAGTCACTTAACTACCACCAGGGGAAGAAGGAGGACGAGTCAAAGACTTACATCAGCGACCCCACTCATCCCCTCAATCAAGTGGACGATTTGGAAGTATGCCCGGAATGCGGCGGCAAGGTCATCCACGAGGGTGGGTGCAACAAGTGCGTGGAGTGCGGCTGGAGTACCTGTTCAATCAGCTAAAGCCCTTCGCGAGGAGATAAGAATTAACTCCATTCCTTGGCTAATTCAGCCAGGCTATTGACGGTAAGGGTGGGATCGGCGGCTTCAGCCCCGACGGCGTCCCCGGACGAGTTGTCGACCCCGCTGAGGGTTAAGGCCGAGTCCATTCCCGCCCTTTTTGCCATGAGAATGTCTGTCTCAACCCTGTCTCCGATCACGAGGCAATCCGACGGCGAGGATACTCCTGCAACTTCCATCGCGATCTCCGCAGCTACCCTCGAGGGTTTACCCATCACCTTATCCGGCGGAAAACCCATACCCGTGATAGCTCCGACGGTCGCACCCGCACCGGGCTTCTCACCCTCAGGCGTGGGGAAGGTCTTGTCCGTGTTGGTGGCGTAAAATCTCGCGCCTCCGTTCAACGCCTCGAGTGCTCCAGCAAGTTTGTCGTAGGATATTCCCCTGTCCATGCCGGCAACTACAACCTCTGCCCTCTCTGGCTCAAGGACTCGGTTTCCCGTGGCCTCTAATTCCTCCGCAAGCCCCTCTTCGCCAACGGGATAGACGTCGATCCCCCCAAACTCTTCGAGCAGGTACCGAGAAGCGATGAAGGAGCTATTAATTATCGAAGCAGGGGGGAGGTCAACTCCGACTCGCCTCAATCTTTCCGCAAAAGAACGTCGAGACCGGGTAGAGTTATTCGATAACACGTAAACTTCACCGAGTTCCCGTAACTTCTTGACCCCCTCTGAAGCTCCCTCGATGGGCTGATTTGATCTTACTATCACTCCGTCCATGTCGATAAAGAAGACCCTGTAATTACGCAGACTGAAATCATTAACCTCCATCCAGATAACCTCCCAAGTTCAACAAATTATATTACGTCAATGGTAACCTTAACTATCATCATCACCCCGATGGCAACCTTCAGCAGTGAACCAAAAACCTTACCCAGGAACGCTCCAAAACCGCTCTTGAGTGCCTGCCGGATGTCTTCCGTAATCGCGAGTTCCACCAGCAGCGCTCCGAGGAACCCCCCAACGAACGCTCCGGCCACGTTTCCGACGACGGGCAAAGGTGTGCCAACGATTGCCCCCACAATGCTTCCAACGAGAGCGCCTGTCATGCTCTTCCCGCTGGCGCCAAGGCTCTTAACGCCCAGTGCGCTGACCCCCAGGTCCAAAAGTTCCCCCAGCACAGCTAAGCCAAGGAAGAGAAATACCCAGGGGACCGAGATTACTTCCCAGCCCGTCATCAACCCGGCCAGCCCCGAACCCGCAACGACGACGAAAGTACCGGGCAGACCAAGCGGTATCATCATCAACCCAGCTAAGCTAAACAGGAAGAAGACAACGAGGCCCAGCGCTAACATAATATTCACCTCCACGGACCGGCCATCACGAGTAAATAAGCCGGAATAAGGAGATAAACGCGGGGATAGTCACCAGGGCACAGAGGTAGCTATAGAACAGACCCTGGTTGAGGAGTCCGGTCTCCTCCCCGTAATGCCGACCGATGATCACCAGATTCGTAGCAGGAGTTGTCGCCGATTCAAGCAGCAGGACGAAGCCAATTAACTCCGGAGGTCTGACGAAATAAATAGCCAGTAGCGCCAGGGCCGGGTAGATGATTAACTTGAGGAAGATGACCAGGCTAATTGCGCCAGGGTAACCTTTCGACGCGCCGTGAATGTTGGCCAGCTGTCCCCCGAGGACGATCATTATCAGCGGAACCGTGATGCTTCCAGCGAAAGAAGCCGTATCCACGACTAGGTCGGGGACGTACACCTCCCACCCCAATAACAGGAGGACGATAGAAACAGCTATAGCGATTAAAGGGGGATTGGTGGCGACACTCTTGACGAAACCCCAGATGTTGACAAACTTTCCTGAGATAAGACCAACCCCCAGCGACCACAGGGCCGTCGATAGGCCCATAACGATCAAGAAAATGACCAGATAAGCCTCAGACCTGGCGGGCTCGGCCAGGAGAGTAGCGGTCAACGCAAGAGGGAGATAGCCCATATTTGGAAATCCAATTAACGCAGCAAACTGGCGCCGTTCCGGCCATTCCAGGAAACCAGTCACCGATAACCCTATTCCGACGCTGACCGTAATCAATAAATACGTCCCGACTGGATAGAGCCACCAGGTCCCTACCGCCCCAAGATCGGCCTTGCCGAGGAAGTTAGAAACGATGAGCGCCGGAAGCGTGAAATAGATAACCACCTTGCCGACGTCGTCCAGACCCTCCTGCGACAAAAAGTTAAACCGGGAGAGGATATATCCCGCCAGGCCAAGGACGAATATTTCCAGTACCGCCTGCGATACAGTAACAAAGGAATTAAAAAATACGTCCACTTATACCCTTACCTCCAGTTCGTTGCCCCTCGACGCGGTATGACTACTGGTAATCGGGCAAATAGACGGGGTCCTTTCGGGATCCTGCCCTAACAAATTTGCCTCTTAGATTGTCATTCATTATAGTTAGATTCACGTCGGATTCCAACAGGAAGTGGAGGAGATAAACTTGTACGATAATATTGAAGAAGCGCTGGGGAGAAGCGAAGGAGACTATACGGAAATACGGCTGGAAAAAGAATTCCGGGACACGGTAAAGTACGAGAAAGAAGACCTAATTAACCTCGATTCCTCAGTCGAGTCGGGCGGGATAGTTAGGACGCTCGTTTCCGGCGGCTGGGGAATAGCCACGTTCAATTCAACCGAAGAACTGGGAGATAAGGTCGATCAAGCAACTCAGGTAGCGCGGACCGCATCCTCTTACCTGAGTGAGCCTGTAGAACTCGCGGATACGCCGGTCGAAGAGGAGTCAATTCAGCCCGAACTCGAGAGGGACTTTCGGAAGATACCACTGGAAGAGAAACGGAAACTCCTTGAGAGTTACAACGAGTTGATCCTGAACTTCGACAAAAGGATCAAGTCGACAAAGGCCCTGTACAGCGATTCCTACCGGGAACTTACCTACGCAAACACGGAGGGTACCAGGATAAGACAGAGCGTACCCGACGTGGTCCTATCGTTGGTCTCTGTGGCAAAGTCAGATGACGGTAGCCCGCAGGTTGCACACGATTCAGTGGGCGAGGCTACCGGGTTTGAACTGGTTACAGGCAGAGAAGATATGGCGACAGGTGTGGCCCGGCGGGCATTGGAACTCCTGGACGCGGAACCGGTCAGGGGCGGGGAATATACGGTCCTGTTAAACCCCAAACTAGCGGGGGTATTTATTCACGAGGCGTTCGGACACCTGTGCGAGGCCGATCACTTCTACAAGAACGATAGACTACAGGAGATTATGGAGATTGGAAAACAATTTGGCCCCGAGGACCTGAACGTAGTCGACAAGGGATACATCCCCGGCCGGAGGGGCAATACGACCTTCGACGACGAGGGCGTCCTCCGCCAGAAGACCTACTTAATTAAAGACGGCAGGTTAAACAACTTCCTCCACTCGCGTGAGACCGCGGCAAAAATGGGCGGTAAGCCAACCGGCAACGCACGCGCCGTATCCTATCGTCACGAACCGATAGTCCGGATGACAAACACGTATATCGAAGGGGGGGTCGAGAGCTTTGAAGACCTGCTGAGTTCTATTGATAAGGGCATATACGCCCAGGACGCCTACGGCGGCCAAACGCAACTCGAACAGTTTACGTTCAGCGCGGGCCGGGGCAGGTTAATTGAAGACGGCGAGCTGGGTCCCGTACTCAAGGACGTCGTCCTGACGGGAAACATCTTTGAGACCCTGGGAAATATAGTGGGTATCGGAGATGACTTGGAGATTATCGGTTCAGGAGGCGGCTGCGGTAAGGACGGACAGTTTCCTCTGCCGGTCACAACCGGCTCGCCTCATATAAGGATCAAGAACCTGACTGTGGGTGGTAGATGATGAAATTACTGGAAAAAGCGAGCAAACGAGCTAAGAGCGCGGAGGTATTCCAAATCGAAAGCCAGTCGGTCCCCGTGAAGTTTACGGCCGGAGAACTGGAGTCCGTCAAGTCTTACGAGACGTCCGGTGCCGCTCTGAGGGTCATAGATGAGGGCCAGCTTGGGTTCTCGACGGGAACAGACCTTGGAGACGGAGAGGAAATCGTCAGTCGCGCGCTGGAGACAGCAGGGATCGGAGAAGAGGTCCAGTTTAGTTTCCCCGAGCCGCAAAAGACGGGGAGCTCGGAGACGTTCGACGGCGAGACTGCCCGGCTATCTCCCGAACAAATCATGGAGATGGGTCAACGCGTCATCGATGAGATTACCGAGTTCGACAGCGAACTTGACGTAAACGTGAGTCTGCAGAGGTCCTCGGACCGGATCAGAATAGCTAACAGCAATGGCCTCGACCTGTCGGAGAGGCGCTCCTCGATATCTATCTCGGTCGACGTGAAGCTCGTCGGGACCGAGGATATTTTCAGTTTCTACGACAGTTGCCAGGCGGCATCCCTCGGGAACCTGGACGTCGATGGCCTCCTGGAAAGAATCAAACAGCGCCTTAAGTGGGCGGGACTACGGACTAAGCTTCCTACCGGAAGGTATCCGGTCATATTTACCCCGAGAGGACTTACCGTCCTGCTGCTTCCGTTATTGACGGGGTTCAATGGAATGAACGTCTACCAGGGCACGTCCAAGCTCGGCGACAAGAAAGGAAAAAAGGTCGCGGACTCGAGCTTTTCCCTGCTGGACGGGGGTGTATTCCCCGACTCACCGTTCAACAGGAATTTTGACGACGAGGGGGTCCCCACGTCCGAAAAGAAACTTCTCGATGAAGGCGTAGTCAACGGTTTTCTCTACGACGTTAGGTCTGCCTACCTCGCGGGCGAGGAGCCAACGGGAAACGGGACAAAAGGGGGTATAAGGGGAGGCTCTGACTTCCGCTCCCAACCAGACGCGAGCCCAATTACCGTGGTGATTCCACCTGGTGATAGGTCATTTGGAAAGATAATCTCCGACGTAGATCGGGGCCTCCTCGTCGATCAGGTCCTCGGTCTCGGCCAGGGCAACGTTCTCTCGGGAGAATTTTCCAACAACGTATCTGTTGGGTACAGGATCGAAGATGGGGCAATCTCCGGGCGAATAAAGAACACGATGATCGCGGGCAACGTCTTTGACCTCCTGGAGAGGGACCTCGTGCTGGCAAGCGAGTCCCAATGGGTCGGGGGAGACCTGAAAGCTCCAGCGATAGCAGTTGACGGCTTAAGCGTGGTCCAGAAGGACTAAACCCTACAATTGAACTGGCCCGCTCTCTTCATTACCATTTTCCCCGAGGAGGACTAATTAATCATGACCAGAGAACTTGGATCATCAGACCTACGCAGAATTTGTTCTACGGAGGACTTTTCCTTCGAGTCTACTGAAGAACTTGAGCCACTTACAGATATAATCGGGCAGGATAGGGCGTTGAAGGCAATTGAACTCGGGCTGGGCGTCAAGGATCACGAAAACCGCTACAACATATACGTTGCCGGTCAACCTGGCACCGGTAAAACGTCCGCCGTCAACAAGTTTCTCAATAAGGTTAGCAAGGAAGAGGAACAGCCGCCCGACATCGTCTACGTGCATAATTTTGAAGACCCGGACAAGCCCCAATATTTAGAACTAGAAGCCGGTAAGGGCTGCGAGTTCCGGGACGACATGAACGAACTCGTCAGCCACCTCGAAGATGGTATTTCCGACAAACTCGAGTCCGGGGAATATAAGAAGAGGAAGGAGGCAATAAACAACCAGTACAACCAGAAAAAACAGGAACTATTCGAGCAACTCGAGCAAGAGACCTCGGAGAGGGGTTTTATCCTTCAGAGGACCCCGTTCGGGTTAAACACCGTACCTAAATCCGAGGACGGAGAGCCTATGGCCCAGGAAGATTTCAACGAACTGGAGGAAGAGAGGCGAGAACGACTGGAAGAACAACAGGAAGAACTGCAAGAACTAATCCAGGAAACGATGCAGCAGGTCATGGAGGTTGAAGAGGAACGCACCGAGAACGTTCAGAACCTAAAAAAGGAAGCTATCTCGTTTCTCCTTGACCCAATGTTCAGGAAACTGATGGGAAAATACGAGAACAACGAGAAGGCCCTAAACTATCTCAACTCCGTAAAGGAAGATATCCTGAACAACATCGACGACTTCGTCAATGACAACTCGAGTGGCAAGGGTGCCGGTGGAATCGTCCAGATAGCCCAGGGGCAGGACCAATTTACCAAATACCGCGTGAACGTCCTGATAGACAACTGCGACGTTGGCGGGGCTCCGGTCGTAGTCGAAGAGAACGCCACCTACCCCAACCTGTTTGGGGCGGTAGAAAAAAAGGCACAATTCGGAATGATGTCAACGGACTTTACAATGATCAAACCGGGGGCCCTGCACGAGGCCAACGGGGGGTACTTAGTCCTCAAGGCTGACAACCTGTTTAGGTACGGCCTGAGCTGGGAAGGCCTCAAGGTCGCCCTAAACCAGGGTGAGATCAAAATAGAGGACGCAGCGCAGATGTTAGGGTACGCCTCCACGAAGGGCCTTCAACCCGAACCTATACCGTTGAAAGTTAAGGTCGTCCTCATCGGTAACCGCCGGATTTACAACATCCTCAACACCTTTGAAGAGGACTTCCAGAAACTGTTCAACGTTAAGTCAGACTTCGACTACGAGATGGACTGGAACGGAGACGAGGAAACTAGGGTCGCCCAGTTTATCAGCGACAAGGCGGAAAACGTCCCTGAGGTCCTACACTTTGACATCTCCGGAGTCGCCAGTGTAATCGAATATTCCTCTGAGATGGCCAGGGACAAGGAGAAACTCTCGACCAAATTCAGCGAGATCACCGAACTAATCAAGGAAGCGAGTTATTGGGCATCGGAGGAGGGAGCTGATCTGGTGGGTTCAAAGCACGTGGTCAAAGCGATGAAAGAAAAGATCAATCGCAAGAGCCTTATCCGCGACAAAGTACACGAGTACATCAACCGGGGCAAGATCTTCATCGATACCAAGGGCAAGGAAGTGGGGCAGATAACCGGCCTATCAGTATTAAACACCGGAGATTTCAGCTTCGGAAAGCCGTCCCGGATAACCGCAAACGTCTACGCGGGTAAAGAAGGAGTTGTCAACATCGAACGCGAGGCGGACCTATCCGGCAGCAGCCACACCAAAGGAGTCATGATACTCAAGGGGTATTTGGGCAGCAAGTTCGCCTACGACAAACCGTTATCGCTTACGGCAAACATCACCTTCGAACAAAGTTACTCGAAGGTGGACGGCGATAGCGCTTCCAGCACGGAACTCTACGCGATCATTTCAAGCCTGGCCGACGCCGAGATAAACCAGGGAATAGCAGTCACCGGATCCGTCAACCAGAAGGGTGAAATCCAGCCGATCGGCGGCGCAAAGGAGAAGATCGAAGGCTATTTCGAAGTCTGTAAAGCGCGGGGACTTACGGGTAACCAGGGGGTCATTATCCCCGAAGAAAACGAGGACAACCTGATGCTCGACGAAGAAGTCATCAACGCCGTAGAAGAAGGCAATTTTCATATCTATACAGTGAAGACCGTCAGCGAAGGACTTAACGTGTTGACGGGGGAAGAAGTCGGCTCCCAGCGGGAAAACGGAAAATACAAGGAAGGCACGATATTCGCGCGGGCCGACGAGAAAATCAGACAGATACACGACACGTTAAACGGCAATAACGAGGACGACAAAAACGGAAAGAAGGACGAATAACCGCGGGGACTCACCCTGGAGATCTAAATTATGGATTAAAGGTTTCTACCGCCTTCCATAGAGAGTCGTAGTCTGACCGGGGGTTCCAGACAAGGAACCCCTTATGCTCGCTTTCCTGAAGCGCCTTGAGCTGTTCCTGAATATATTGGACTAACGTCATTCCCTTCGGGACTTTTCTATCGAAACCCTGAATAAACGGGCGCATAGTCGTATCAAGCCGGGAGTTACCCACCTTAAGGGCCAGAGTTACGAGTTTATAAGGGTCATAGACTAATTCGGGGTCCTGATAATGTGAGGGATATATCATCGGGGACGTGAAATCAACGTGTTCCTGGAGATATTCTAGGTTCTGTCCGATTGGATCTATGTTCTTCGAATTCCAATCCCAGAGGGTCCTACCGTATACGTCGACCGAGAGCTTTACGTGCGCGGGAATTGCAGACCTAACTCTCTTCACGAACTGAGATATCACCCGACTCCTGTAGGAATATTCTCCTCCGATCTTTCCGGGGCCATCGGAATAACGGATGTAATCTAGCTGTATCTCATCGAATCCCAGTTTCGAGACCTCCCGGGCCAGGTTGACGTTGTAGCTTATCGCCGTGGAGTTATCGGGGTCCGCCCACGCGCCTCCGCCGCAGCAGTACCCGGCAAGTTTCGGGTCCTTAAAACAGGTCAGGCGAGCAATAGCGTAGATACCTCTGCTGTGAAGCTTCTGAACTATCTTCTCAATGTCGAGACGTCCTGTAATGGCGCCGATCTCGCGCGCGAGGTCAACCTGAGAGGAGTAAGTAACCTGACCGGATACGTTTTTAACGTTGATTACCACGGCGTTGAAGTCGTGCTCTTTTAGGTCATCGATTATCCGGTCCGTACTCTCGACGGAGATCGATCTCGAGTTTAAATAGATCCCCTTTAGGTGCCTTTCCTGCCCGATCGTCTCCGGCTTCTTCATTGACGTGATGTTTACAAACGTCCTCTGGCTTATCTCGCCCGCGCCAATCCACAGCGCAAACAACACCAATAATATTCCGGTCGCCAGTTTAATTATCTTTTTCATTGATCTAATTGGGTAAAGTTCATTCATATTAATGATTCGCTTTTTTTTTCTCTGGACAAGGAAAAGTGTCACCACGGTGGCATAAGTTTATCCTTGACCGAGATCAATTTACGTATTGCGGAATAATATTTGACATTTGTACGCATTTAGTTAGTATATAGTAGTAAAGGTGACGCAATGGCAAACAAACGTGCAGATTACACCAACCTGGACGAAGTCGACCGCAAGATCGTTGATTATCTCCGCGAAGACGGGCGGATGGCCTATCGAGAGATAGCGCGCAGGCTGGACGTCTCTGAAGGAACCGTACGTAAGCGCGTAAACAAGTTGCTGGAGACGGGTTTCATCAAAATTCTCGCCGTTGGCGATCCCCTTAAACTTGGGGTACCGGTGCTGGCAGCCACAACTATAAAGGTAGCCCCGGGAAAGCAGGAGGACGTCGGCGATAAGCTGGCGGGCTTTGACAACGTGAGATACGTCGCCCTCGGAGTTGGAGCCAAGGACCTCATGGTTGAATCCCTCCACAGGAACCTGGACGACCTCCACGACTTTCTCGCGAATACCGTTGGCCAACTCCCTGGAGTCCGTGACCTGAATACCTTTCAGGTCGTCAGGATAAAGAAGAGCGTCTGGGATTGGTCGATTCCAATTCGAGAGGAAGAACTTTCCCAATCGGCGACGGACTGAGGGACACACTAGACCCCAAACTGAAAGGAAGGGGCCGAATTTAACTGCAATATAGGAGAAAGGACAATGATCCCGGACAGATTAACCCGTTACTCAACGTTCTCCCTGATTGGGTACGATCCAGTGGAAGATAGGATCGGCGTGGGTGTGCAATCGAAGTTCTTCGCCGTCGGGGCGAGCGTCCCGTGGGTTGAACCCGGCGTCGGCGCGATCGCAACACAAGCCTATACCAACCTGACCTACGGAATAAAGGGGATAACTCTCCTGGAGGAGAACGTTGGGGTAGACGATATCATGCAAGCCCTATTGGAGAAGGACGCCGAAAGAGAAAAGAGACAGGTAGCCATTATGGACACTTCCGGAAAAGAGAAATTACGTGAGAATCCGGCAAAACGACGTTATCATTCTCCAGGACGTGTTGAGGCGGCTGAATTTCTACGACGGCGAGTTAGATGGCAGATTGACGGACCTTACCCTGAAAGCTCTGGAGCGCTTCCTCTGGAGCGAGAACCTACGGGCGGCCGCAAAGGTGACTGAGGACGGTGAATTGTCCGTCGACAGACGCCTGTTCGATTACGGGAAAGAACTCCTGGAAAGAACGCCACGGTAAACTCGCTGGAATTTTTTCCGGCCCCTCTCTAAAATCTAGCGAATGGACAATCGCTTCTGTATCCACATACTAGCTGGAGTTGATAAGTTTGACGAAAATTGATCTCGACGGGTTAACAAAGCTTTTTTTCGAGCTGGGACAGTTAAAGAGGCTGCCCAGATCCGGCTGGCTGAGGCTGGGCATTGAGGAACCTGAATCGGTCGCGGAACACTCGTTCAGGACCGCCGCTATCGGGTTCTTTCTGGCAATTCTTGAAGGAACTGATCCATACAGGACAGCGGCATTTTGCCTGTTTCACGACATCGCCGAAAGCAGGACAGGTGACCTGGACTGGCTAGCCCAGAGATACGCGGAAGACGACGACTACGTTTCTACCAGGGTACTCGAAGACCAGGTGGAGGCTCTGCCAGAGGGACTCCAGGAAGAATTCGCCGGACTCATGAAGGGAACTCAAGAAGATAAGGGGAAAATCCTCGTAGTCGCCCGCGATGCCGACCTTCTTGATTTACTTATTCAGTCCCTGGAATACCTCGAGTCCGGGAGGGGCCTCGCGAAGAAATGGTTTACCAACACGGCCCCCTTCCTGCAGACGGACTCCGGGGTCAAGATTGCCCGTGGACTACAGGAAAAGTTAGAAGACGATGACCTGGACGAAGAGATATTCTGGTGGGCGTAATCCCTCAATCGAACCCCAGATAGGACAATAACTCCTCCATGGCCTGTGCGACCCTGTTCCTGTCTTCATCGGAGAGTTCCTCTTTAGCCGAGAGATTGGCAAACGTCCTCAGCACTTCGTCGACTTCCCGGGGCAGATCCGCGGGCGGAGACGGCGCCCCCGCGACGTCTCCCGAGAGAAACCCAAATATCTCTCCGAGCTTGTCGGCGCTTACAGACGAGATTTTATCCTCCCGGTTTAGATTCATGCCGGAGAGGAGTAGGCTTGCATAAAACCCCCATGACCGTTCGCCTCCGAGGTTTTCGCGTGCCACCCAGGCAAGGGGATAAACCAAGAAGTAGTCGATTGGCTGGTCGAAGTTCAGGCTTAACCGGCTCTCCTCTTTTCCCTTTACCCGAAGTTCATCTATTCCTCCGGTAAAACCTCCACCAAAGGATATTTCAGCCGTGAGAGGAAGCGATTGATCCAACTCTTCTTCGCCCACCTCCCTTCCGTTTTGGTATAGGTGCAAAACCTCTCCGTTAGATGTGAGGGCAAGATGGTTCCATCTATCGGGGAGCAACTTTCGTCCTCCGGCGGATATCGTTCCGCCTTCTTCGTGAACGACCTTTGGGGTATTTCCTTCCAGGTCGATCCTCCATTTTCCAGCCGATAGAAGTGTTCCTGAGATTTCTCCTTCGGGCCTGACCCATAATTGGAGAGTGAACGATTCGAACGGTGTTTCGAGATACTTGTCCGTTAACCGAACAACCGCTCGATCATCGGGAGAAGTAAACCCGAGGTAGCGGAACTTTCTAGTCTGGGACTCAGCTACGTCGGACACTATTTCCGCGCCGAAAAACTCCAGACCATCCGGGTCGTTGAACCCCCAGTATCCGGGTTGAAATTTCCAGAGGAACTCCGTCTTAGCCTGTTCGTACTTCTCCCTCAACGGCTGAAAGCGCGCGCCGATAAAAGGAGGGAAGTCCAGTTCCTCGGAGGCCGTTTTCAGTTCCTCGATCACCTCTCCCAGGTCCGTGCCCTGGAGGATCTCTCCAGGTGCTCCGGCCCCTAGCGTGAGCATGTTCCAACCAAGCAAGAGTTGCCCCAGAGAATAACCCAGGACGTTTTCAGGCGGCGCGCCGGCGGCCGAAAGCGGAAACGAGCCAGTTAAGAGAATAATCAAGACAAGGGACAATATTGCAGGAGCAGTCTTCCTGAACGTCATCATAAATATCACCACATTTTTTGACAGGGTTTCATGTTTGATTTAATCAGCAATACAGTTTACCTCACAGAACGACACAGGCGAAGTCAGTTTCGAAACCTTAAGTTCCACGCGTCAGATCCGTACTTCTCACGGGCAAGCTGACGGGCCATCCCCCACTCGTGCTGCGAAATACCCCCGTTCAGTGGAGTTAGGTTTAAAACCTCGCCCAGAAGTCCGACCCAACTATCGAAGAAACTCGAGGCTCGGAAGGGAGGTCCAACCAGATCTTCCACGCTTGCCACGGGAGAGGGAGCTGAGGAAACGTAGTTGCCACCCTCGGCGTACCGACCGTCGTGGGCAAGCAGCAGGTCCTCCATGTATCCCATCATGTCGTGATCACGGAGTAGCAGCGTACCGTGAAACAGGATTCCCCAGCGGCGGCTCTGGGCAGTACCGCTCACCTTCAACTCATCAACGTAAAGTCCGTTCACTTCCGGTCTGAGGCCCAGTCCAGTTCTTTTAAGAGCCCGGATGAGCGGCTCAACGTAGGGTTCTGTCTTTATTTCCTTCATATTATTTCTACGTGACGGCAGATAGATCGAGTAGTTGAGGTTTTCCGGATGATGAAGTACCGCGCCTCCTCCCGATGGCCGCCTGACCACTTCAACTCCGTGAGCCCGACATAACTCGATGTCTACCTCCCTATCAACCCGTTGAGACCTGCCCACAATTGCGGAGTAACTATTCCTCCAGAACCTAACCGTCGGGGCGCTCTGTCCCCTGTTTACGTGTTTGACGATTGATTCCTCAAGAGCAAGGTTGTAGGCTGCCTTCCTTAGCGACAGATCCTTGATAACCCGCAGAGTGCTCGTCTCTTTCATCTAATAGAGGCTTGAATCCTCTCATTCACCTCTGGCAGCTCGATAAGTCTCTTTTGCTTTATAAGAACTACGGACAAAGGGACCGGAAAGGACTGCCGAATATCCGAGATCGAGACCGGCTTTCTCAAGCGCCTGAAACTCGCTCAACTCCCAGTACTTTTCGACGGGAAGTTGGTCCAGAGTGGGCCTGAGGTACTGACCGATAGTGACCACGTCCACTCCCGCTCTCCTGAGGTCCTCCATGGTACTGATAACCTCTCCCTCGCTCTCACCCAGACCGACCATGATAGATGATTTAGTCACTATCTCGGGATACTCACTGCTGATAAACCGGTGGACGTTTAAGGACTGTTCGTAGCCGGCGCGGGGGTCGCGCACAGCAGGCGTCAACCTCTCTACCGTCTCCACGTTGTGCCCGATCACGTTCAACCCCGTATCGGCGATCTCCCGCACTAGATCGGTATCTCCCGAGAAGTCAGGGATAAGAGCTTCCACCAGTGGAGAATCGTCTAGTTCCAGCAGGGCATTAATAGACCTCCTGAAGGCTCGGGCGCCGGAGTCAGGGAGGTCGTCCCTGTCCACCGACGTGAGCACTACATAATCCAGCTCCAGGTCCACGACTGCCCGCCTCAGGTTTTCTGGTTCGTCCTCGTCCAGGGCGCTACCCGGGTTACCCGTCGCCACGTCACAAAACCCACAGTTGCGCGTACAGACTTCCCCCAGCAGCAGAAACGTAGCGGTCCCGTCCTTCCAGCATTCGCCCTGGTTAGGACAATCAGCTTCCTCGCATACGGAGTGCAGGTTGTAGCGACTTAGGTTCGTGCTCACAGATCTCTCGTTTTCCGTGTCCCCGGGCGCAACAGTCTTTATCCACTCAGGAATTGAATTCATTTAGCTCCCACCTTAACTTCTTCATGTTCTTTCTAAACTTCTTTAAAAGGACGCCCTTGACCTCGTCAATCGGTGCGTGGGCGTAGTCGTTTAGGGAGCCATATTGCACCCCGTAAAGGCCACAGGGCCTGATTAAAGACGACTTTTCCGGATCCAGGTCTACGTTCAAGGCCAACCCATGCATCGTATGCCAACGCTTGACCTCGATACCGAGAGAACCAAGTTTCTCCTCCGCTCCCTTTAGCCACACCCCCACGTGGTCCCCGGACCTGAACTCAGCGTCAACCCCAAAATGACCAGCCGTCTCTACCATGGTATTGCCAAGACGGTATACGAACCTCCGAAGGTCCTTCCCGTAAGGCCTGAGATCAAAAATCGGGTAGAGGACGAGTTGGCCGGGGCCATGGTAAGTCACCCCTCCACCCCGCCCAGCACTGTAGATATCTACGTTCAGCTCTTCTACCGTGGAACGGTCAACCAGGATATCTTCCCGGGCGGAGGACTTCCCTAAAGTTATCGTCGGCCTGTGTCTTGTAACCAACAGCTTATCCCCGCACAGACCGTCCTTCCGTCTCTGGAAAACTTCTTTCTGCCGCGCCAGGCTATCTCCGTAATCGGTGACACCGCAATCTACCGTCTCGTAAGGTGCTGCGGAGGTTTTCCCCATCAAATTAGCATCCTGTTACTTATTCAAATTTATCTATCGTCTCTAGCACGTAGTCCAGGTCATCCGTCGAGTGGTTCGCGCAGAGTTGGAACCTTATAGATTCGTCACCGTGGGGCACGACGGGATAGACTATCGCTGTCGCTAGAACCTTGTTCTCCTTAAGAAAGCCAACCAAATCTCTTGTCTTTTTCGTATCCCTAACCATTAGCGGAACGACGGGGTGTGGCCCCTCGATTACCTCGTGGCCGATGTCCTTGAGGCCTTCCTCGAAGTAGTTCGTCATCTTCCGCAGGTGGGAGAGCATATCGCGGCCCTGGGAGCTGTCGATAATCTCCAGTGACTTGATAGCAGCCTCTGCCTCAGGGGCGGTAATTGGGTTGGAGTAAATGTAGAAAGGAGAGGTCTCGCGCAGATATTCAACCACCTTGCTCTTGGTGACGACGTAACCTCCATTTACCCCTAGAGCTTTGCCCATGGTTGCTACGATTAAGTCTATACCGTTCTCACCGGCAATTTCAGACGTTCCCCGACCAGTCTCTCCATAGGCGCCAATCCCGTGGGAATCGTCCATGATCGTGAATACACCGTCCTTAAACTCAGAATCGTATTTCTTTACGGTACTGACCAGCTCCTCGAGGTCGGGATAATCCCCCCTCATACTGAATACACCGTCGGTAATCACGATAACGCGGTCGTATTCTCGAGCTGCTTTGCTCAACTGTTTGTCCAGGTCATCGTTATCTAGGTGGTCATAGATCCCTTTACCTTTCGGTTTGGCCATACGGATACCGTTGATAATACAGTTGTGATTGAGTTCGTCAGAGAGAATAAGTGTCTTCTTAGAAGTAAGGGGCTGAATGATTCCGGTCATAGTCGCGTAGGCGGAAGAATAAATCATACAAGCTTCCTTGTCGTGAAAGTCAGCCAACTTCTTTTCCAGCTCGACGTGGGGCTCGTACGTTCCGTGAATAAACCTGACCGCGCCCGGCCCTGACCCGTAAACCTTCGATGCCTCCTCTTCGGCCTCGATCACTTCGTCGTTCAGGTGAAGGCCGAGATATGAATTAGAATTCATTTTCAGAAACGCTCCATCTTCATCCTGCAGGTAGTACCTTGGGGCGTTTCCGTCCTCCGACTCCTTCACTCCTGTGATAACCAACTCATCTCCCTTCAACGTCCCGTCCTCTTTCATCTCCTGCAACCTATCGCTCAAAACTTGCTGCATCTTCTCTAGGGGCATAAATCTCACCTCGTTGTATTATAACATCTTTACAAGGATACCGAAGGAATATCTACTGATCAAACGGGGGGGACAAGTCCCGGGGACCTGCGAACGCATGGCAAAATTGAACTGCCGTGAAATCTGCTATATAATGAATCGTATCTTAAGAAAGGGGGTAACAGAACATGAACAAAAGTGAACTCGTGGACGAGCTCTACAGCAAGAACGAGTGCACGAAAAAAGAGTGTAGGGAACTGGTCACGTCGATGGTCGACACGATTATGGAGACAGTATCCAAAGGTGAAGAAGTAAGACTGATCAACTTCGGTACATTTAAGCCCAATTCTAGGAAGGCAACTGTGAAGCGGAACCCTCAGACCGGGGAAAAGATCGATATCGACGCGAAGGTAGTTCCCAAGTTCAAAGCAGGCAAGGGCTTTACGGAAAAAGTAGAGAAAAAACTGAAACCGACCGGTGAGGGTGGGTACAAGGCCGAGTAAGGCAGGGGTCTCCTTTTGAGGAGGTAAACGCCCGCAATCGCCCACATCTACTCAAAGTCAAACTTATGCGGTCCATAGAGGTAGCTGTTAGTGTAATCTTCCTTCGCGCAGGGTTCATTAAACTCCACCGCACCAACAGGGGGAATTATGGAGACTCAAGCCGTATTTAGTTCTATCTGGGATTTCTTACAAAAACCAATGTTCTCTGTTGGGGGCGAAGGAGTCTCGGCCGTCTCCTTTGTCTACTTCGCTGTCGTGATCATCGTTTCCATTGGTGTATCCCGTCTGATCATCCGGCTTCTCCAGCGAAACGTATATTCGAAAACGGAAATTGAACGCGGGGCTCAGTACACGCTCTCCCGTCTCATCAAGTACGTAATTATCGTCCTCGGTTTCTTAATCGGGCTACAGATGATCGGTTTCGACCTCTCCGTCCTGACGGTATTCGGCGGTTTGTTCGGAGTTGGAATCGGTTTCGGCCTGCAGAACATATTTTCCAACTTCGCCTCGGGCTTGATACTACTGCTGGAACGCCCGGTGCAGGTTGGGGATATCGTCGAACTCGATGGACTCTTGGGTAGAGTTACGGAGATCAGGTTCCGCGTTGCCATCGTGACGACCTTCGACAACGAGTCGATAATAGTCCCTAACTCCGATTTAGTCAGCGAACGCGTGACCAACTGGTCTTACGGCGGCGACACCACCCTCCGACTACGTATCCCGATCGGAGTCGCATACGGCACGGACGTAGAACTGGTGGAAAAGTTGTTAAAAGAAATGGCCAAGAGCGAGGAGGCCGTGATGTCCGACCCCGCACCGGAAGTGTACTTCAAAGAGCACGGGGATTCCGCCCTGAACTTCGAACTCAGAGTCTGGGTCCCTTCGCCCGCCTACAGGATCGAAGTTAGCAACAGTATCCGAAAGAAAATTGACGCCAGGTTCAAGGAAGAGAATATAGAAATTCCTTTCCCACAGAGGGACAACCACGTTTTCTTCGAAGAAGAGTACGAGTTAGCGAGCAACTAGGAAACCGGACATGAAGAGTTATCTTATCAAGAAAGGCGACGTAAAGTATATTTCCGACGTGGACGCTTGTATCAGGAGGGGCTGAAAAGAGGAAGGGTTTATTTGGATAGACGTCGGAAGGGGTGAGTTCGACGGGTTACCTGTACGGGATGAATTTCACACACATCCCGGAGCTTGGCTGGCGGTGGAGTTATTACGGGGTCCTCGGCTTTATGGGACTTGTCACCGTGGGTATGGTTATCTACTTTAAGTCGCAGGACTGGTTCTAACACCCTGCCCAGCAAATTCCGAACTTCACGGCACCGTCCAGATTCAGCCTGGTTGTGTTAAAATGATAGCTATTGGACGTCTGCCTCAAAAGAGGACAGACCTTATAAAGATCTACGTTGTCCCGCCCACGGCGAGGCTGATCGCCAGGTTAAGTACCCGGTCGGTCCCGTTCAGAACCGCAATAGGGTCATGTGACACTTCAACGTCGGGAAGGACTCCACGTCCGTCATCGAAACCACCAGTCCGCACAAAATGCTTGTAGGAAATTCTCAGAGAGAGGCCGCTGTTGGGTAGCTCCGCCCTGTACGTGTCCCCAAAACAGGTAGCAAGTCCACCCGTCTCCTGCCCGACAATCGTTCCCGCCTCTAGATCCTTGATGACCGCCGCGAAGTCCACAGCCGTGGAGAAAGTACTTCGGCCGACAAGGAGATAGAGGTCTCCGTCAAACCGATACTCCCTTTCCGGCGGCTTTTTATAGTCGTTTTCGTAAACGACGACGTTATCGCCGGTGAACCTTGTCCGTAAAAATTCCCAAGCTCTAGAGAACGGGTTTAGTCCGCCGCCGCCACCCATAAGGACAGGATCCGAATACTTGACCTCGACCCGGGCAAAGTTTCTGTAAGGTTTCCAGCTGACGTAGGAGTAAAGCAGGTCGCTCACGTTCGTGCTCCCGCCACCGTTCTTCCTCAGGTCGATAATCAAGTTACCCGTCATGTTGGCCTGAATTTCTCTGAACGACTTCTCGAGGAAGTCCCTGAACTCCTTCTTTTTTGACCCGGCGAACGTGTTAATCGTTAACAGGGCAACGTCCTCCGCGACGAATTCCAGGCTCCAGTCGCCTTCGTATCTCGGGTACAGCTGGGATTTCTTCTCGTTGTACTCCTCGAGCGGAACCGCGGGAAGGAGAACCTCCTCTTTCACGCCATCAGGCGTCCTATAGGTTACCTCGAAGGTTTCCCTCGGCCCATAAAGGGATAGGACGTAAATCGGAAATAGCCGCGACCCCATAGCCAGTCCCCAGGCTTTTCTCTCGTAGCTTATCAGATTCAACACGTCTTCGAGGATTTTTTCGGCGCTGAGACCGTTAACGGATAGTACCGTTGAGCCCAAGGGTACCTCTGTCTCCGCTACCGTCTCCGTGAGGATAATCGAGTCCTCCCTCAGGTAGACGTAAAACGGGATGATTCCCCCACCCAGGTCGGTGTATTCGGTAAACTCGTCGTAGAAGGTGAGCGAGGTATGGGCGTCGTTAAATCCTGCCACAAAGGGAGCGAGGGAGGTATAAAGCTCACGGAGTGTCCTGGTCCTTTTTTCTTCAACTTTTTCTCGGAGTTGCCCGTAGGAGGCTTCCGCGGCAGCCTTGTCCCGTGAGAAATAAAGGTCCATGTGGACGGTCTGCAACTGCTCGTAGAGGTGTTCAAGGTCCTCAAGGGCCTCTTCGCTATCCAGTCGTCTTGAAATAACGTCACCCGGTTTCCGGCGATCCGAGCCGTACACCGGGTTAACTGAAAACGTGAAGGCTGCAAGGACGAGCAGGATCGCCACTGCAGGGAAGGGCTTGATTACGATCCCGGACCCGCTCCTTCGCCACATGGAAAGATCACCTTGTTTAGCTTTTCGCCCAGTGGAGGATTTCACCAAGGGACATGTCCTTGCCGTACATGAGCATTCCCACCCTAAACACCTTGGTGGCCAACCTCAGGGTAAAGTATACAAAGACGGCGAGCACAAGCAAACTGACCAGGATCTCCCAAACGGGGACTCCGCCAAACCCTGACCTCATCAACATCATCGTGGGGGTGAAAATTGGGATATAGGATACGAGCTTTACCCACAGGGCTTCCGGGTTATTTATAATCGCGGCGGAAAAGTAAATAGGGAAGAGAGGCAGGATGACGAATATACCCCGTGACTGCCCGGAGGACTGCAAATCCCGGGAACTAGCTCCCAGAAGAGCGTAAAGCGCTGCAATCATCAGGTAACCGAGAACGAAGTAGAGAAAGTAGTAGAGGATCTGAAAGAAACCCACTCCCCCGAGGGGAACTCCCGCAATTTGGGTTAGGGATATCGCCCCTACGACTCCCCACAGGCCAATCTGGAGCATGCCCAGAAGGGCAAAACCGATCAACTTTCCTGCCATCATGTCTAACGGGCTGATCGAAGAGAGGACAATTTCCACGATCCTGTTTTTCTTCTCCTGAACTATCCCGGTCATAACCATGGAACCGGAGAACATCGAAGACATGACGATCATGATGGCCACGCCAAACGGGAGAAATACCTCCCCAAATGACCTATCGTCCGTCTCCAGCTTTACAGGTGTAAACTGGACGCCTCGGGTCAGAGAAAATATCTCGTCCGGGTTATACCCCTCGCCGGCCAGTACCCGGCTCGCGACCAGTTGACCGGTGACCCTGCTCAGGGTCTTCCCCGCAGCGATAAGTCCTTCGTTGTCGTCCAGGTTGCTGAATATCCTTATCGGGGTCGACTGATACTGCTTCAAGGGCTCCTCAAGGATGAAGTACCCGTCAATCTCCTTTCCCAGCGCCCGCTCCTTCAGCTGCTCGACGGGGATAGAAGCCTTCTCCAGGGAGAAGTTCTTTCCCTCGACCCCTTCCAGCGTCTTATTCAATTGGGAGTATACGCCCGCCCTATCCACCACGTACAGAGTTAGGTGCTGGCCTTCACCCCAACCGGCCAGGAAGTTGGGAACGAAGCCAACGACGACGATGAGTATTGGGATGGCAATCGTCAATATGAGAAACATCTTGCTTCTTACGTTCTGTAAGAACTCCCAGCGGGCTACCTTTAACGTGTCCTTACCCATTGCTATCACCCCTGACCGTAGAGACGAAGATATCGTGCAGGGGAGGTTTCTTCACGGATAATTCCGTAACCTCTATCCCCTCGGGAAGTTCCCTGATGAATTGGTCGGGAGAGAACCCCTTTTCGATGTAAAAACTCCCCGAACCGTGATTCAGTTCTACCTCCGATATTCTCTCTCCGAAGACGTCCCTCAAAGTGGAGGGGTCGCCGCTGTACCTCAGGTTGACCAGGTCCTTACCAAAACCCTCCTTGATAAGGGGTAACTCGCCGGAGAGCACCTCTCGTCCTTCGTGGACCATGAAGATCTTATCGCATAACTCTTCGACCATGTTCATCCTGTGGGATGAAAGGAGTATCGTCATTCCGTCCTCCTTCAGTTCCAGGACGACCGACTTAAACAGTTCCTGATTTACGGGGTCCAGGCCCGCGAACGGCTCGTCCAGGATAGCCAGTTCCGGACTGTGCAGTATCGAGGCGATGAACTGGACTTTTTGAGCCATCCCCTTGGAAAGCTCCTTGATCTTCACGTCACGGTGTTCGGATAGGTCCATCCTATCCAGCCAGTCCATGGCATCCTTCCGCGCTGAAGACCTGCTCATCCCCTTCAAGCTTCCCAGGTATTCGAGGACGTCCAGGACTTTGGCCTCATCGTAAAGACCTCTTTCCTCCGGCAGGTAACCGATGTCCTTCTTTGCCCCGTCGCCCCGTTTCTCTCCCCTGAAATAAACTGAACCTTTGTCGGGCTCGATTATCCCCATAATCATCCTTATGGTTGTCGTCTTGCCCGCCCCGTTGGGTCCAAGCAAGCCAAAAAGGGCCCCCTCACTCACCTGAAAACTGACGCCGTCCACGACCTTCTTGGAACCAAAGGTCTTCTCAATACCTTCCGTTTCTAAGATAGCCATTTGTTTCACCATTTATTTAGTTTTACCTATGAAAATATTTACCAGTGAAGTAGATCCACCTTGCCAGGGGATACCTGTGCAGTTTAGCCGAATCGGTGGAATGGAATTGTTTGGAGGTTAGGCCCCCGCAAACTGATCCTTAACCTAGATTATATCAGACCAAAAACCTATTACAACAGGCCACCGGTCCTTAATTCCAGATTAGCCATAGTTTTGGTAGATACGCGTACATCAAGGGCAGGAAGTAAGGTTACATCTCGGCCTTTAGCGATCTCTGAACTTTTACCGTCTGGCCGTAGGGTGTGAGCACGTCAATGACGACGCTTACACGGTATGCCTTGGCCTCACCTTCTTTGATTTCTGCAGGGATACTCCATAGTTCGTTCAAAGCATAGCTCGTAGCGGGGAGAACATTATGGGGTGAAATCTCTATCTCGTCAATTACGTCCCCTCCTTCTTCCGATATGACGATTGACCCGCTGAAATCCGTTTTGCGAATATGGATGTTTCCTGCGTTATTCAGCAGGGTGGAGATCAACAACCTCGTACCCTCGTAGATTATCTTCGTCGAAAAACTCTCTATCTTTGGTTTGACGACAAACTCCTTAAACTTCCCGTCAACGAGCACCTCTTCGTTGGGCCTTATCAATATCAGCGTCCCGACCCTGGTGGCAACCTTGATGCTACTTCCCGCCGTTTCCTCCACCTTTTCCTCAACAGGGGTCGCTTTGAACAGGGCACCGACGTACCTGCCTCCAAACGGATCAGGTACCTCGGGAAATTTTATTTCGTAAGTGAAGTCGTGGGTTTCACCCGGTTCGAGGACAATTTCCACGGGATCAATTGTCAGCAGCTTCTCACCGCTATAGGGATATTCCTCTGCTGCTTCTTTCGAGAGAAAGTGCGCCACACCCTTGTCTGAGGTCCTGAACCCTCTCACCTGCGATTCGACGTGTACTGGCCTGGACCCGGTATTCTGAAGCGATAGTTTGCCCGTATGGGAACTACCGGGACTCATGGTGAGATCAAGCAGAAGCGGGGTAACTGACAGTCCCGCAAACCCTGACACGGAGAAAGCCAAAACGATCAACGTTGTAAAGGCTAACAGGGCAACGTTAGTTAACCAATTGGGACGTTTATCAGACTCTGAAACTGTCCTTAGTGTCTTCATTGTTCCTCCCTTCCTTCCTTCAAGGAAAATGAATCAAAGGGGGTAGGGAGATTAGTGAGAAGTAACCCTAACCCCCCCTTAATGTGTAGTTTTCTTTAAGTGGACATCGTCGCGGTATAGACTACTTCCGTGGACCCGCTTCCGTACGGAACTGTAAAGTCAACGTTCAACTTATACGTTGCTGCCATTGACTCGTTATTGGTGAAACCGCTCTCTCCGGCAAGTATTTCGACTTGGTCTTTGATCTCAACAAAATCCCCTCCGGTTCCCTCACCACTGTCCGGTGCCTCTGAAGCGACCGTCAGGTTACCGTTTTCGAACAGACCGTAGTCTCCGATCTTAAATTCCCCGTAGGAGGCAGTGATGCTGTAACTAGGGGCATTCGTCTTAACGATCAATTTGTGTGTCGCTTGATCAGTTGGTGTATCGACTGGATCTACCGATAGTTTTAGCTTACTTGGAGCAGTGTTGAATATGAGTTTCGCGCCAATTCTGGCGTTGACTTCAACTGACTGCTCTGCCCGGACAAATCCAACAAGAGTAAAACCAAGAAAAAAAGCTAACAGCAGGGAAACTGATATTTTTGTTAAGGGATATCTGATATTCATTCTATCCTCCTCCATAAATCAAAATCATGTTATTATCCACTTTCCAGAACAAGCCTTCTACTTAGATTCGGTTATAGGCTTGGCATGCAGTGAAACTGAGCTCGGAGTGACGCCGTATGTAGCCGAATAATAGAGATTTTCCAGCGGAATACCTCCTTCCAGCTGGGTGATAACTTTCATCAAAACGTCAAGACTTCCGTCCTGTACGTATTTTTCAAAATCACCACAGCCGAACCCACCTAGGGTGAGTCTTTTGATGTGGCTCTCTCTGCTCACTTCAGCAAGTGGCTTGGTAATCTCGCCCCAAAGCGAAACGACTCCATCGATCTCGTTTTCACCTAAATGAGTTGTTAACGCTTCCTCCACGCTCTCTTTCTTGGGAGTTACCGTGATGATTTGATAGTCAATGTTGTAATCGTCCAGCCTGGAGGTAATTCCTTTAATCCTCGCGTGACAGGACCTGCCCGTTTTCGACTCCGAATCGAGTATCAACACGCTGGACAGGGGAGGCATGTCGCCAAACAGCTTTTCGGCAATTACTTTCCCTTCTTCCCGCCAATTGTATCCTACGTATGCCTGTCGGGGGTTTTTCGTCCAATCGTCCATGCTGAAACTGATGAAGTAGATTCCGGCGTCGACAGCCTTTCCGATTGCTTCGTCAAACTTACTCGGATGCCCGATTTCCATAGCAATACCAACCGGTGACTTCGCTGAAACCCTCTTCAAAATATTCAATACACTTTCAGCATCGTAGGGCTTCTCGGGACCAAAGAATTTCACATCCAACTCAAACATTTCGGCCGTGATCCTCGCACCTTCGATTAATTTCGATACTCGTAGGTCAGTCAACGGATTACAGAACATATATACGAAATCATCGCCCTCAACCGACTCGATCTTTTCCACGATATCTTCAGGCAGGTTACTTGGTCCCTCTTCTGCGGCGGACGCTAGAACCGGGGCGATCAAACCGATAGTTATCAACAAGGTCAACCCGAGAATAACCCTAAATCCCTGACCGCCCTGCTTGACTCCCTTTGTCGCTTGCATAACTTGAACCTCCTTAAGTCAATAGTTGGACACCCTAAGGGTGTGTCAAACCGCCCGTTACATCGACGCTGTCGCTGTAAACACAATAGTGGTGGCAGCTCCGCCGGTGGGGACAGAAAAGTCGACGTTTAATTGATATTCCATGACAGTAGTTTCACCGTTCGTGAAACCGTTTTCTCCACTAACCACGGCCATTTCCTCTGAGGGAACGGTCCAGTCAAATATGGCATCACCATCGCCAGGCGGGACGGACTTCACCTTGAAGTTCTCGTTCCCAATTAAATCATAACCGGAGTCACCGACCTCAAATGCACCAAAGTTCGCCGAAATTGCGTAAGAACTTACGTTGGTCTTTACCTGGAAGGAACTTTTCGCTTCAGCCGTGGGTTGATCGATTGGATCGGCGACCAAAACCACCGACTCCCCTTCCGTAAGCGAAAAAACCAGCCTCTGCGCAACCTCGGCCTCTATTGTAACGGACTGTTCTCCTCCCGGAGACGCCATCCCCGACGCGGAGCAAGCAAGCAACAGTGAAATGATTAAGGTGCAAACGAATCCAACGGGGAACATCTTATGTTTTCCGTGTTTCATAAGAACCTCCTCTAAAAAAAACGATGAAATTACCTACCCCTACATATACTATTATACCTAGAAAAAAATATTTTAGACTATGGGTTAAATAACGTGTTTATGTAGGTTAAGTGTGAGTGCCGTTTTTGAGTTAAAACTCCAGCGTGGATTCCACAAATACCTCGACGATCTCGCCGTTCTCGAAAGAGTACTCTACCTCCGCTTCGAGGGAATTCACCTCAATGGAATGGCTAATCAGAAATTCCAACTCCTCAGATGATGAATCCATTTCCAGTTCGTTCTCTACTTCAATGACGTCGAAGTCCTGTTCGACCTGAAGATCTAGACCGGCATCTCCTTCCCCGTTTACACTAAGATCAATCTCGACTTCAAGGTCCTCATCTTCAACAGGGGACCAATCAAGGGACACCTCCGAGTCTAGCAAGGAAACCTCCAGTTCGAGATCTTCCCTTTCGTAACCAAGGGCAACCTCTCGAAAATCCACCTCGTGGTCAACACGGAGGTCGCCGAACAATACCTCACCTCTCTCCATGGATATCTCTCCCGCCCAGTCGACCACGAGTTCGTCAAATTCCCCGCCCGCAAATTCAATCTGGATATCCCTCTCCAGCACAGCCTCCTTCTGAAACAGACCTTCTTCAAACCGGGCGAAGCGGGGAAACCCCCAGACGTCAGCAGTCCTTCCAGAAGGGTCCACCAGGGAGATACGCTCCTCTTCGTCGAGCAACTCCCGGTCAACGTGAATCGTCACTTTCTCGCCGGGACCGATAATTATTTTCTCCTTTACCTCGTAGGTAAGCCCACTGGACTTTATCGACCATCCCTTTAGATTCACCGCGCGCTGGTTAGCGTTATACAGGACTACTTCAACTAGCTCCGACTTCCCCTCTTCCTCTGGCAGCAACTCCAACCTATAGAAGGTCAACCCCTCACCCGCGCTAATTAGACCAAACCTCCTCACGGTCTCGTTTTCCAGAGAGATGGAAGTCTCAAGGAAATCGTCGTCCGTAAATATTGAATCGTCAAAACCGGCATCCAATTCTCCAGAGAGCTCCCAGATCGAGTCCCCTAGTGAAATTTGAAAGCCTCTGACCCTTATTCGGCTCGAGTTGAAGCGAAAACCTCCCTCAAACTCCACCTCTCCCCGCAACGATACTCCGGAATCGAACCTCCTGTAGTATTGGAGATAAGCTATTCTATCCTCGTCGCCGATCTCCATTCCGAGGTCGTAGTCCGTTTCTCCCAATTCCCCCTCAAAGCCGAACGCCAGTTCGCGATTTTCCAGTGTATCGTACTCACCCTCAAGGTAGAAATTCAGGTTCCTCTCACCGAACTCGGGAAAGACCTCTATATCGAACTCCCCCACGACCACGGTCTCCTCTTTGCCAGGGCTCAGGGTGATAAGGTCGGTTTCCAGCGTGGCGCTTTCTCCCAGCTCTAACTCGAGCTCGAGTCCCGTTTCCGCCTCCAGAATTTCCTCCTCAAAGTCGATCAGGAACTCCTGACTGACCTCCCCTTCCAACGTAACTCTTTCCTGGGCTTGAATTGGAAAAAAAGAAACTAAAAGGAGAAAACAGAACAGAGCCGAGACGAGTAGAGGTACCCGAGGACGACTACATTTAAGCGGACCGGGCGACTCCCTCAATTTCACGAGGAGTCCCTGAAACATGGAGCTTGTACTCTGCTACATTGAGGAAAGAATGTTATCTCTACCCCCCTGGAAGTAAGACCTCTTATAACGTCAAGAGTAGGGGAATCAACTGAGAGGTCGAGGACGTTGTACTGCAACATCAAGCGATCGTCCTCCCCGAGACCTTCAACCGCGAGGAGCGGCTCGATATCCCTAATCATATTTTTTGACAGGTCGAGGAAACTCAAGCGGGACATTTTGGATAGCGGAGATATGTCTGTAAGCTTGTTTCTAGAAAGATCAACTAGCTCCAACTTTTTCATGAGGCCGATTCCCTCCAGTGATTCTAGCCTGTTAAAGTCAAAGTATAGTTCCTCCAGGTCCTCTAATCCGCCGAGGGCAGGAAACTCATGAAAACTGTTGTGGGAAAGGACCAACACCTCCAGACGGTTAAGGGCGCCAACCCCTGATAGGTCGGATTTATGCAGGTGAGAATCAGTTATCTGTAAATTGGTTAACTCGTCAAGCCCGAAAATTATCTCCATGTCCACGAAGGGATCCAAGTTATCTAGATAGAGTTCTTCGAGATTTTCAGCGTAACCCAGACCCTTCAGAGACTCAACGTCGCTTGCTCTAAGCGTTCGAAGCTCGAGCAAATCGTGGGGAGTTATCTCTTCACCTTCCAGCCCAAGTTCCTCCCTGATGGCAGCCCTCAGCCCGGGGTCAGAGACTAAAAGGTCCTCGCCGTAGCAGGAAACCGTACCGAAGAAGATTGCAACCCCAAAGGCTAAGGAGAGAGCGAGAAAATATTTACGTTTAGATTCATTCTTCATGGGTCTCACTAACTTAGTATAACAGAGATCGAGGTGTAATTAACAACGTCGTACGTCAAGTGCTTAGAGCGGTATTTCCCTGAGGGGCTACCAGAAAAGGCGAGTTCGCTGCAACTTGACAGGCCGACTTACTTATGCTATGTTTAATCTATAACTATTGTTAATTAGTTATCGGTCGACGGAGTAGGCCCTATTTACAAGGGTAACCCTTCCGAAAGGGAGATTCACAAAGTCACAGACCCTACCGTCACACGGTGGCGCGGGTGGCTGGGCTGCAAAAGGGTATGAATATTTTCCACAACAGCGCTTACAACTGGGTTCCAGTAATTTCGGCTCTTTTCCTCATCTTCCTTATATCCCTATTATCTCACCCGGGAAAGGCAACCGGAGTAAACGTCGTGAACGTAAACGCCAGGATCAAGCCCGTACAAATCATAAGGACCAAACGCGACGACAGTGACCCGGCGCGAAATTCGTTGGTTACCAGCCTCGAACTCGATTCAGCCCAACATGACAAAAAAGAGGCGGTAACGCTGGTCGATGAAATTAGCTTTGAAATCGGGAGTAACAAGCGCTGGTCCCTGCTCGTAAAGGGCGAAGAAATCTCGATGCTTGAGGACGAGCTTAAGGGCCGTGGTTGGGAACTGGAGGATGCTTTTCTCTCGACGGAAGGGGAAAGACATGAACTGGGGGACGACTTCACCGAAATCGATAGCGGGAAGAACGGAAGTTTCAAGATTACCCTCACTTGCACGCTAATCCTGGAACCTACAGGTGACCAATATACACCCAGCCCATCGCTGGACGGTCTGGACAGCAAAATTGCCTTCCAGGTAAAATAATCTTCGAACTCCTCTATTTTGCTCCTGGCCGACGGGAATCCTGTAATTGATGCGGCCCCCTTTCCTTTTCATTCGCAATTGCAATTCTCGGCCTTCTGACTTACCTTCTACCTGTGATCACAGGACATGAAGAGACTCTTTAGAACCACCCTAGGTCTGCTCTTGGCATTTTGTTTGGTGTGGGTCCTAGGAAGCACCGTCCAACCGGCAAGCTTGGAGGCCCTCCGAGTACCGGAGCTCATAAGAAAACACGGGCTGGAAGATTCCTACGTCGGCTTCATAGTGCGGTCAATGAAGACGGGCGAGACCGTCCTGGAGCGGAACGCGAACAAGTACTTTGTACCAGGCTCGAACCAGAAGTTAATTACGACCTGGCTGGCTCTATCCGAACTGGGACCTACCTACACCTACAAGACAAGAGTGTACCTCAGGTCGGGCGCGAGCCTAAACTCCGGAAACCCTGACTCGGGGATACTGATCAAGGGTGGTGGGGATCCAACGCTCACGGCGGACCGAATCGCCTCCGGGATCGCAGGTGTCCTGGGTAATCAGGAAAAGAAGTTTTCCGGAGGTCTAATATTAGATCAATCGAAATTTGATAACCAATACTTTGGTTCCGGGTGGATGTGGGACGACGAAAACAACTTTATCCTGCCCCTCTCAGTTGAGACGCTAAAGTACGAACTCGACTCACCACACGACACGGATAAGGTCATAGGGAAAATTGGATCAAAGATCAAATCGGCCCTCTCTGAACATAAGGTCATCCTTTCCGGGGGAATATCCTCGTGGGAGTTGGGTTCGGGGTGGAGGCGGGTACTGACAATCGAGTCCAAACCGTTGATACAAATTCTCGAGGAGATGAACCGGCACAGCATCAACTTTTACGCCGACATGATCTGGAAGACCATCGGGGCGGAGAAGAACGGTAAGGGCAGTTTCCAATCGACTGCTGAAGTCGCTAAGGCGAGTCTGGCAAAGACAGGAATAGAGGTAGACCTGACGTTCGTGGACGGCTCCGGTCTTTCACGGTACAACGTGTTTACACCCCACCAGCTCAACCAACTCCTCTCGCATGTCTTTGCTCGACCAGCTCTGGACGACGGGAACTCGCTCGGCCATTCCTATTACCTCTGGGCCTACGAAAACGACCGCAACCTGTTTACTTCAACCCTTCCCGCATGGGGTACGGGGACTTTAACTTCCCGGAGATATGATTTACCCGTAAAGGCAAAGACGGGGACGCTGGAGGACAGTTCGACTCTGTCCGGCTATCTGAAGACGGGGAGCGACGTGCTCGCTTTCACGATAATGGTCAATAGGGTCCGGAAGGTCGAAGACGCTAGAGGGTTCCAGGACGAACTGCTAAAACGGATGCTAGAGTTAAGTCAGTAGACTGATTACAAGTATCTTACCTCAACCGCCTGATCGCTTCGGGGTCGTAAGGGCCACCGTGAGAAGGGTAAATCGTCTTTGGTCCGTACGAGAGTACTCTGTCGATACTGGCCTTCAGTTCATCCGGATCGGTGGCGAAGAACGGCAGGGCTGCCCTACCGACCACGAGAAACTCACCCATGACCAGGTCGCCTACGATAGCCGTACCGTCCTCGAGCACGACGGAGAGGGAACCGGGAGTATGCCCCGGAGTATGGATTACCTCACCCTCTATGCCAAAAGCCTTCAGGTTGAGCCTGTCATCTAGAAGACAGTCTGACTCTATCCCCGCTGCATAGTCCGCTTTCCTATCATTTTGAGATACGAAAAGACCGAGGAACTTACCCTTCGCCCCGCGTGGCTTGACCGGGGGCTCTAGGCCGTCCTGGAATACAGACGCGTCTTCTCGGTGAATCAGGACCTCCGCGCCGGTTAGGCTTTTCAGCCGCTTGATACCCCCTGCGTGGTCGCGGTGACCGTGTGTGAGGACTATAAGGGAGACGTCCTCCGGCCGGTAACCCATCTCCCTCACGCTGGCCGCTATTTTGTCTCCGTCGCCGGGGTTCCCCGCGTCGACGAGGACCAACTCGTCGTTATCGCCAACGATAAGGAAGCTCTTCACGATTCTGAGGCCTATCGGCAGTACCTTCATAGTCATCCCCTTCAACGCTACTTTTTCCTTCAACCTCATTATATGTGCGAAAGAGCATTATTTTCCAGCGCCAGAAGGAATTCCGGCCGCGAGACACGACTCCCGGAACTTTCTCTTTCACTCACATTTCCGTACACTTATGGCGATAAAAGTTATCGATTATGGAGGTAAAGAAGATGACGTTGAATTTGGGTATTGTTGGACCGGGGAATATTGCCGATAGGGCGCTGGCTCCCGCGATCAAAAAAACGGCGGAGACCCAACTGTGGAGCGTCACCAGCAGGGTAGAGGCACGGGCACGGCAGTTTGGGGAGAAACACGGAGCAGTCGCGGAAAATCCCGCGTTCGGAGACTACGAAGAGATGTTGAGAGACCCGGAACTCGACGCCGTGGTGATTTCCGTTCCAGACAGAGTACACGCCGAATACGGGATTAAAGCCGCACGGGCCGGCAAGCACGTGTTACTCGAAAAACCGCTGGCTTCCAGCTCTCAGGAGGCGCGGGAGGTCACACAGGCATGCAAGGAAGCAGGGGTAACGCTTGGCGTAGCCTACCACCTGAGATGGCACGCGGGACACCGAAAACTATTGAGTTTAGTCCAAGAAGGCGCGATCGGGGAGGTCCAGCACGTCAGAGCCCACTGGTCGTTCAAGGCGGAAGACGACTCCAACTGGAGAGCCCACGAAGACCTGGGAAGATGGTGGGGGCTGGCAGCCGTGGGGACGCACTGTCTCAATCTAATTCGATGGGCTGCTTCACCCTCCGGCGGAGAGGTTGTGACGGTCGAAAGCACGATTGCCAACGATTACTGGGGGAGTCCTCACGACGAGACCGCCATGGTCAACCTGAAGTTTGAATCCGGGGCGACCGCGGAACTCACGACCTCAGTATTATTTGACTCGGACTCGGAATTCGCCATATACGGAAGGGACGGGAGCGCGGTGTGTCAAGACACTCTCGGTCCTCACGGCGGGGGAGAGATCAAGCTGCTGGGTGATAAATTAGATTACGTACAGGAAAACCCATACGAGGGGGAAATTCGCGACTTCGCCCTCGCCATAAAAGAGGGAAGAAAACCGGAGGTCAGTGGAGAAGAAGGGCTCCGCAACGTGGAGATACTGGAGCAGGCCGCGTAAGAGTAGTGGTACGCCCGGGAGGATTTGAACCCCCGACCTATGGATCCGCAATCCATCGCTCTGTCCAGCTGAGCTACGGGCGCGAGTGGCGGAGGAGGTGGGACTCGAACCCACAGGGCCATGCGGCCTTACCGGTTTTCGAGACCGGCTCCTTGCCAATTCGGTCACCCCTCCAAGGTTAAATCGTCTAGGTTATGGTATCATCGGGTCGGGTCAAGTTCAAGTTCTACACGGCACTACGTTGTAATATTACCGGCCAAACTATAAAATTCAGTAACCGTGGTCTGAAAGGAGCGGTGCCCTCACCCGCTAAAAAGGAGGAACTAAATGTCTATTCTTATCGACGAAAATTCAAAGGTCCTGGTCCAAGGGATAACTGGTGGAGAAGGCCGGTTTCACTCAAAAAAGATGCTCGAATACGGAACGAACGTTTTGGCCGGGGTCACGCCGGGCAAAGGAGGACAGGAAGTAAACGGCGTACCGGTATATAACTCAATCAGGGAAGCAAGTGGGGACCACGATATCGACGTTTCGGTAATCTTCGTCCCCGCCCCATTCGCCAAGGACGCGATTTTGGAGTCGGCTAACAACGGTATAGAGCTAATAGTCTGCATAACTGAGAACGTCCCCGTCCACGACATGACCGAGGTTTATCACTACGTGAGAAATTTTACCGACTCACGTCTCATCGGGCCCAACTGTCCGGGCGTAATCTCCCCGGGTAAAAGCAAGGTGGGGATACTGCCAGGAGACGTCTTTGAGCGGGGAAATATTGGCATCGTCTCGCGGAGCGGGACGCTGACCTACGAGATAGCGTCGGAACTAACAAATTACGGTCTCGGCCAGTCGACAGTCGTGGGTATCGGTGGCGATCGAATTGTAGGTTCAAACTTCATCGATATACTTCAGGAGTTCGATAGTGACCAGGATACGGAGCTCATCGTCCTGGTCGGAGAGATTGGCGGATCGGAAGAGGAACTCGCCGCCGAGTACGTTTACAGGGAGTTATCGACACCCACGATATCCTACATCGCCGGGTTCAGCGCCCCAAAAGGAAAACGTATGGGACACGCCGGAGCCATAGTCTCAGGCGAGGAAGGTACGGCCGAAACTAAAGCAAGAGTCCTGGAGGGCCACGAGATCGACGTAGGACGCAGTCCCTCGGAGCTAGCCGTTATCGCCAGGGACCTCGTCGTCTAGAGACCAGCGTCCCCTTTTAGCTTGACTTTACTATCTGATCAGCACCTTCATCGAGGGTGCTGACGGCATTGATCCCGTAATCTTCGAGGATCTTCCTTCCGGCGTCTTCGTTCGTGCCAGTAAGCCTGACGATCACCGGGAGGTCAAATTTACGGTCTCCGAGCGCCTCCACGAGTCCTCTCGCTATCTCGTCACATCTGGTGATACCCCCGAAGATATTGACAAATATCCCACTTATACCTTCCTTCGAGGTAACTATATCGAACGCCTCCTTGACCAGTTCGGCGTCGGCACCGCCACCAATATCAAGGAAATTTGCCGGCTTCCCACCTTTCTGGCTGAGGACGTCTAGAGTAGACATCACCAGGCCGGCACCATTACCGATAACTCCGACCTCGCCTTCTAGTTCAACGTACTGCAGACCAGCTTTCTCCGCGCGACGCTCGATTTCAGTCTTATCGCCCGTCCCTTCGCTTTCGGGGAGAATAGCTTCCACGTCTTCCATGGACCTGGAGTCATCGTCTATCTTTACCTTGGAATCCAGCGCCAGCAAATCATTTCCCGGCGTGGAGGCGAGAGGGTTGATCTCTACCAGGGTGGCGCCGAACCGTAAATACGCGGAGTAGAGTTTTTCTATTATCCCGTATAGGGGTTTGAATATGTCGTCGCGGACCCCCGACTTGTAGATTAGCTCCCTGATCATGAACGGCTGCAGGCCGATCAAGGGGTCGGGTTCGACCTCGAAGATATTTTCCGGCTTCTCCTCTGCCACCTGTTCTATATCAACGCCCCCCTCCGGGGAAAATATGATGACCGGGCCCTTTCTGCCGCGGTCCAGGATAACGGAAAGGTAGTATTCCGTCTCTATCTCCACCTGCTCGACGACCAGCAGTTTCGAAATCAACTCGCCCTTCAGTTCGCTCGCAAGCAGGCCCCGGGCTATTTCCGCCGCTCCGTCAGGGCTCTCCGCTACCTTTATTCCTCCAGCCTTACCACGGCCGCCAACGGGTACCTGCGCCTTGACCACGGTACCTCCCTCCAGTCCGCCGGCGATCTCCCTCACCTCATCGGCGGTTTCAGCAACCTTACCTCTCGGGAGGGGGATACCAGCATCTTCTAACAGCAGCCGGCCTTCGTACTCGAGTAATCTCATTATGCCTCCTCGTATCCGTTTTTGTCATAATTACAGGACAAGTCCAATCAGTGGCCGCAAGATCAAATAGCCAAACGCCGTCATTGCTATCAGGGCGATGAAGTTCAACCCCACTCCGTTCTTCACCATCTGCGGTATCGTCACGTGCCCGGTCCCAAAGACGATTGCGTTTGGGGGTGTCGCCACGGGTAACATAAACGCTCCCGAGACGGCAAATATTGCGGGTAGAGCGAGGGTAAAAAAATCAACACCCATTGCGGATGCCAGGGGAACTAGTACAGGCAGCATCATCGCAGCCGTCCCCGTATTGGACGTGAGTTCCGTTAGACTGACCATAAGCAAAATCGTTATCCCCATGAACAGCAACAGCGGCAGATGGGTAAACCAGTCCAGTTTACCAGCTATCCAACCGGCGAGGTCGGTAACCTGAATCCCCCGCGCCAGGGCCAGCCCCCCACCGAACAGTATCAACGTCCCCCAGGGGATCTTAACCGCCCAATCCCAATCGAGGGCAAACTCTCCCCGGTCCATATCTACGGGCAGCAGGAACAACAGAGTGGCCATCGTCATCCCGATCGTCGCATCGCTTACCATCGGCAAATACGGCGTAATGAGAAAGCTTCGAATGATCCAGAGGAACGCCGTAAGGCTAAACACGGTAAAGACGATCTTTTCCCCCCTGCTTACGGGGCCCAGTTTCTCCAGTTCCTCATTTATCAATTCCCTTCCCCCGGGTATCTTCGAAATATGGATTGGACTGCTGACCCGCGTCAAATAAAGCCAAGCTACGGGAAGGAGTATGAGGACTATCGGTACGCCGAATATCATCCAGGTGAGAAACGAGACGTTCTGGCCGAATTGTTCCTCGAGAAAGGCGACGAGAAGGGCATTGGGAGGGGTCCCGATTATCGTCCCTATTCCCCCGATACTGCAGGCGTAGGCGATTCCTAGCATAAGGGAGACGCCGAAGTTCGTCTCGAGTTTGCCATGGACCTCGTCCTCGCCGTTTGCCGACAGGACGTAGGACACTACCGCCA
>JAGYME010000090.1 GCA_018400715.1 Candidatus Bipolaricaulota bacterium
CCCGAACGAGAGGAGAACGTCTTTTTAATTCTTGCTCGTGAGGACATAATTGAAGAGGAATTGGCTGAACGTATGAAGGGGATGGTCAACTTCAGAAATATCTTAGTCCACGAATACATGGATATAGACAACGAAATAGTACACGATCACTTGACGAATAACCTTGAGGATTTCGATAGCTTCGCCCGATCGATTATTGACTTTTTAGAAGAAAACTTCCCCTCATAGCAAATAATAACGAGTCTAAAGAGATTACAGGGTTAACCTCGATTAGTATCACGTATCCGTTCAGCTAGTCTGCACATACCGAATAAATTGCGTCAACATTTATAGAAACCACCCAGCGCCACTAGGTTTGCCGGTAAGCGGGCGCTAGTGCGGTTAGAGAGGTACCCGGTATCCGGTACCAGGTACCAGTTTTGAGGTATCAGCGGTGAGGTCTTTCGCGATAGGCACGGGTTCACGGGTTAGCTAGTTAATTGGTAAATTGGTTAATTCGTAATGTGTAACGGGTAATGGGTTGATGTGTGAATGAGTTAATGGGAACATAAAATGGGTTTCACACGTGAGGCTCGACACACGACACGTGACGCATGACACTGTAACCGCGAACTGAGAACTGCGAACTGCGAACTAAAACTGTAAACCCGGGCCTATCGCTGATTACAATACAAACTTCCTTTGTGAATAACTACAAACTACGCACCACAAGCCACAAACTGATAAAGAATGGCCCTCATAACCCAATACCTAAGACCAAAAACCCAACACCCAGAACCGCGGACTGTGGACTGTCATTGTTGACCATCCCGCGCCAATTCAATAAACTTACCTATCATTATCGAGGGGAGTGTTTATAAGAATGAAAGGAAGATACTTTACTTCTGAATCGGTAACTGAAGGGCATCCCGATAAGGTAGCCGATAGGATTTCGGACGCTGTCTTGGACGCTGTAATGGCAGAAGACCCCGACGGCAGGGTCGCCTGCGAGACGTTCGTCTCCACCGGACTCGTGTTGGTCGGTGGCGAGATCACGACGGACACCTACGTGGACATCTCCAGCGTTGCCAGGGAGACCGTCCTGGATGTGGGATACAACGAGAGGTCCTACGGCTTCGACGGAGAGAGCTGCGCCGTGCTGACGAGCATCGACGAACAGTCGCCGGACATCTCCGAGGGCGTCAGCCACGCCACGGAGGTCAGAGGGGTGGAGGAGATCGAGAACCACTACGATACCCTCGGGGCAGGCGACCAGGGAATAGTCTACGGCTACGCCTGCGATGAGACCAAATCGTTGATGCCCTTGCCCATCACCCTGGCCCACCGACTAACCATGAGACTGGCCCAGGTGAGAAAGGACGACTCCGTCCCGGACCTGAGGCCGGACGGCAAGTCCCAGGTGACGATAGAGTACGATGATGGCAACCCAATTAGAGCCCATACGGTCATCCTGGCAGCCCAGCACGACCCCGACATCAGCGAGGAGAGACTGGCGGACAAGCTAACCAGGGAGGTAGTCGAGCCCTCGGTTGGTCGCTGGCTTGACGACTCCACGGAGATATTCGTCAACTCCTCCGGCAGGTTCGTCAAAGGCGGACCACCAGCGGACACGGGAATTACCGGTCGGAAGATAATCGTCGATACCTACGGTGGCTACGGCAGCCACGGAGGCGGCGCCTACTCCGGCAAGGACCCCACAAAGGTAGACAGGTCGGGATCTTACATGGCCAGGTACATTGCCAAGAACGTCGTCGCAGCCGGTATCAGCAAGGAATGTGAAGTTCAAGTGGCTTATACCATCGGCAAGGCCAGCCCGCTGGCGGTCACCATCGACACCAACGACACGGGAGTAGTCGACGACTGCGAGATCAGGGAAGCCGTGGAAGAGATATTCGACCTGAGGCCGGCGGCGATAATCAACCACCTCGATCTGCGACGACCGATTTATACTCCCCTCTCAGCCTACGGGCACTTCGGTCGAGAAGAACTGGACCTTACCTGGGAGAAGACGGACAAGGTGGATGAACTCAAAGGGGCTCTTCTGTAATAGTTAGTTAATTCGCTTGTTTTGCGTGAGAAATAAAAAGGCGTAACCCGAAACCATCTGGGTTACGCCATAATTTTTTCGACAAAATCCTTTCCAGCCTATAACAACGCCTTCTCGTCGATCTTGTCCTTAGCGAACTCGATGAACTCGTCCAGCGGTCTGGGCCCAAGGTCCTCTTCGGTCCTGAGCCGCAGCGATACCTCACCTGTCCCTTCCTCGTTATCCCCGACTACCAACATGTAAGGTATCTTTTCCAGCTGTGCTTCGTGGATCTGGCGGGATAGCTGTTCGTCCTGATCCGTCCTCGCCTCGACCCTTATCCCGGCGTCACTGATCTTCTCCGCGACTCCTTCCGCGTACTCGTTGTTGTCCGCGGTTACGGGCAGGACTACCGCCTGCAAAGGCGACAGCCATACGGGGAACGCACCCTTGTAGTGCTCGACCAGGATGCCAAAAAACCTCTCCAGGGTCCCCAGGATAGCCCGGTGGACCATGTAGGGTTGGTGTTCCCGTCCGTCCGAACCGGTGTAGGTAATCCCAAACCTTTCGGGCAGGTTGAAGTCGAACTGTACGGTGGTGGTCTGCCACAGCCTACCCAGCGCGTCCTCGAGGTGGACGTCGATCTTGGGTCCGTAAAACGCCCCTTCGCCTTCCTCTACCTCGTAGTCGAGGTCGAGTTCCTCAAGTGCCTGTCTCAGCGATTCTGTGGCTTTATCCCACTTCCCTTGCTCTCCAACTGACTTCTCCGGCTTGGTGGACAGGGCGATCTCGTAATCGTCAAACCCAAACGCCGAGAGGATGTCGAAGGTCAGGTCGATTACTCCGATGATCTCGTCCTTGACCTGGTCGGGCGTGGCGAAGATGTGCGCGTCGTCCTGGGTAAAACCCCTCGCCCGCAGCAGACCGTGAAGGACGCCGGACCTTTCGTGTCGGTACACAGTGCCCAGTTCCGCCCACCTGAGCGGCAGGGCACGGTAACTGCGCGTCCTGCTCTGGTAGATTTGTATGTGGAACGGGCAGTTCATCGGCTTGATGAAGTATTCCTGATTTTCCTCTTCCATTGGAGGAAACATGTCCTCTCTAAAGTAATCGAGGTGGCCGCTCTTCTGCCACAGGTCGCTCTTTCCAATGTGGGGCGTGGAAACGAAGTCGTAGCCGGCCTCGCGGTGTTTCTCTCGCCAGAAGTCCTTGATCACGTTAAGCATTTCCGCGCCCTTCGGGTGCCAGTACACCAGGCCGGGGCCGACCTCGGGATGGAAGGTAAACAGGTCGAGTTCTGGTCCGAGACGCCTGTGGTCCCGTTCCTTTGCTTCTTTCCGCCTGGTGATAAACTCTTCCAGGTCCTTCTGGCTGGTAAAGGCGGTCCCGTAGAGGCGCTGGAGCATCTTATTGTCCTCGTCCCCGCGCCAGTAAGCTCCAGCTACGTCGAGGAGGTCAAAGTGCTTGAGCTGGCCGGTGCTCTGGAGGTGGGGCCCCCGACAGAGGTCGGTGAACCCGTCCTGCCGATAGAAGGTCAACTCCGTCTCACCTTCTTCCTCGAACTCCTCGAGTAACTCTACCTTGTACTCCTCTCCCTGCTCTTCCAGGTATTCCCTTGCCTCGTCTATTGGCATTGAGTACCTCTCTACATCGTAGTCGGACTCGACTATGTTCTCCATTTCTTCCTTGATCGCGTCGAAGTCCTCCTCGGACAGAGAGTGTCCCATGTCGAAGTCGTAGTAAAAGCCATCATCGATAGCGGGACCGATTGCCAGTTCCACGTCGTCGAAAACCCCCTTGACCGCCTGAGCCATAACGTGTGCTGCCGTGTGACGCGTTATCTCTAATGCTTGAGGTGAATCAACCGTGATGATTTCGAACGTCCCCTCCCGCGTGATCTCGTCCCTGAGGTCCATAAGTTCACCATCGAGCGTCGCGCCTACCGTAGCGTCCCCGAGTCCTTTTCCAATGTCGTAAGCGACGTCGATTACTCTTGTTCCCTGTTCAACATCGATACTGTCTCCATCTGGTAATTCGAGTTGCATAAATTCACCTCTCAACTCAATTTTGATTGTGATAATCTAATTATCACTTCTAAAATTTATTGGTTTTTGGCCGGCTGGTCAACATTAGCAGTGCGTAGTTCGTGGTCATAAATGAATCAGCGTTGTATGTGTTTTATCACATAGACACGGGTTCACCGTTATAGTTCGCAGTTAGGGGTCCTGGGTGTTGGGGTTTGGGCCTTAGGTTCTGGGTTTTAGGGCATGGCAATTAGTATCTGGTAACCAACTTAATCAGATCCCCCATTACCCATTACCCATTACCCATTAACCGTTACCCATCACCAATTCACCAATTAACAAATCAACCCCTAAATCCTACTCCCTCAAAACTGGTACCGGATACCGCCTTACCCTTTAACCCATTAACCCGTCACCCGTCTCCCATCACTGTCTTAAATAATGGTGCTGGGTGGTTTCTGTAAATTTTGGTGGGGTTTATTCGGTATGTATAAATTAGGTGTACAGCTACGTTGCACATACCAGAGCAACCCGGTTCACCCTTATACCAAACACAACAACGGAGGTAAACCTCCGCCTATGCCTTTAGACCCCAACCCCTCACCGAAAGACTGGTACCTGATACCTAGTACCTGATACCTCTTTCACCGCCGCCAACGCCCGCTCACAGGCCAACCCAAATCCTACCCCCTGAATCCTAAATCCTGCATCCTACATCCTGAAACTGGTACCGGATACCGACTTACCCTTTAACTCATTCACCCATTAACCCGTTAACCCGTTACCCATTACACATTACACGTTACCAATCAACCAATTAACCAATCAACCAGCGAACCCAGCCGCTCAAAGGATATACCGCGACAGGTCCCTGTCCTCGACGATCTTCTCCAATTTCCCTTTGACGTACTCGCGGTCGATCGTCTTCGTGCCGGGGTCGACGTCGGAGGCCGTGAAGGAGAGTTCCTCCATCAGCTTCTCCATGACCGTCTCCAACCTCCTGGCCCCGATGTTTTCCGTCGCCTCGTTCAACCTCTTGGAGGTCTCGGCTATCTCCTCGATCGCCCCGTCGGTGAACTGGAGTTCGATCCCCTCGGTGTTCATCAGCGCCGTGTACTGTCTTACC
>JAGYME010000091.1 GCA_018400715.1 Candidatus Bipolaricaulota bacterium
CCGTCATTGTCGAAGTCCCAGTTGTAGCTTCTGATGTAACCGTCGTTGTCGTTCGAATCGGAAGCGTCGAAACGGATCTGTTCACCGACGGCCGGATTGGTCGGCATGTAGTCAAACTGGGCGTTAGGCCCGACGTTCGACGGTCCAACGGTTATCCGCTTTGTCGTCGATGACCTGGCCCCGTCGTTGTCCTGGACGGTCAGGACCACGTTGTAGGTTCCCCGACTGCCAAAGGTGTTGTATCCTCTCTGCCCGGAGGCGTCGGTCCTCCCGTCGCCGTTGAAGTCCCACATGTAGCTCGTGATGTATCCGTCCCTGTCAGAGGAGCCCGAAGCGTCGAACCTCACTCGTTCGCCCGTGTTGGGGTTCTGGGGCGAGTAGCTGAAGTTCGCTACCGGTGGCTGGTTCTGGGGAGCTCCGCCGCCGACCTGGAAGCTGGTGTAGTCAGAGTCCCACTTCACCGGGGTAAGCCTGAACTGCGCCTGAGGTTTGCCGTCGTCTCCGCCACCAAAGTTAATGCTGAACCCCGCCTTCAATCCTGAGGTAATCTCTTCCTTTAACTTCTCGGGGTTGGGAATAGTGGGAAACTCCTCTCTGAACGGGTTATTGGGGTACCTTACGAACTCGAAGACGTTGATCTTCTTTGTCGAGGCGATCGCCTCCACGTACTCCGTCCCCGCCGGCCCCGTCACCCGGAGTTGATAGTTGCCGTCCGGGATCTGATGCATGCCGGGGTTAAAGCGGTTGTTCTGGGAATACTTGTTCGGGTAGATTAGGTTAACCTTTCCCGACGTGTCGAAGTCCAGGATGTAGACGTACGCCTGCTGGTTTAGATTAAAATATATCTGTGCGTTTTCTCCAACTTGATACCTGCTCTTTGGCATCCAGACACGAACGTTTAAGTCCGATGGCGTCGGTGGCTCAGGAATTAGACCCTTCGGCGTCGCCTGGGCGCTGGCCACCCCCGCGTTTCCGAGTAGAAAACCGACGGTAATCGTCAACAATAGAATCCCTGCCAGGGATATTCCGCCGATGAATTTTCTATTTAGTAACCTGTTATTCATTTGATACCTCCTCCATTTATTTATGGATGAACCTTTAGACCTGTGGCCTCGCGGCCAATTTGCGAACATTGGTTGATTTTATGCCCAACTAGATTGCGTTTAATTTCGTTGCCGGTGTCAGAAGATACGTCTTACAATTGATCGGAGTGAAATCGACTCGGTAGTTTAGGTTCAATAAGTACTCCAGCTAGGTTCTACCCTTTCCTTACAAATATAATATACATCCTTTTCTTAAAATATGCAATTCTCCTCGTCACCCATAGGAGACTGCCTCAAAAATAACGTGCAATTGACAAGGTATACTGTTGAATATGTTAGGTTTATCGTTGTCTTTTCTTGAAAATTCCCAGAATTACCCTTGAAATGTTTTACGATTTCCGTTAAATTGATATAGATCAATTAACTAGTTGACATGGATCATATTTACAAACTTGCCTGAGATGGCGAAAAATTTAACCTACCTCACGAGGTGCTTTTAATGAAAGACGTAAAGATTACTTCTAGTTACTGGGGCACACTGCCAATACCAAGAGAATGGAAGGCGTCGGAGAGTTCAAGCGACTCGAAGAAAGCACTCGGTGATGAACTGGTTAGGTTTATGATGGACGAGTGGCTGTCCGCCCACCCGATGGACGGTGGCTAAAGGGGCCAGTACCTAATCCACCTGTCCGTTATTGCCCCCACCTGGCCCGAGGAGCTCAACATCTTTTAGGCGGTTAACGGCTAGAGCCAGCCCGGAAGCTATGAGGAGGCTGGCTATGAGGAATGCAACCAGGTAGTTCCCAAACTGCGCCACGTAACCACCGATTAAGGAGCCTCCGACCGCGCTGAGACCGATTATTCCATTGTATACGCCAAAGACCTGCCCTTTGATCCTCTCCGGGGAGAGCTTGGATACGATCACCAGCGTGCTGATGTTGATGAACGCCCAGCTCGTGCCGATAAAGACTATTATTAGTGCCGCGACCAGGACCTGCAGGCCTGTGCTTCCAATCAGCAGAAATGGCGCAACCAGGCCGGGAAAGAGGATGACCCGGGCTAGCAGCGATACGCGCAGCACCCTGAATGCCCCTATCTTCCGTGTCCACCTTGCTGCTACTCTGTACAGGAGAGCGCTGGCGAGAGCGTTGGCGATGAAGAGGAGATAGACCTTTTCGTTACCCAGTCCGGCGGAAACCTTGAGATACGCTGGAAGGGGGATGAAGAAGATCGAGAACCCGGTGTAAATTATAGCAACCGACGTGAGAAAGCCGGCGAGCGAGACCCCAAACTTGTGGACGGTCGCTACCAGTCTCGACGGTTTTAGCAGGTAGTAGAGGTGAGCGGGAACGTACCTGAACCGCTCCGTGATCATGTCACCGGCTTCCAGCATCCGGCCGCGAAAGCCCTTCCGTTCGAACTTTACGTCCTCGGGAATCAGCTTAGCCGCGAGTACCGCCCCAAAGAACGCGAAGGCCCCCAGGGCGAGGAAGAGGTAGCGGAGACTTGCACCCGACCCCTCATGGAGTATGATCGCGGAGACCGTCGTCCAGATGAACCCCAGGGCCAGACCGATTGACCAACCTAGGCCGGCGCTGACGTTGAACGATCCTATCTTGCAGTCCCAGCGGTCGCGATCTTCCTTTTCAATGATGAGCACGGTGACGACGGACGCCGCGGACATCCAGAAGAGGATGTAGGTGGCGTTTAGGAGGATCAGAGACCTATAGGAGTTGACGATCCCCATAAGGAAGAATGAAATCGCCACGCCAAGGAAGCCGATTATCGCGAAGATCTTTCTCATGCCCCAGCGGTCGGACAGGGTCCCCCAGATTATGCTGGCCGGGACCCCGACGAGGTTACCCACCGCGGTCAGCAGGCCGATGTCGTCGACGCCGCCTCCCAGGTGAAGTACGTAGAGGGGGATGAGTATGGAGACGCCGCCCGCGGCGAGGTTCGCCAGGGCATAGGAGTTGTACCAGCGCTCCATCTCAAACTTCGACTCGATTGAGGTGAATAAGTGTTTAAGGGTATTCATGTCCGAAGGATTATGATACGGCTAAACAGGTAAATGTCAACAGGTAATCAGTGCGCAGTTCGAAACGGCAGTTCAAGGTCCAAAGTCCAAGGTCATTCACGAAAAACGTTAATTCTGTTTGGCACGTAGCCACGGGTTAACCCGGTTACCCATTCACCCATCAACCCATTCACGTAGCCAGTTACCCTCTGGTACCTGGCACCTCTCTAACACCGCCAACTCTCGCTCACCCGCCAACCTAACCCCTAGATCCTAAATCCTACATCCTGAAACTGATACCGGATACCGGATACCCCATCCCCCATTACCCCATTAACCCATCACCCTAAACCCTATACTCAACAAACCCGTGTTCGCACGCCGGACCTCGGGCGATCCACCACCGCCCATTCGTGTTGTCCATGACCCACGTGGCGCAGGAGTAGTAGCCCTGCTCGTCCTCGGGGACCGGTTCTGGGTGACGGCAGATCGACTGGGGAAAGTTTACGTGGTCCTTCGTCATATCCATGAGGACTCGTTCGTCTATCTCGCCCTCGTTTTCCCCCAGCAGTCTGTTGATCCGGTTGTGCCTGATGATCGACGAGGCCGATGCCCTGCCGCCCGCCTTGTTTATATCCTGTTCGTAGCGGAACTTCTCGGTAACGTAGTGGTTGGCGTGCCCAATCGTCTTTCTGGAGTAGATGATTTCCGCGCCGTTGGACGTAGCTTCGATCGAGTATATCTCCGACTTCCCGGAGATGACGAAGTTGAAGCAACCAGCTCTGTCGGCGGATAAGACAGCAGAAAGGGCGTCACCGATCTTGTCCTGCTGGAGGACCCTCTCGATGATCACGTACGTGGGGACGCCGTAGTCTATATCGAGCCTGGGCACGGAATTCCAACTCAACCCTATTCCGGCCTCGTTCAGGCCCGCTCCGGCCATCATCCCGGGATAAGTATAGGAGAGAAAGTCCGGGCCTTCGTCCCTGTTAACCTTGAGCAGGAAGGGGTTTGCGTTCGTACACAGCTTGGGGGTTATGTCCCAGGTCTGCCCCATGTAGGTACCGCCATCCACCGTGGCCTCTCCCGTCGCGGCGAATGTAGTGCACTCGCCCCCGAGGGTGGAGAAGGTGCTCCGCTCCTCGTGGAGGGAAATCAGGGCTATTTCCTCCTGGGACCTCCCCGATCCCTCGGCAATTCCCCTCATCTCCTCGTAGATCTCCGTGGAGTACTCTTCGATAAACGGCAGGTACTTCTTCGTGTGGTTCAAAATCTCCTCTTGGGAGACGTCTTCCTTCGAGAACTCGTCGAGCAGGTATTCGACGAATCCCCCTATTCTGTCCTTCAGCTCCGTCCCGTACTCTTTCCCGCGTTCAAACGGTCTACCAGATATTTCAACCGTGTCAAGTTTTTCTTCTTTCAAGGTTTATCCTCCAGTCATTTATTGTTGTTGATTATTTGTTCCTGTAGTAACTCCTCGCGTTCTCGAGGACCTCGTCCAGTTCCTCCTTCACGCCCGCGTCCAGTTCGATTGTACCCGAGTCTCGTAATATCCGCTTGGCTTTTTCCTCGGCGACTTCGGGAAGTTCCTTGCTCCCGGCGGCGAGCCACTGCTCCCAGGTCCTCCTGTCGCTGAGTTCCGACTCGTATTGCTCGCCGTCGAGCGTGTGGTTTAACGTGTGTCGTTCGCGCAGGAAGTCGCCGCCCGGGCCGACTCCGTCGATTACGTCGAGGGCGAGGGTTTCCTCGCTTATCTTAAACCCCTCAACCGTATCGAGGATCATTCCGAATATCTCGCTGTCGACGACCAATTGCGAGAGGCTACAGCTCTTCAGCGATTCCAGTCCTCCCGCTCCGGAGAGGAAGTTAGCGCCGGCGACCGCTGGCAGTACTCCATTCA
>JAGYME010000092.1 GCA_018400715.1 Candidatus Bipolaricaulota bacterium
CTGGTACCTCGCTAACCTAATCAACGCCCTCTCGCCGAACACCCCTAAATCCTGAATCCTAACCCCTCAAACCGGATACCGCGCCACCCGTTACCAAATCAACCCTTTAACTCTTTAACTCTTTAACCCATGATCCCATGAACCCGTTAACGGGAACCGTTGTCTTACTTACCCATGAAAGCTAAAATTTGGGTGATCATGCACAGCAAATCAGCGCGCGTTTACGTGGCCATCTTGCCGATACTGATACTGCTCGCCCTTCTGGGGACGGGGCAGGCTTTGTGGAATATCAGCGCGAAGATAAACGGGGAGATCTACAACACGCCCCGCGGGGAGGTAACCGACACCACCCCCGGGAACTTCGGTCTACCATACGAGGACATTACGTTTACGACCGAAAACGACATGGAACTCTCCGGCTGGTTCATCGATAACACGGGGACAACGCGGGCAATCGTCCTCACCCCTGGGAGGGGGACCAACAAGTGGGACATTCTGGAGCAGGGACCTGTCGGCTACCTCTACAGACACGGTTACGATATCCTCCTGTTCGACCCCAGGGCGACTGGCCAGAGCGATGGGACAAAGTACGGTTTCGGCTACTACGAGAGCCAGGACCTGACTAACGCGGCCGAGTACCTGGTAAACGAACGGGGGGCGACGGCGATCGGCGTCTGGGGCGGGTCCGCGGGGGCCTCTGCAGCGATAATGGCGGCGCTGGACAGTGACGACGACCTGATTGACGCGGTCATCGCCGACAGCCCGTACGCGAACCTGAGGCTGGCCACCTCCAGCTATCAGAACCACGAGAAGGACCTCTCGCTGCAGCTCTTCTTTCCCCTCTACATGGGAATAGCGCGGTTTACTCTCGACTTCAACCTGGGAGAGAAGACCAACCTTAGCGCCAGGGTAAAGGACCTGAAAACCCCACTCTTTCTCATCCACGGACTGGACGATCAAGCCCTGGAGCCGATAAACTCGCAGCTCCTCTATGAAAACGCCGGGGGTCCCAAGCGCCTGTGGCTGGCAGAGGGCGCGTGGCACGTGGGTACGTTTGAGGTCTATCCCGACGAATACAGAAGGAAGGTAACGGCGTTCTTCGACAGTTACATGACGGAGAGCGACCACGCCTCGGGGGAAACCGAAGGATGATTGCTCCATGAAGATAGATCAGATGAAGCTGGCCCGGTTCCGCAACCTCGAGGACCTGGAGATAGAACCAAACGGGCGACTGAACATCCTGTTCGGGCCAAACGGTTCGGGCAAGACCAACCTCTGCGAGGCGGTCCACTTCACCTCGACCGGAAACAACCTCAAGGGCACCCGGCAGTCAGAGTTGATCAACTGGGACGAGGACGACACCCTGATAAAGATCTCCAGCGCGGCCGAGGACCAGATCATCGTCTACCTCAAGCGGGGGGAGGCCAAACAGGTCCGGTACAATTCGAAGGAGGTCAAGCAGTCGGAGTTAAGACGGATCCTGCCCACATACACCTTTACCCCCGAGGACTTGAACCTATCTCAGGGCTCACCCCAAAGACGTAGGTCGATGATAAACGACCAACTCGGGGTCTTGAGCGACGACTACGGGAGCGTTTTCCGGAAGTATGAGAGAGAGCTGAAGAAGAAGAATAATCTGTTGAAGAAGGACGAGATAAACGAGGACTTCCTCGACGTCCTCAACGAGCGCCTCGCCGACCTAGGCGCGGAGATCGTCGACCGGCGGTCCGATTACTTAACCGACCTAAACGAGATCCTCCCCGGGACCTACGGGGAGTTCGCCGCGGACGACCACGAGCTGACGTTGAACTATTCGGACGGCCGCTACGCCGATGCGAGCCGTGAAGAGATCAGGGAGATACTGATTGAGGACATCAGAGAGAACCACGATAGAGAAATAGAGCTGGAGAACGCGACGGTCGGTCCCCACAGGGACAAGTTCAGGTACAGGTTAAACGGAAGAAACCTGAGGAAGTACGGCTCACAGGGTGAGCAGCGGACGGCGGTCGTCGCTACCTACTTTGCCAACCTGACCCTCTACGAGGAGACGTTCGGTGAGTTACCGATATTAATATTCGACGACATCCTCAGCGAGCTGGACAGGAGTAGGGGTAACGCCCTGCTGGAATACCTGCCCCACGACCCGCAGATATTCATGACGACGGCGACGAGGAATCAGTCGTTTAAGAAGCTGTCGGGGGAGTTTACGGCGTTCGAGTTAAACGACGGCGAGGTGGAGAGGTTGACGTGAGGGTTATCAGTCCGCGGTCCGCAGTCCGTAGTCCGCAGTCACAGTGTCAAGCGTCAGGAGTCGCGCGTCGTGCGTCGTCAGCCAATCAGCCTGATCCTGAATCCTAACCCCTAGATCCCAAATCCTAGATCCCAAATCCTAAGACCTCAAACCTGGTACCTGGTACCTGGTACCTGGCACCTCATTACCAATTAACAAATTAACCAATTAACAAATTAACCCAATCCCCAGACAACTCGCTGGATCCAAAACGTTCGTTTGAACTCAGGTTTCTAGACCCAAACTATTACGGCGTACCTACGGCCGTTACGTGGACGTGGCCGCGGCCGTGTTTGAACTCGTCCTCTTCGATTGTGACGGTCACGTCGCTGCCGCCAGCCTCCCTGGCCAGCCTTTCGCCCTCGGCGCGGGCCATCTTCTTTGCCTCCTCCATCGCCTCGTCCTCGTTCTCGACGTCGATGACCTCGCGTTCGTCGGGAAGAAACACGAAGAACTGGTCGGTGGCGGCATCCTCCATGATGAGGACGTCAAACCGCCTGACGATTTCACCGGCAATCGCCCCGACGGCGTTTCCGACGCTGAAGTTATCCACCTCGATAAACTCCGTTCCCAGCAGGTCGGCGACCTGCGGCAGAAATGAGCCGGCCGGGGCACCAATCCCGATTAGCGGTGACTTGAGCGAGAAGTTCACCTCGACGTCATCGCTCTCGTTTTGCCTGCAGAAGTCCCACAGTCCGTTGTCCTCGAAGTCGACCTCGGAATTTTCGGCAAGGACGTACTTCTTGACCACCTCGTGGGCGATCTCTCGCTCGAATTCCTCCTTAACTATCTGGGCAAACTTGACGGGTTCCTCCCCGATCCTCTCCGCGAGGACCTCGGCTGCCGCCTGCGGTATTTCCGTGCTGCCCGCGATGTATTCCCCGAGGACGTGGAGCAGGTCGGTTGGTGTCATACCGATTCTGGTCAACAGGCCCAGGTTTTCCAGTTCCTTGAGATAGGTCGGACCTCTCAGCAACCTGTGTTCCCGGGCGGTGTCCAGCAACCAGGACTCGTTGACCGGCCCGTTTTCCGTCAGCTCGTAGAACCCCCGGGAAGAGTCTTTTAACCCTTCCTTATGGACCTGCGTCGCCGCCGACGTCTCCCGCCGTTTGACGAAGGTGGTGTTGCCGTGGCTCTCCATCTCCTCTACCTCCCCCTCGGTGAAGTCTCCAAAGGCGAGGGGGCGGGCAGTGTTTGGCCCAATTTCCACGCCGCCTTCCTCTTTTATCTCTATCCTGCTGTCCCCACCCAGGCCGACGCTTCTTAAGTCCATCGACCGGACCTTCGTCTGCCACCTACCCACCTGAGCACCTTCCTCGGACAGGTCGGGCAGGCCGCCCTTTAGGGTTGCGATGTCGACCGTCGTTCCACCGATATCGACGACGACCCCGGTATCCCTGTCGGAGAGCCACTTCGCTCCGATGGCGCTCGCCGCCGGCCCGGAGAAGATCGTTTCGATCGGCTTCCTCCTTATTTCCTCCACGCTGGCCAGGGAACCGTCGCTCTTGACGACGGTCATCGGAGCGGTTATTCCTCTCCTCTCCAGAGCCGTCCGGGCGCTATCGACAAAGGACGTAATTATGGGGATCACTTTGACGTTCAATACGGCGGTCACCGCGCGCTCGTAGAAGCCCAGCTTGGGCGAGAGCTCATGGCTGGTGACGATCGGCCTGTCCGTCACCTCCTTAAGGATCCGCCGCGTCCTGTTCTCGTGTTCCGGGTTGCGGATGCTGAAGTATCCGGCCACGGCGAAACCCTCTACTTCCGGGCCCCAATCTTGAACCACGGAGCGGACCCTTTCCTCGTCCAGAGGTTCCACCTCCACGCCCCGGGGATTGAACCTCCCCGGCACGTAAGCACGCCGAGAGCGGGGAAACTCCTCGTTTCTCTCCGGCTTCCACCCGAGCATGAGGAGTCCCACGTAACCCCCTCTCCCCTCGACGATGGAGTTGGTCGCCAGGGTCGAGGAGACGGAAACCTGTGTGACTTCGGACCCGTCCACGTCCTTCGTCACCCCGTCTATGGCGGAGAATATTCCCTTCGACAGGTCGTGGTGAGTCGTGGGGACCTTCTTCGTCGCTACCACTTCGTTATTTTCTATGTCCAAAAGGACCGCGTCGGTAAATGTATCTCCGGAGTCCACGCCAATACCGAACGCCATGTTATCACCCTATTCGTTCCGTTTTAACACTTGTTTATACGATGGTAATTTATCGGGTGAGTGAATGAAAGAGGGGTGTTGGGTGTTGGGTGTTGGGTCTTGGGGGTTGGGTCCTGGGTGTTAGTCGTTCGCAGTTCGCAGTTCGCAGTTAAATTCCCAGAGAGAGTTGGTACTGTAATCAACGATAGCCACGGGTGAACCCTTGGTGTTGGGATAGTTCTAAAATGTTGGTAAAGTCGCTTCGGTATGTGCAAACTAGCTGAACGACTACGTTGCACATACCGAAGCAACTCGGTTAACCCTTATACCAAACATGACCCCACGGGTGAACCCGTGCCTATCGCCTTTAGATCCCAACCACTACTACCGAGAAACTGGTACCTGATACCGAGTACCGGATACCTCTTTCACCCCGCAACCACCGCTCACCAGCCAAACT
>JAGYME010000093.1 GCA_018400715.1 Candidatus Bipolaricaulota bacterium
AGGGATATTGATTGCATCACTTCACATATTTTTCCACGGGTTGTTCAAAGGACTATTGTTCCTTTCCCTCGGACACGCAGGGGTTGGAACGAGAAACATCTTCGGTGAAGACACAACTGTTCCTGTTGCCAGTAAGGTCGGGCTGGTAGTCGGTTCATTCTCAATTATGGCAGTTCCTCCATTAAACGGGTATTTTAGCAAAACACTCTTGCTTGATAATGCCGGTCCAGGGTGGATGTCGTGGGCGATCATCGCCATCGGCTTTCTTACAGCTATCTACGTTCTGAAACTTGATTGGGGTTTAGTAGTAAAGGCAAAAACGGGTGGGGTCCGTCCGGGATACCTACCCGTCCTTGGGTTATCAGCTGTGGTAACTCTTTCGTCGCTGGTTGTTTGGCTAGTACTGGGGGGCGAAACCGCGCTCCACCTTCTTGCCCCGCGCCACGTAACCGTAGCCCTTTCTCTCGTCCCTATGGGGGGACTTCTTCTGTTATTCCTTTGGAAGAAACTTCAGCGGACGAACAGTCAAGGTAGTTTATTTAACCTTGATGGCGCCATGCTTTCTCTGTTGACTGGGTTTATCCTGGTTGTATCTATCCTAATCTTTGGGGTCTGGCCTTGAATCTTGAATATTGCCGGGCCCTATAGATTCAAGTTCAGTCCAGCGTAATCCATGCTGTAAATATTGCCTTCCAAAGTCTACCTTAGAAACGGCCTGCGATTAACACCCCGTATCCTCATCTCTCCAACCGCAAGGCCGGTTGTTGGCTTAACTGGATTAAGTACCAGCTTAGCAAGTTTAATAGTTTGAGATACCCCCTCTCCATATACTGGTGTCAATCGCGCCCTAGGGCAATGTTTTTTAATAATAAAAGGAGGCAAGAAACATGTCCAAATCAAAACTAGCGATTATTTCTCTATTAAGTTTGCTCGTAGTGCTGGCACCAGTCTCAAGCGTGCTGGCGAATACGGAACCAGTTGCAAAAGAGTCGGATGAGTCGAAAGTAAAAGTCGAAGAGTCGTATTCTGTCTTTACCAATTTAGAGGAGGAAGTCAGCGCTGAATCTGTAGACGACGAAAGGCTTAGTGAAGTAGAAGGTAAGGGCGTATTCGGTGCGATAATTGGTGGAATAATTGGTCTTGGGGTTGGTATAGCACACGGAGTCGTCAACGGTCACGGGCCGGCAAGAATTGCCAGAGGTACTTTCTTGGCGGTAACTGCCGGCGTTGGAGCTGGTGCTGCGATACCAGAACCGTAAAGCTTTTCTACGGCTGGTCAGGGTGGGATATCCTCTCGCTCTGACCAGTTATTATAAAAATGCTTATAGCTATTTCCGAGTTCATCCATAACAGCCGTATTATTCCGTTGTGGTTAGTGTCTACGTTTCTCTGGTGGGCCGGAGGAGCGATTATATTAGGCCTTCCCGAGTTGATGGTAAAGAAACAAAAGGCAGGAAGTTTTCGTTGGGACAATTTACGTGATTACAACTTCCACCGCCCAGTTTCCTATAGGTGGGAGTTAATATTTGCAGCAATACACCTGGGCGTATTAACGGGGGTTTTCTTCATCCTTCAGGACGTGGGCACCATATTATTTCCGAATTATCCGGTGATAATGTCAACCTTTCTCGGCTACACGGTCCTGTTTTTCATCTTCTTCGCCAAGATGAAGCACATCTGGTCCCGTCCCCCTTCGGGCTCATTTTTAGAAAGTGCGAGGTACCTCTATGGCGGTTTCGTTAACCCGTTTAGGTCCGTTGAAGTCCATAGGCTTGGACTCCGAGAGGGAGAAGATAACGATGAGAGATAACGTGAAGCTCTATATCCTGATGAGCATATTCTGTTTCACCGCCCTTGTTCTTTCGGAAGTAGGTGTTAACGCCTGGCCAGTTACCTCCTACAAAGAATTGCGTTACGAATACGTTAACGGACAGAATACGACGGGAAGTTGTGGTCCCGCATCTCTTGCTACCTTGTTCTCGGGATTCTACGGCGAGGAAGTTTCTGAAGAAGAGGTAATTGAAATCATGAAGCCGTTCTTTGAAGACGAGATAGAGGACCTCGAAGAGGGGAAGCAGGTGCCGGAGGGTGGTGTGTCGATGCTCGATTTGAAGCGGGCCAGCAACCAATTGGGCGTTCCGGCGAGAGGATATGATATTCCCAAGGGCAAGCTGGTCGAGGTAATCGATATTCTTAATTCCCCTGTATTGCTCCATCTGGACGATCCCGACGAGCACTTCGTTCTTGCGGTTGGTAGTTTCTCGTCCAGAGTTCTGCTGGCCGACCCCACCTGGGGCCTATACCTCATCGGCGAGGAGAGGTTGTTTGACAGGTGGGACGGGCTCATCCTGGCCTTCGCCCCCGGTGAGCCCTCCGCCATCAAGAATGCCGGCGATATAGTTAACCAGGTCACGGAGATTGCCGCTGTAAAAGAGATATCCCAACTTTTGACTGTGGAGTTCTTATGGTAAGGGAAAATTTGAATCATACAATATTCTTGTTAATTCTCGTCTTATTGGTGATACAGGATATATCGATACTGGGAGACCCGGGGATAAACCCTCTGCGGTTCGAAGAAGGTCAGAGAAAGTGGCAGGTTACGCTCAATATCGCTAGGGCGACTACAGACCATAGGCGGTTATCCCTTGAAAGGACTGGTCTCTGGGAGGAGCGGAGATACCTTGAGGACACGGCTGTTTCAATGAGTGGTACATTCGACGTAAACGAAGCCGTCAGCCTCCAGGGAGGGTTTACCTGGCTTGTAAACGAATATGATTTTAGTGAAACTAATTTATGGACAGGTGTAAACAACCAGGTAGATGGCGTCGAAGAGGAGTTGGCCGGTGGAAAGTTAATGATAAAATACGGTTTTTGGAGGAATTCTGAACTGAAAGCGTACTTCCTGCTGCCTATCTTTGGAAGGGAGGCGACGGTTGGATTGACCTGGTCTCAGGATCCGATAATGGTATTTCCCCGAGTAATCCTGTCGGGTGAGAGGATCGGCCTAGATGGCACTATTAGTTTCGTCACCAACCCAGACTTCGCCATCACTGGTAGCGGGTCGTTTTCTTACAGCGACGGATATTCTGCGCTCGGTTTTGGCGGAGGTCTCGTCTACCGGAACGGGAAACACGATGGGGTCAAGGTCTCCGCTTCTTTAGAGAAGGGTAGAGCGACGAAACTTTCGCTCGGTGTCGGGTTGACCTACGGTGAAGAGAAATAGAGTTCATGACAAAGTTTATCGTCGACAAATCAGGAGGTAACATGAAGAAACCTGTCGATAACTCCACTAAATTCAGAATCTTATCCTTTTTGTTTGTTGGGTTACTCGTAAACTGGTTCGCACTCAGTGCGGTCCCGGCCCTAGCCGAGACCAGCGCACGGCCTGTCGAAGAGATATTGAAGAGCGCTCCCCAGAGGGGCGATTATCCCGACTCCGACGGGGTAATAATGCTCGACGAAGGACTGGTAAGCGTCGACAAGAAGGGCGACAAGAAGGTAGTCATCAATCAGAGGCTCAAAGTCTTTAACAAGGAGGGGCGCCAGAGGTACGGTGAGGTAACAATACCTTACGTGGAAGACTACGGCCAGCCGAAACTAAATTACGTGCGGACGATTACCCCCGAAGGGGAGGTCATAAAGCCGGACAAGGGTGATATCAAGGATATCACCCCCGCCAGTCTCCAGCAGTACCCCATGTACTCAGACGTGAAGAACAAGGTAATCAGCATGCCGGGGTTGACTGACGGGGCGGTCATTGACTACTCCTACACGATTAAGCCAAAGAGACACTTCTTGGCGGACGAGTTCTCGGACTCGTGGCAGTTTCGGTCTGAATTACCGGTAGAGTCCTCTCACTTTCAGGTGACGGTTCCCGAGGAAACCGAAGTACACTGGACGGACTTCGGTTCGGACCTTCCGCCCGAAGTCAAGGAAGAAGAAGGCAACAAGGTATTCACCTGGAAGAGGACTGACGTAAAGAAGATCACGGAAGAGCCCGCCATGCCACCCGTGAACCGGATCTCTGACAGGGTCCTCGTAACCTCGATCGATAGTTGGGAGGACTACGCGGAGGAGTTCTGGGGCATGGCGAAGACCCAGGTAAAACCCAACGACCCGATAAGGAAGAAGACACAAGAACTGATTAGCGGGTTGGAAACGAATGAAGAAAAGGTAAAAGCAATTTACAACTACGTGGCCACGGATATTCGTTACGTGGCTATAGAGTTCGGTAGGGGTAAGTATAAACCACATAAAGCGTCCGAGGTATTCCACAACAAGTACGGCGATTGCAAGGACAAAGCGACGCTGATGGTCAGCATGTTAAAGGTGGCGGGGATCAAAGCCCACCCGGTACTAATTCTTTCGGGGTTAAGTACCAAGACGGAGTTCAACGAACCCCCACCGGGAATGGGACTGAACCACGCGATAGTCGCCGTCGAGATGGACGACGGTCTCAAATTCCTTGACCCTACCTGTGACGTCTGTCCCTACGACTACCTGCCGGACAGCGACAGGGGGAAGGAAGCGCTCGTGATTATGGGAGACGAAAAGAAGGTAGGTAACATAACAGATACCGATAGGTTTGACCCCGAGGCGTCAAAGGTGGTCGTCAACCAGAATTTCAGCTTGAACGATAAAGGGGACCTGACGACTGAAGTCCAGTTATCCTACCACGGATTCTACAGCTATTATCTCAAGGCCACCCTGGAGCAGTATTCGGAGCAAAGA
>JAGYME010000094.1 GCA_018400715.1 Candidatus Bipolaricaulota bacterium
CAAAACGGCCAGCCTTCGTATGGCTTACTCATCAAGTTAGAACGGGTGGGAAAGGACGGCAAGCTCTTCAACCTCTACAAGTTCAGGACAATGCACCCCTACTCGGAGTTTATCCAGGACTACGTCTACGAGGAAAACGACCTGGATAAGAGCGGCAAGTTAAAGGACGACTTCAGGATAACTACGTGGGGTAAATTTTTGCGCAAGTTCTACATCGACGAGATACCCCAGTTTTACAACATCTACAAGGGAGACATAGGCCTCGTCGGTGTCAGGGCATTAAGCAAGCACTACTTCGACCTCTACCCGGAGGAGCTACAGCAAAAGAGGGTCAAGTTCAAGCCGGGACTTGTCCCACCCTATTACGTCGACCTGCCGCAGGGGCTAGACGAGATAGTCGAGTCGGAGAGGAAGTATTTAGAAGAAAAAGAGAAGAGGCCCAGAATTACCGACCTAAAGTACTTCTGTTTGGCGTGGAGGAATATTTTGTTTAATCGGAGTGAGATTCCGGAGGAGTTGTAAAGCCTGTGGCGTGTGGCGTGTGGCCTGTGGGGTGTTGGTTAGTGGGAAGTGGTTAGTGGTGAGTAGTTCCTCCTGCGGATAAAGCAGTTGTGATATTAGCTGAAAGCGATATCAATTGTGGAGGAAGGATAACTGGCTTGGCTCAACGGTAATTATAATTGCCATCGGCGTTTTTATTGCCTATATGATGGAATTTCAGCAGAACTTTATCCCTGGAAGGACATATAATCCCGTCGACTTTGTCTTCAACGCGACGGGAGTAAACGGAATAATGCTTGTCTGCCGTATTTTTGAGAGTAATCTAATTTCTAAGTAGCACTCAGAGCATCATTCTCTAGGTGCTTACTCAGCCTGGTTAATATTTCTTCGAGGCGCCGAGCGGAAATTTCTCCAAGTACCCCCTGTAAGATACTTTCTTCTACCGACGCCAATTTACCAATCCTGATTAAAGAACCTTCCTTCAAACCCGATTTACCAAAATCGTCATGGGAGGGCAATATTTTTTCGTCCCAGCCAGCGACCTCGTGCCTTAATTGGGAGGTAATAGCACATATTAACCAATCGTCAAAAGTCCCCGGTAATTTTGACAATAAGAGTACCGGTCTACTTTTACCTTCTTTTAAATCCGATCGAGGAAATTTAATTAAGGAAATTTTCCCTGGTTCAAAAATCATGATTTCTCCTTGAGGTCATCAAGGGAATATTCTACCTCTTCCGGATCATCCCAGAAGTCAAACGTACCGCTTTTCAAAGCGAAGTCGGTCCAGGAGGCCTCACTGTTATGTTTTTTCTCTCTTCTTTTTTGGATAAAAGCCATAAAGTCATACACTTCATCAACTAGATCCCCTGGTAGCTTTTCTATCTCCTGAAGAAGTTTTTCTTTTCTAGACATTGGTAAACTACCCCCAAGCTTTGATAAAAACCCTACAACAAATTATAAAATTCTGCGAGAGAAAGTACAATTGTTTGGATTTGCTGGTCTTCTTGGGTTTGACTACAGGGACGGAATTTGACATTTTGACAGTAACTAGTTTCGTGTTCCGTTGGGGCAGAAGGGTTTCCAGTCGACCTACCGGGCGAGCACGGGGGGGTAGCCCCAGCCTTCTGAAAGTGGTCGTAAACATTCAGATTGGTGGAAAAAGAAGAGGGAAAGTGGTAGCTAACCGGAAAAACTTGCTGTGTGTGGTCTAGAAGGTCAGAGTAAACCTCGAAATATGTTTCCGGGTCGTAGTCGCCAACTTCCTCGAGATATTTTCGTAGTTTCCACAAACTTTCGGACTCCAGAACTAATTCAAATGCTTCCTCACGGTTATTCTCGAGAAGCTGAAATTCGATCAAGCTTTGCCCCGACAGTTCGGAGGTGATTTTCCCCACAAGCTCTTTCCACTCCCGGTCCGTCTCGGCCAGCTACTTGACGTACTGGAGGCAGAGTTCACCCTCTTCTCGGTAGGTACGCTCGTAGAGGTCTTCCAGCCCCTCCTGCTGGTTCAGGTTTTTCAATATGTGAGCCTGCATGGAGAGGAGCCGAGTAGCCTCTCGCCTCTCCCGATTTATGCCGCTTTCTTCCTTTTCGGGTAGACTCTCAGGCAAGTGGGGCGAGAGCAGCTCTTTCCAGTAACGGTAATCACTTTCTTCGGAGCAGAGTTCCTCCAGGGTCTTTTCGTAATATTCCTGGAAGTAGTCAGGGTCGTTGTCGAGGTACTTTTCGAACAGGTAGTCGATGTAGGTTTCCTTGGCTTCACTCTCCAGGGCAGCTGCAGCGAGCACCAAAGTCATGGCGGCTCAAGTCCAGCCTTACTTCGTAAAGCTGGGACTCTGGACTTTCGCCGTGACCCAGTCCCCGACCAGGTCCACTTTTTGTACCCTTCCCTCCTGACGGTAATTTACTCCCTTTTCGTACGATTGGGAGATACAGAGGGACTTGATCTTCTCTTCGGTAATTTCTTGCATGGTCTTTTTATTTTTCTTCGGTCCCGGTCGTCTCCGGCCAGTTCTGGAAGGCCTCGAGAATTACCGGGTCCGGACATTTCTCTCTATAGAAGTCCTCGTATTTTGACTTTAGGCTTTTCAAGTCGTTTATCACCGTCTGTAAGTGGGTTTTCTCAATTAGTGACTTCTTGACCAGGAATTTTAACCAGGAGTTGATATAGAGATACGGGGTGACCGCTTGATAATAATCGGGATTCAAAAAAAACAAATAATCATTGATAAACTCCTCGAAGGTCTCGGAATCCGGCAGAAGGACCCTGGGCGTTGCCACTGATGAGTTGCCCCTTGCGTTGAATTTTATCTCGAGCTTTCCGTCAATTCGTCGGAATAAGTATTCCGTGATCTGGTCTCTGGCTATTCTCCCCCTGCACCAGGTGAGGTTCTCTTCCGTATACAGGAACCGATGAAATTCGTCAACGAGCGAGAAGAAGTTGTCCTCGTTGTAACTTATCCCATCTGGCCTTTCGCTATCCGATAGGCTCCGGGGGGCGAAGTCTTCCGGACTCCAGTCGTAGGCCTTTTTTCCTCCCAGGCCCTGGATCATATCTCGAAGGCGGTCTCTATTTAACCCCTCGTAATACCTATCGATTTTGTCGATAAGTTCCTCGGGCGAAACGGCGGATGGGTCGTACCTGCCTTCTTCGGAGAGGTAGCTGTAGATCTCGATTTCGATTCCGAGGTCGATGAATTCGTCTATGACGCGGGGCATGAGTCGATCGTTTTTCTCGATCTTCGAGTGAAAGATACGAAAATAACTGGCCAGCCTGGCGGCGGGTGCGCGGAAAACCAAGGCCCAGAAAGGAGGGGAGAGAACGTCTGGATCCTCGACGTAGTTGCGGAAAAGTTTTTCAACCTCCTCGTCTTCAAGCTCCCCCTCCGACCAGATAAGGGATAGGTCCCTGCCCTGGGAGAGCCAGTAGGGATAGGTTTCGACTAAATCTTCCCGGTTTCTTCTTATCTTTTCGTCCAGGGCGAGATATTCCTCCCACCTGCCCTCTCGAGAGGACTCCAGGAGGAGACCGTCGAGGGTTTCCAGTGCGAAATCTCCGTCGAATACATCGGGATCCTCGTATCTATCGTAGAAAAAGTCAAACTTGTCTTCCAGCTCCATTTTCTCAAACTTTCTGAGCTGTTCCTGCCAGGTGCCGTCGGGATTACCTGGTTCGGCGTGGTCATTTTCTCCGGTCCTTACCACTCTTCCTCCCCGATTTTCTTCCTCCTTGGGAAGACAGCAATATTTGTATTTCTTCCCCGAACCACACGGACAGGGATCGTTTCGACCGACTTCTTTATTAATGGTCAATCCCTCCAAAACTGGATTAACTGCTGGTGAAACTTTGAGACAAAACCATTTTACCAAAACGTACGGCCTTAGTAAATTTAAGCCAATGGGTTGATTCCATATATGTGGAATCACAGACGAACCGGCTCTGGTCACTGTCCCAGAGCTGTCCTCGGGCCTTCCGTTGGGCCGCGGTGAAGGGTTTTCCAGCATTTGGGGTTATGATAGCTGGGAGCAAGTTAGCTGGGAGCTGATAGCTCAGAGCTGAGAGGGATGAAAAGGCTCGTGGCCTGTAGCTTGTGGCCTGTGGTCTGTGGGATATCGGTTAGTAGTAAGTGGTAAGTGGGGAGTAGTTAGCTACGGCTTGTGGCACGTAGCCTGTGGCTTGTAGGTAAGACGAACGACAATACGACAAAAATACGGTTAGCAGCGCCCAGTCGCCGTGCTGGGGGCGGAATGTTCAGAATACCACCTTCCGGGCGAGCGCAGGGACTCGCCCTGCTTTTGTGGAGATACTCCCGGCCGGGCGCGGGGACCCGGCCTGCAAAACAATGACTTGTACTATGCGATCGTTTATATTTATGCTGTGTGTAGACTTGCGAAATTGGACTAAATGTGGAAAATTATAAAAGTCGCCACACAATAAAGGGGAGAAACATGAGGTTATCGGTTCTAGTGAATACTTATCTCAGTCGGGGTAAGTCAACTTTTACCAAACAAGAGGCGATCGAAGATAGCGGACTTTCCCAATCAGCCTTTTACAAGGCTAGTTCCAGGCTTCAGAGAAACGGTCGTCTGCTTCAACCTCGTCGAGGATTTTTCGTCGTTATTC
>JAGYME010000095.1 GCA_018400715.1 Candidatus Bipolaricaulota bacterium
GAGTCGAAAGGTAGGGAGTTATCCCATATCCGGTCCAGGCCGTTGACCACTCGAAGGACTCCCCTGCACCCCTTAAGCTGTTTACGGTCGTGCTCTGGAATGACCTGGGGTTAGTGCTTAGTAGCGGAAATGGGCTCTGCTCGTAGTCATCGGTACCGATTGAAGCGAAGTTTGATACGGGCGAAGTGGAAACGATGGCCTGCAGGTACTCGTAGCGCTGGTCTTCCCCGACTAAGAAACTATAACCCTGACGGGGGAATTCGTACGTTCCCGGGTCGAGTAAGTTGTCCTTGTCGTACTTGTTCGGGAAGAGGAGCTGGACTTTTCCGTCCGGGTCCAGGCTGTATATGTAGAGGTGTGCCCTCTTGTTGATGTCCACTTCAAACTCAAGTTCGCCGCCCGGGGGATAATATCGCCTGGACGCATTCAGACTTACGGTCAACCCCGGGCTCTCCGGGGGTTGGATAATTATGCCTTTTGGAGCAGGATCTGCTTCCTCAGCGCTAGCTGAAACAGACAGGAGTAGAAACAGGGCCACAAACACAAGTAACGGATACTTTTTCATGGAATCACACCCAAATCAGTTAAAACTAGGGTCAAAATTATAAAGCCTCCCCTTTTTCACTCCTATGTTACAGTTATCGGGATATTTTGACAACAATAGGGCGGGCTGGCCTCGCCTGAGGGCGTACTTAATTGCAACCTTTCGAAAAGTAACATAGCCTTACCCTGTCGAGAAGGTCTTGTGTTTATTTGTACCGTCAGCGAGGGACCCCCAATGAAGATTCAGATACTTGGCGCAGAATCCCTGGGCGTGCGTGGCTTGTGCGTATTCGTTTCGACAGGTTCGCGGAAGATAATCATAGACCCAGGGGTCTCGCTCGGATACAGACGTCATGGTCTCTTGCCCCACCCCTTTCAGGTAGCGGTTGGCGCCGTAGTCCGGGAGAAGGTTATCGATGCCCTCGAGAGGTCGACCGACCTGATAATCAGCCACTTTCACGGCGACCACGTACCGCTCGCTGACTCCAACCCTTACCAGATGCCCCTTGACGCGGTTGCAGGTTGCCTTCCGGACTTGGAGGTATGGGCACCCGACAGGGCCGGACTTGACCTCAAGATGGTCAGCAGACGGGACGGCATAGAAGAAGCTTGCGACTGGGGGATGCGAACTGCGGAGGGAACGGAGGAAGGTCCTTTCCGTTTTTCGTCCCCTATGCCCCACGGGGAATACGATAACGGACTCGGCGACGTAATAATGACGCGGATTGAAGACGACGGAACGGTCTTCGTGCACGCCTCAGACATCCAACTTCTGGAGTCCAAACCGATTAGACAGATTGTGGATTGGAAACCAGATATAGTGCTCGCCGGGGGACCGCCACTCTATCTACCTCAGCTCGATGATGAAGCCAAGGAGACTTCCTGGGAGAACGCGCGGGAGTTAACCCGTCACGTTCCCACGCTCTTGCTAGATCACCACCTGCTGAGGTCGCGTGGTGGTGTCCGTTGGCTTAAAGAATTGAAGGATAGTTCGGAGAACTACGTCGGTTGTGCGGCGGACTACATGGATAGGTCGCCCGTCTTTCTCGAGGCGTGGCGGGAAACGCTGTATAAGGAGATGAAGGTCCCCGATGGATGGCATAAGGCGTATTCACGGGGGCAAATTGATACGACCGGATATCGCCAGTGGCGCGGCTGGGACCTGTCAAACTTTTTACCGGTATGAAAATGTCAGATAGGGTTATCAGCCTCGATGGAGAAGGTCTGTTTACTGGGACCGTCGTCGAAAGGGACAGTAGGGTGACCGTCATTGTCGAAGGCGAAGACGGTGAGGTCCGTACCCACCTGAGGAACACCGGAAGGTTGAAAAGGCTTATCTACCCCGACGCTCCGTCGGATAGGGGGCTGAAGCACGTAAGGGAATTGACCTAGATGGCGATAAATGGTAAACCCGGGTACGTGGTGTTCATCGTAACCCACCCTCAATGTAGCCGGTTTCGCCCGAACCGAGCCGTCCACCCGGAAATGGGCGATGCACTGAAGTCCGCTGCCATAAATGGAGTCAACGTACATGCGGTCAAGATGGCCTTGACTGAGAAGGGGTCGATAGATTTGCTCGATGAGGACCTGCCGGTTTCCCTGTGACGGGATTGGTGCCTGTGCCCTTTTGGCCGAAGTTGAAAACTATCCGCCTGCCCGTTTATCCTAGTTATCAAGTAGCTAAGTTCTCAAGAGGTGAATAATATGAACGAGTACTTTCCTGAAGTGGAAAAAATTGAATACAAGGGTCCACAAAGCGATGACCCTCTGTCGTTTAGATATTACGACCCTGACGGGGAAATCGACGGAAAACCAATGTCCGAGCACCTCCGGTTCTCCGTAGCCTACTGGCACACCTTCGCCAGCGAGAGCAGCGACCCCTTCGGTGCGGGGACGAGGGAACGTCCCTGGGAGGAAGGCGACACGCCCATGGAGCGGGCTAAGAACCGCGCCCGCGCTGCCTTTGAGTTCATGGATAAGCTGGGAGTCGAATACTTCTGTTTCCACGACCGCGACGTCGCCCCGGCCGGAGATAGCCTGGAGGAAACGAATCGCAACCTGGACGAGGTAGTCGACCTAATTGAGGAACTGATGGAGGAGACGGGGATCAAATTGCTGTGGGGTACGGCAAATCTGTTTGAACACCCACGCTACGCCAACGGCGCTGCCACCTCGCCTAACGCGGACGTATTTGCCCACGCTGCCGCCCAGGTGAAGAAGGCTATGGAAGTGGCCAACCGGCTCGGCGCCTGTGGCTACGTCTTCTGGGGTGGCCGTGAGGGTTACGAGACGCTGTTAAATACGGACCTCGGCCTCGAGATGGACAACGAGGCCAGGTTTCTGGAGATGGCCGTTGACCACGCGGAAAAGATCGGGTTTGACGGCCAGTTTTTAATCGAACCTAAACCCAAAGAACCGACGAAGCACCAGTACGACTTTGACGTAGAACACGCACATGCCTTCCTCCAGAAGTACGGTCTGGAGGACTTCTTCAAGGCTAACATCGAGGCGAACCACGCGACCCTCGCAGGCCACACTTTCCAGCACGAACTAAACTACGCTCGGCAAAACGACATGCTCGGGAGCGTGGACGCCAATCAGGGCGATAAACTGCTTGGCTGGGATACCGATCAGTTTCCCACCGACGTCTACTCGACGACGCTCGCCATGTACGAAATTCTTCAGGCCAGAGGGCTAAAGCCGGGCGGTCTAAACTTCGACGCCAAGGTTAGACGGCCCTCGTTTAAGCCGGTTGACCTCTTCTACGGCCACATTGCCGGAATGGACGCCTTTGCCAGAGGCCTGGAGGTTGCAGGGCGCCTGCTAGACGACGGGGTATTTACGGACCTGTTAGCCGATAGATACAGTAGCTACAATAGCGGAATTGGAAGGAAGATAGTCGAAGGAGAGGCCGACTTCTCCGAGCTTGACGAGTACGCGAAAGATCGGGGAGAAATCGTGGTTGAATCCGGAGCGCAGGAGAAACTGGAGTCTATTTTGAACCAGTACGTGCTCGAGACATAAAGCCGGTATCCTCGGGGGCGTAGTTCTTGCCAGGGGCTACTTGACCTTGCCCCTGACGACGTGCTGGGTGCCTGAATCGTCGGTTACGACCTCGACTTTAGAGTATCCGGCTTTCGCCAACAGGTCAGTCAGGCCATCCTGCGTCCTCGGCGTCAGTCCTTTCATGCCAGCTAGTCTGGTAAAGCCGATGAACCGGTAGTTATCGGTCCCGCTCGTGATTAAATGACCTCCGTCCTCCATGTGCTCGGCCACGTGGTGGAGGAGCTTTGTCCCTTTCTCGTCGTCGATGAAGTCCAGTATTCCGATGGAGACGACCAGGTGAAACTTTTTTGAGGTCCCATTCAAGAAGCTTACCGCCTCCTGGTTGATGTAATCCACGTTCTCGTTCAGACCGGCCTTATCACCGAGCTGTCTCGAGATTCTCAAGGCTCTTTCGTCGAGGTCGATGTTGACGAGGTGAACTACCCCGTCAGGTATTTCACGGAGGGCGTGAAACCCATACGTTCCTAGCCCGCTTCCGATGTCAAGGATCGAAAGCTCCTGGTGGTTGTTCACGAGAGTTTGCTGGAGGTCAGTTGAAACGAAGTCTTTGGCGATTTGAGTACGGTTTTTCAGCCCCTGGATGCCGGGACTGTTAATTATCATCCGTTCCAGGACCGGTACCCCATACAGCTGATCGTGTTCGGTAAAATAGTGGATGAGTTCCCAACCACCCTCAGGATTATTGGCGATGATATAAAACGTGCCGCTCATGGACTTCAATAGAGTCCTCGCTACGCCGCGGAGAAGACCTCCATCTTTTACCTCGTCGTGCAGGTCCGTAATCATCTCAGAGGGACCGTCGTACAGAACCTCGTATAACTCTATTCCATTTTGTGTTACCTTGTGTTTTTTCATCTCTCGAAAAATACCAAAAACCTCTCAGTCTAAATTTTCGCTATCCCTGCACAATTTATCTAACTGATTTGGTAAGTTTTCGCAAGCCAGGATTCGAGGCGGCCCCTCTCGTCGAACTACA
>JAGYME010000096.1 GCA_018400715.1 Candidatus Bipolaricaulota bacterium
GAGACGCCACGTTCATCCATCGACTCTTCCGTTTCCAGGAGGAGAAAACCGGCGCCTTCCCCCATGATGAAGCCGTCCCTGTCCTTGTCAAACGGACGGGAGGCCTTCTCGGGCTCTTCATTTCTCGTCGACAGGGCCTTGATGCGGTCGAACCCGGCAAAGGCAATCCTGAGCAGGGGTGCTTCAACTCCACCAACCAGAATCGCGTCCGCTGTCCCCAGCTGCATTTCCTTTAGCGCGGAACCGATAGCGTGAGTCCCGCTGGCACAGGCGGAAACCGTGCCGTAACTGGGACCGCCGAACCCGAACTCAATAGCGACCTGAGCCGCGGCCGCGTTGGGCATTAACTGCGGGATCAAAAAGGGACTTACTCGCCGGGCGCCCCGGTCCAGCATGTCCTTGTGGTTGTCGATAAGGGGGTTTATATTGCCTATCCCGGTCCCGACAACGACGCCGACCTCCGACCGGTAACTATCGAAGTCCATCTCCCAGTCGGCGTCCTCAAGCGCCTCGCCGGCAGCAACGATGGCAAACTGGCTGGGCCTGCCCAGCCGTCGGGCCCTCTTTCTGTTGAACCACTCGGTCGGGTCGAAGTCCACAACGGGCGAACCAAGTTTCGTCTTTATCTCGGTAAGGTCGATCAGGTGGTCAATCCGGCGGATAGAACTGGAGCCGTCCTGGATAGAGTTCCATAATACCTCTATTCCGGCTCCAAAGGGGGTAACCGCTCCAATCCCCGTCACGTATACAGGGCTATCTCCCTTCATCTTCCACCACGCTAAGTTCCGTCTTCGCTCGGTCGAGCTGTTCCTGGACGTACTTGTGGGACGGTGACTCCTCGTCCGTCTCCTCCAGTTCTTCGGTCAGCCCCTCGATTCTTGACCTCGTCTCCTCGGGACTAACATCATCGACCTTCCGGGCCTCGGGGGTCAGGATCTTGACCGTCTCGTCCCTTTCCTTAAACAAAAAACCTCCCTGAACGACGAAGAGTTCCGTACTCCCTTCCGACTCGACCTTAAGAACAGCTGGCTCAAGTTCCATAATAGCCGGTATATGGCGCGGTAGTATACTGAAAGAACCTTCACTGGTCCTACCCCCAACCAGGTCAGCATCTGCCGAGAAAACGGTAGCCTGGGGGGTCATAAGCTGAAATTCCACTGGCCCTCACCTCAATTTCGGCGAATTATTCGGGTCGCCCCGCCGATTAGTTGAATTCAAGTTTACCAACAAAGGTGAAAACGAACAAGATTGGACGAAGGGGAATTACCCGGTTGATACAGGGAACCCTATCTGAACAACGGATAACTAGATGATAGCCGCCCTGGTAAGTGACAGATCAGCCGTACAGGACTCCGACATCTACTTCGAATACTGCCTTGCCGACGGGGTTGAACAGGTACTTGACCCTGCCCTGCGTGAACACGGGGAGGTCTCTCTCGAACAGGTCGGCAATATTTACCCCGTAGGTACCGTGAACGCTTATCGCCGTAGAACTCCCGGCAGTGGAACTGAGAAATGCCACTCCGGCACCGACACCGGCGTACTGGGATATGTTGTCTTCCGCCTCCCACTCGAACGCCAGCGTGGAATAGGGCGAGAAGTACCACTGATCGTTCACCGAGTCTATCTCAACGCCGATCCTGTTAAACGCTTCGCCAGACCTCTGCGGACCACCGACCTCGTCGAGGTTGAAGTAGTACTGACCGAACAACCGCGCGTCAACGGAGAGGTCGTCCGAATAGCTCGCACCCAGTCCAAGTCCCACGCTCAAGGGGAAGCCCTCTCCGACCGGCTGGGGAGAAACCGCCCGAGTCTCAGTCCTGGGGGGACTGGGGGCAAATACCCCCGAGAATCCACTCCTCGCCTTCACGTTGAAGGCTGGACCCCTTACGGCGTCCAGGTAGTCTTCCCGGCCCTCGGACTGGTACAGTTTGGTCTCCAGGTCGACGGTCTTGTCCCTTCCAGTCCTCAATACGGCCGACGGAGTCAGATATATGTAGAAGGACCGCCAGTTACCGTACTGGTCGTCCCTGACAACCGTCTTTCCGTCCAGGTTGGAAAAGGTAACGCCGGCGGTGCTTAGCCCGGCGAGGTCGGTCTTCTCCACGAGGAGGGTGCCGTCCGAGTCAAATATCTCCATCTTCGTGAAGTCGGCCCCGGTCGCCGTCCCCATGTTCTTAACCACGATGGGGTTGATAAACAGGTCGAACCTGTTCTCGTCCTTGTCCATCACGTCAATCCTTTGGACGAGCACGCGACTGTCTCCTCTTAACGCGGGAAGTCCGGCAAGCTGTCTGCAGGAAGATACTGATTCGGCGCCCTTCGGGTGTACCGTCAGGTCGATATCTGATTTAAGTTTCGGCCCCGGTACCTGCTTCGCCGATCCCTCTGTCCCTCTGAACTGGACGATCGGCGAGAAGGTCCCTCCGTCCTCCGCATCGGGCGAGACGCTATAATGAATTTCTATCGCGGTCTCTCCCTGGTCGGGGACGTAGGACTCGCTCTGAGGACCGAGGTTCTGCCAGCTACCGCCAAACTTCAGGCCAGAACCTATCTCAGCCAAATCTCCATCTTCGGTAACCCGAAAGACGGAAATATCGTCGAAGTCTGCGTTTTTCAGTGATCCCTCGTTTTCCAGGGCGACCTCCGTCAGGTAGAAGTCGCTCGAGTCCGTATCCTTGTCCTTCAGCAACAACCTCTGTCTGTATGTCTCTCCGAAGTTTACGACCTTAGATCGCCAGACCGTGGTCTCCTCCATCTTCTCCAGTCCGTGCATTTCGATGGTCTGGATGCTATTCGCCGGGACTCTCTCCGTACGAACAAACGGGAAACCGGAGGTACCGTTCTTCTCCCTGGCATTCAAGCTCATTCCCGTCCTCAACCTGAGTCCCCCACGGAGGTTCTCGTCCAGCGCAATTTTTCCTTTGACCACGACGTGTACCACGCCCTCGTCGGGCACCTGACCGTCCCACCAGGCATCGGGTGAGAGGTCGAAGACCACCTTAGAAGTCGGACCGTCTATACTTCTAGTCATCGTTTTCTTACGTTCGGTACCCCCGCCCTTAACCGTGACCTCCAGGGAAAGTTCGGTAATGTCCTGACCGAGGACCATGGGGTTGTTTACCTTCAGGCTGTTGAAAACCTCCATCTTATTTACCTGAACGCCGGCGTCGTTTAGGTCCCTGTCCACGAAGGTGTATTCTCCAATGACACCCGTGGTCCCGGGGTGGAGGTACTCGTCATCGAGGTCAACCGATTCCGAGTGCTCGAACCCTCCCCGCTTGATGACGTCGGGGTGAGGGTCCCTGTACCAGGTGGAACTTACAGAATCTATCGCGTCGCCTTCTTCGTTAAGGTAGACGTAATGGAACATCACGCCCAGCTCGACCGATACCAGCGAGCCGTACTTGCTGACTGGAATTCTGTCCGGAGGCTCCACGTCCACCTTGAACCTGAATTGACTCCTGTCTCCTTTGTCCAGCCGCACGCCGTCCCCCTGCAGGGAGAAGGTTACGCCGGAAGTAATCCCCATCAATTCGTTCAACCTCGCGGTACGCCAGTTCCCGTCACCAGTCTCGTACTGTACATTAATCCTTTTTAACTCGTTTTCGGACGCGGTACCATAGTTAATTATAGTGAGTTCTTTTATTCTGACCGGTCGATTGAAGTTCTCGGCGAGCGCCTCCTGGACCGTAATCCCGTAATCGTTTGGATCCATTATCGACGATTCACGGGAATCTACGGAAAATTCGGGAGCAGCTGCAGCACCAAAGGAACTAACGAGCAAAAGAAGTATAGAAAAAATAATCGTGAGGCGGTAGCTCATCCCCGGATTACCTCCTTATAACTCATACTAAACCCGTTCTGTATATTTATGCCTTATTTTAAGGTAAATTGCAAATGAAACGCAAATAAGTTCCTCAATTGGGCTGCTGAAAAAGAAAACCCCGGACCTGGTTAAGGCCCGGGGCGGTTAGTTTCTAGTTTACTGTAAACTTAAAGCAGTTTACCGGTTGACGACGACCTTCATAACGGGGCTCTGCTGCGTGTCACCGTCATTCACTGAATACTGGACGGTGTACAGGTAGAGTCCGTTGTTGAGCTGGTTCAGCGCGGCCATGGCGCCAAAGTCGTCGGTGATTTCCACTACCTTGTTACCGGTTACGTCGAAGACCTTGACCGAGCTTACGTCTATCGCGCTACTTACGTCGTCGCCGGACTCGTTCCCAAGTTCCAGATATGGCTCCTCGTCGCCGTTGATCGGCGCCGGCATGATACCTGACTTGGCGGGTTCGGCGTTCTGACCCCAGTAAGGTTCCTTGTCTTCCGGTGCCGGACCCTCGCCGATTACTATCTCCTTTGTGCCTGTGTAGGTATTGGTACCGTCGTCAACGGTCATTTCCACGGTGTACGTACCGTTCATCTCCGGCGTAAACGTGACAGTGCCGGACTCAAGTGATTCTCCCGCGATCGTCACGCCGCTCAGCACCGTCTCGTCCTTCACGACGGTGTCGTCCGGATCGGTGATCTTAAGCT
>JAGYME010000097.1 GCA_018400715.1 Candidatus Bipolaricaulota bacterium
GATTCCAGCCAGATATCGAGAGGATCACGGAATACTTCGACGACGACGTTAAGCTCGTCGTCCTGAATACGCCCTGTAACCCTACGGGGGCTGTCTTTGAACCGTCCCTGGTAAAGTCGATCGCGGCGCTTGCGGAGGAAAACGGTGCACTCGTCCTGTCGGACGAGCCCTACGAGTACCTCGTATTCGAGGGAGAGCACTACAGTCCCGGTAAGGACTTCGACAACGTCGTTACCGTGAACGCCTTTTCCAAGAGCTTCGCGATGACGGGCTGGAGGCTCGGCTACGTAACCGCCCCGGCGGATATCTTGAATGGCATCAAGAAGATATATCAACATTCCGCTTCGTGCGTCACCGCTTTCGCCCAGATGGGCGGGATCGAGGCTCTGGAAAACGAGGAGTCCCGGCGGGCGGCCGAGGATATGGTACGTCAGTACGGAGAACGGAGAGAATTAGCCCTGAAACTGATTGAGAGGTCTGATTATCTGGAAAACGAATTCGTCCCGGACGGGGCGTTTTACTGTTTCCCCTCTTACGCTCCGGACGTCCCCTCAGTCCAGCTGGCGAAGGATATCTTGGCGGACGTTCACGTGGCGACGGTACCGGGTGGGGCCTTTGGCGCACCCGGGGAGGGCCACCTCAGGCTCTCCTATGGCACGACCGAAGAAACGATCAGAGAAGGGTTCGAGCGATTAGAGGACTTCTTCAGGAGGTTATAATGTACTTCTCTTCACACAGGGCGACTGCTGGCGCTGATAAGATAGTGGATGTATGTGCAGACGTAGGGCCTGACGAAAGCGTATTCGTCCTTACCGATACCGACAAGTTGGATATTGGCGACCTGGTCGCGGGGGCGGCCCGAAAGATCACGGAAGACGTCTCCCTCACCGTGATTGAGCCAAGAGACGCTCACGGGGAGGGGCCACCGGAACACCTGGCCGCTTCCATGGCGGAGGCCGACGTGTTAATTATGCCGCTGACCTTCTCCATGACCCACGCCCTCCCGGCGAGAGAAGCACAGGAGGGAGGGACGAGGGTCATAAGCATGGGTGACTTCAACTGGAAGATGCTGGAGAAGGGAGGAATCCGTGCGGACTTCCTCTCGATCCAACCTAAGGTCGACAGGCTGGCTTCAATATTTGCGGACGGGAGCCGCGCGGTACTTACCTCCGAAAGGGGCACGAAACTTACCATGGATATTTCCGGCAGGGATGGTTACGCGGAGCCCGGAGTCGCCCGGGCCCCCGGTACCCTCTGCTCTCCGCCAAATATCGAGGCCAACGTCGGGCCGCTCGAGGGAACTGCCGAAGGCAGGTTGACAGTTGACGCCAGCGTTCCTCTTCCCGGCCTGGGCGACCTCGAAGGAGAAATCGAGGTTACAGTCGAGGGGGGAGAAATCGTGAATATCGAGGGGGGTCCGGAGGGGAGGTTCCTTAATGAGAGCCTGGAAGAGATGGACGACCCGAAGGTCTTCAACATCGCGGAGCTCGGCGTCGGCATGAACCCGTGTTCTTCTATTACGGGAAGCATGCTGGAGGACGAGGGGGCATATGGGACCAGCCACATAGGGATCGGTGATAACCTCTCGTTTGGTGGAGATGTCGAAGCGGCCAGCCACGTAGACCTGGTCATTTACAACACCTCAATTGAGATAGACGGTAAAGCCATCCAGGAGGATGGGGAACTTCTCGGAGAATTGAGTTTACAGGGTGAAGACTGTGAAGAACATTAACAAGCGGTACATGTCTGGAAGGCAATTTATGCTGGGGAATTACGCACTGGTCGAGGGGGCTCTGGCGGCGGGGTGTGATTTCTTTGCCGGCTATCCGATTACCCCCGCTAACGAGATCTCGGAGCGGATGGCCAATCGGTTGCCCGCAGTCGGGGGAAAGTTTCTCCAGAGTGAGGACGAACTCTGTTCTATTTACTCGGTGACGGGTGCCTCCCTCTGTGGAGCGAAGGCCATGACCGCGACGGCGAGCGCGGGTTTCAACTACATGCAGGAAGGGCTGGGGTACGCTTCGTCAGTTGAGGCCCCCTGCGTTATCGTCGACGTCCAGAGGTGCAGGGGCGAAAACTACGCCACCCAGTCGGACGTAATGCAGATGAAGTGGGGGGCGAGCGGAGACTACGAGGTAGTCGTTCTTGCTCCATCCTCCGTACAGGAGTTGTTCGACTACACGGTAGAGGCGTTCAACATCGCGGAGAAGTATAGGATCCCCGTGATCGTGATGTCGGAGACGACGATTGCGTTGATGCGGGAAAACCTGACCATTCCCGAGCCCGGCGAAATCGAAATTGAAGAGCGGGATAGGCCGGAGGTTCCCCCGGAAGATTTTCTTCCTTTCTCCCCTAACGACAGGGGTGTCCCCCCCATGCCGTCGTTTGGCGAAGGGTACCACACCCTCTATTCGTTAAATCCTCACGACGAGGCGGGGAATATCAACTGGGACCCGGACACCTACGAGAACATGTACGAGAGGGTCCTGGGGAAGATTCAGGACAACATAGACGACGTCTCCATAGTCGAGGAACATTTCGCGGACGACGCGGACACGATACTCGTCGCCTACGGAAGCGAGTTCCGGCCCGCCATGGATGCTACTCTCAGAGCGAGGGACGAGGGGCTAAGTGTCGGTCTGTTGAAGCTGGGGACGGTATGGCCGGTGCCAGAGAAGGAACTCGCGGGAGCTGCGGAGGCGGCGGATACGGTTATCTCGGTGGAGATGAACGTGGGAAAGTATACTCGCGAGGTCGAACGGGTCTGCGGTCCCCGGGCTGAAGTCCGGTCCGTGACGAAAAACCGGGGGAGTATCCATACCGCCGGAGAGATCTATTCCGCTATTAAGGAGGTATCCTAAATGTCAGATATCGATTCTTACAGGGAGAAGCTTCGCCCCGGTAGCCTGCCGCATTTCTTCTGTCCGGGATGTGGATGTGGCCAGATTATGAATTTCTTTCTCCAGGCCGCGGACGAGGTAGACCTGGACTTTGACAACCTCGTTGCCGTTGGCGGTGTTGGGTGCACGGCAAGGATTCCAGTCTACCTGGACGCGGACGCACTTCACGGCATCCACGGCAGGGTCCTACCGTGGGCGACGGGAATTAAGCTCCACAAACCCCAGCTGGACGTAGTCGTCTTTGCCGGCGACGGGGGAGTGGGTGCAATTGGCGGGAATCACTTCATCCAGGCGGCGAGGCGCAACCTGGACGTGACCGTAATCGTGGTGAATAACCTGAATTTCGCCATGACCGGAGGACAGGTCTCTCCGACGACTCCGTCCGGGCTAAACACGATGACGACCCCCTACGGAAACAGGGAGGAAAGATTTGACCTGTACGAACTGGCCCACTCTGCGGGTGCGACTTTCTTTAGCAGGTGGAATACCTTCCACTATCAGCAGGCTACGGACTCGATAAAGAAGGCGCTAAACCACGAGGGATTTTCCGTGGTGGAGATATTATCACAGTGCCCGACGCACTTTGGTAGATACGCGCTGGGGTCCGGGGAGCCGACACGGGGCATGGAGTGGATTGAAGAAAAATCGATAACGATCAGCGATGCCCACGAGCTCACGGGGGAGGAAAAGAAGGACAAGTTCGTCCTGGGCGATTTCTATAGCGAGGAAAGGCCAGTATTCGCAGGCAGTACCGTTTACGTGGAGGAAAAATGAGTAACGAGACCCTACAAGTGCAGTTCTGTGGTTTTGGCGGTCAGGGGATAGTTCTCTCATCCCAGATATTTGGTACCGCCTCCGTCAGGGGGCCGAAGCTAAACGCCGTCCAGACACAGTCCTTTGGTTCGGAGGCGCGAGGTGGAGAATGTCAGGCCGAACTTATCCTGTCAAACGGGACCATCTACTCGCCCTCGGCCGACGAGGTCGACCTGATGGTAGCCCTGTCCCAGCCGGCCCTGAACCAGTACGAGGAGAGGTTGAAGCCGGGTGGCTGGTTGGTGATCGACCCCGAACTGGTAACCTCTACGGGGAGAGATGACGTGGAGGTAATCGAATTGGAGGCGAGGAAGGTCGCGGGAGAGCTGGGGCTCGAACTCGTCGCTAACATGGTCGTCCTCGGGTTTTTGGGGGAAGCCACGGGGGTGTTTTCTCCCGAGGACCTGTTCGACGTAATCGAGGAGAGCGTGAGGGACAAGTTCGTCGAACTGGACGTTGAAGCCGCGAAGAAGGGTATGGAAATCGCCAGGGAAAGGGGTATATCTATGGAGGTAGCGCTGGATGAATCTGGTTGAATGTCAGGGGAAAGAACTGTTTCGTTCTTACGGAATCACCGTCCCTAGGGGGACGTTAATTACGGGAAAAGAGGTAACTGGATTGAGCACGGGGGATTTACCCCAGCTTAACTACCCTGTGATGGTCAAGGCCCAGGTTGAGTTCGGCGGGAGGGGCAAAGCCGGTGGGGTAAAGGAAGCGGGTTCCCCTTCCGAGTTGATTTCCCGGCTTCGGGAAATGCTCGGGTCTGACCTCAAAGGTACGGAGGTCAGGTCGGTCCTCGTCG
>JAGYME010000098.1 GCA_018400715.1 Candidatus Bipolaricaulota bacterium
CTTTGCTGACTTCCACCTATCCCCTCCAGTACGGAGGGGAGCTTTCCGTGGAAGGGAGAAAGTTAGTCTCAGAGGTCCTTCGAGAGGAAGGCTTCCAGACGGCATCCTTTCATTCAAACCCCTATCTTTCCCGGGCGTTTGGCTTTGATCGGGGGTTCGAGGACTTCGACGATGGCATACCATGGTCGAGCAACAGACTGGGTATCCTATTTCGCAGGGCACTGAATTATTTTGTGAGAACGAAGCCCTATCTCCCTGCGGAGGAGTTAACTGGAAAGGCAATTTCCTGGTTACAGAATAGGCAAGAGGGCAGAGATTTCTTACTCTGGTTGCATTACATGGACCCTCATGGCCCCTATCAACCGCCCGGAGATGGAAAAACTAAGTTTAGCACGGATCAACTTAGTTCACGAGAAGCCAAAAACCTCTGGAGAAGGACCGTTGAGGATCCGGGTACTGTTTCTAAACGGGAAATTCAGGTACTCAAAGATCTCTACGATGATGAAATCGCTTACGCCGATAGGTGGATAGGAGAGTTATGGAATTACCTTCTTAGTAGCGGGCTGGATGATGATACTGTTATGGTCATTACAGCCGATCACGGCGAGGCCTTCCTGGACCACGGAGAGTTCAACCACCCAAGATACCTCTATGACGAGTTGCTACACGTGCCTCTATTATTGTACGTCCCAGGTTTGAGCGGTGGTAAGTTGATCGAAGAGCAGGTTAGGACAATAGATATAGTTCCCACTATCCTCGACCTCCTCGGGATTGACGGGTTTTCTTTTCAAGGGAGTAGCATAACAGGTTTATTGCGCGGGGATAACGATTATGAATGTGAGTACGCAATTAGCGAGGTGACTGGCGAGAGAGAAGAGGAGGGAGTTACTAGGTTCTCTGTCCGCGGTCCCGAAGCGAAGTACATCGTTACGGTTGACGCCCAGAATGTGGTCTCGCGGGAGTTTTATGACCTAGAGAAAGACCCTGGAGAGAAAGAAAATATAATTGAGAACGGTTCTTCTCCAATGAAGGATAAACTTGTAGAAATGGACAAACGGTTGAGGGAGCACACGGAGGAACTCTACGGCTTCGTCCCAGGTGGGGAGGATAGTGGGCTGAACACCGGACGAGGTTTAGAGGAGAAACACGAAGAAAGGGAGGGAGAAGAGGAGGTAAAACGGCGCCTGAAGGATCTCGGCTACTTAGAATAATGGGTGCCTGTAAGACTGTGACTACTCCGACAGAGAAATCCCCGAAGGTTCTTCAAGTAAACAAACTCTACTATCCCTGGATAGGGGGGGTGGAGAAAGTAGTCCAGGATATCGCCGAGGGTCTAAAAGATGAGTTAACTATTGACGTTTTAGCCTGCCGCTCGAAGGGACTTGGCAGAAGCAGGAGTATAAATGGAGTAAATGTAGAAAAAGCAACTAGCTTCGGTATATACTGGGGTATGCCATTGTCACCCACTATTCCATTCAAGCTTTTTCGTAACTCCCGCGACTACGATATTCTCCACTTTCACCTCCCGTTTCCACTCGCCCCCTTGAGTTACCTGGCCATGCCCAGGAGGGAGGCAAAAGTTGTAGTTACCTATCACAGTGATATCGTACGACAGGAGAAGTTGATGGCACTCTACGGTCCGCTTTTAGATCGTTTCTTACAAAAGGTCGATGTAATTATTGCCACGTCGCCTGACATGGTGGAAAACTCGCCCTATCTGAGGAGGTTTAAAGACAAGTGTGAGGTGGTCCCTCTATCGATCGACCTCGATTGTTTTCTAAATTCTCCAATAACAGCGCCAGAGGACGAACTTTCCTTAGAGAACGAGAGGGTCGTCTTGTTCGTCGGGCGCCTCAGTTACTATAAAGGGGTCGATGTGTTGCTCAAAGCCATGCGCGAGGTCGATGGACATCTCCTCGTTGTCGGTGATGGTGACCTGAGGGCTAAATTGGAGAGGGGCAGAAAGAAATATTCCCTAGAAGAAAGCGTAACTTTTGTGGGAGACGTTTCCGACGAGGAGTTGAGATGGTATTATAAGCGTGCTGACGTGTTCGTCCTTCCTTCGATAGCGAAAAGCGAGGCATTTGGTCTGGTTCAACTTGAAGCTATGGCTTACGGCAAGCCAGTTGTGAATACTGAACTGCCTACAGGCGTCCCTTACGTGAGTAAACATGCCGAAACGGGCATTACCGTGGAACCAGGGGACGCTAAGGAGTTGGCCGGGGCACTTAATCGGTTGTTGAATGACGAGAGTCTGGCAAATGAATTCGGAGATAACGCCAAAAAAAGAGCGAGGGAACTGTTTTCGAGAGAGGAGATGTTAAATTCGATTCAAGAGATTTATTACGGTTTAGTGGATTAGATGATTCAGGCTGTGAAAGCGTTTGTTCTTTTTTCGTAGGGTATTGATGGGTTGGTGAAAAATGTATACCGCCATTGTATTTGTTACTGCCCTCTTGGTGGGATTTATTGCGATTCATACGATTGCTCCGGGTTTGAAACGAAAAGGTCATACCGGTGTTGACGTCAACAAACTAGAGAAGCCGGAGATACCGGAAATGGGAGGAATCGCCATAGTGCTTGGCTTTGGTGGTGGCATTCTTCTTTTCATAGGCCTACAGACATTCGTTGGAGTTTTTAAAGGTATTGACCCCGTTCCCGTTCTCATGGCCTTGTTGACGACATTTCTCGTTGCCACCCTCGGTATGCTCGATGACTTGATCGAAGTAAATCAGGTAGTTAAAGCGATAACTCCTCTTTTCGCTGCCGTCCCGTTGATGATGGTCAAAGCCGGAAAGACGACTCTGGGTATACCTTTTTTGCCCGTAAACGTCAACTTTGGGATTATCTACCCATTGGTACTCATCCCTATTGGAATGAGCGGGGCGGCCAACGTGGTGAACATGCTTGCCGGTTTTAATGGGCTGGAAGTGGGGATGGGGATCGTCGCCATGGGTTCCTTGGGCGTTATCGCGTATATCCTGGAAGCAGGTGCCTCACAAGTAATACTTGCTGCCGGGATTGGATCCCTAATTGCTACGCTGTATTTCAACTGGTACCCGGCAAAGATCCTTATCGGTGACATTGGAACGTTTTCAATTGGTGCAATAATCGCCTCTTCAGTCATCATCGGGAATTTTGAACTGGCCGGTGTTGTAGTAATCTTACCGTACGCCGTTGACTTCGTCATAAAGGCTGTGAACGGCTTCCCCACAGAAAACTGGTGGGGGGAGTTGAAAGGTGATAAGCTTCATTGTCCTGAAGGCCCGCCGCGTGGTCTGGCACAGCTCATTATGAAGCTAACTGGTGGGATTACGGAGAGGGCGCTGGTGATCACGCTGATGGGGCTGGAAGCGGTTTGTGGTCTTTTGGCTATAATCTTCTATCTCTAACTGACGGTTCCAAGCGCTTTTGGTCATTCGAGCGTCAAACACCATCCATGGTTTTTGGAAAGGGAGATTGCTTTTTCTGTACTGGTGGATGATTCCAATTCCTCCCCAGCCCTGCTTCCAGTCAGATACGATTTCCCGATGAGGGTAGTGTTCCCTTACTTCATCCCAGAATTGGTCCACTTCACACCACGGTTCATACTTTGAGTGGCAAATATCGTGGAAGGCGATTATGCCCCCTTCCTTAACGAGAGGGCCGTAGGTGTTGAGGTCTTGCTTCACGCCCTCGTACCTGTGGACACCGTCGATGAAGAGAAAATCTATTTTTTCCTCTCCCAGAGTGTCTTTGATTCGGGTAACTGTCTCCTCCTTGTGCGACTATCCTGATGAATAAAGAGTCGATATCTTTGTTGAAGTTGGCCAAGAAGGGTAGGAGGGACTCCGGGTAGCCTCTGCCAAACTCTCCTTCCGGCAGGTCCACGCTGATTGTACTCTCGCGCTTCTAAAAACCTCTTTCTGTCTTTCCAGCAGGCCGGGCCCCATTTAGACTCTGGGAATAACCTGCCGAGCAGGTAAGGAAGTATCATGTTCGGGCGTTTTAGGCCCTTGATTATCGTCTCTTTGCCCAGCAGTGAATTTATATCAATCATCCGGTGCCAATCCTTGGTGCTCGATTATCAATTTCGCGGGCGACGATTCTTCTGATCTTCCTTCTAAAATTTTCCTCGGAGAATTCTTCCGCCCTGTTTTCAAGTCCCTCGAGTGTCTCTATTTGCAGTTCTGGGTCTTCCAGCATCCCAACGATCTTCTCCACAGCATCTTCTGTATCGTGGTAGGTAAGATTGGGATCTTCGTTTACTATTTCCACCTGCCCGCCGTCATCAGGTACGAACGGGATACAGCCTCCGGCGACCATCTCGGCCACGGCTATGCCAAAGTGCTCCGCCTCCGTTCCATGAATACCGTATCTGTGGCTGTTTACCATGTCAACGAGCCTCTCG
>JAGYME010000099.1 GCA_018400715.1 Candidatus Bipolaricaulota bacterium
CATTCCTGACCCCTAGATCCTAGATCCTGAAACGGATACCGGATACCGGGTACCGAGTCCCTGATACCTCCCAACCGTTACCGGTTACCCAATTCCCCAATCAACCAATTAACCAATCAACCAATTAACTCATTAACGCTGTCTCGGGCGATCAACTTTGGATTAAGACGACATCGGACCTTGGACATCGGACATCGGACATCGACAGAAACCCATGTGATAGAACCCTGCACTTTCGGTATAATTGATCACTAATCATGCCAAAGGGTAGAACTATTCCAAAAAACAAAGAGGCCGAGCAACTCGTGCTCGGATCGATTTTGCTCGACCCGGAGGACGTAGTCCCCAAGGTTGTTGAGAAGGTTTCCCCCGGTTATTTCTACTGGCGGGAGCACAGGCTAATATATCGTGCGGTGCTTGACCTCTTTGACAAAGGTGACCCCGCTGACCTGGTTACGGTCAAGAACAGGCTAAAGGAGAAGGACCAACTGGAGGAAGTCCAGGGGAGCTCCTACCTTGCCGACCTGATAGATAAGGTTGTTACTACCGCAAACGTCGAACATTACGCCGAAATCCTCCGGAGCAAAGCGCTGATGAGGGCGCTGATTGACGGCGGTCGGGAGATTACCGAGTTGGGATACCAGACGGACCGTGATTTGAAGGACGTCCTTGACGAGGCGGAAGAGACTATATTCGAGGTCTCACGACAGGAGACAGTTGAGGACTTCCACCTGTTGAGCGACTTTCTGCGGGAGCACTTCGATGCCCTTGAAGAGTTGCACCACGATCCCAGTCAACAGACGATAAGTGGCCTATCGACCGGTTTTCCCAAGTTTGACGAGATGACTTCGGGTCTCCAGGATGGCCAACTTGTTGTAATTGCAGGGAGACCGGGTACGGGGAAGACGAGCTTCGCCCTGTCGTTGGTGAGAAACATCGCTCTGAAGGAGGAGGCGAGCGTCGGTATCTTTTCGCTGGAGATGACCAAGGAGCAGTTGTTGGAGCGGTTGCTCTGTGGCGAAGGGAGGGTGAACCTGCATCAACTGAGGGGCGGGTTCGTCCCATCCAGCAAGTGGAGAGATATCGCTACTGTAGCCGGGAAGTTGCAGGAGAGTACTATAGTGATTGACGACCTCCCCGGCAATACGATTCTGGACGTAAAGGCCAAGGCCAGGAGAATGAAGGCAGAACACGATATCGATCTTCTTGTGATAGACTACCTCCAGTTGATCGAAGGCAGGAGCGACATGAATACAAGGGAACAGGAGATAGCCCACATCTCCAGATCGTTGAAGGGAATTGCGCGGGAACTGAGAATACCTGTCATTGCGCTGTCGCAGCTTAACCGGTCCGTTGAGCGCCGTGACTCGAAGAAGCCGAGGCTATCGGACTTGCGGGAGAGCGGGGCGATAGAGCAGGATAGTGATATAGTCGCCTTTATCTTTCGGAAGGACTATTACGAGGACGAGGAGGAACAAAGCGACACTACAGTAAGTAAAACTCAGCTGAGGATAGGAAAGCAAAGAAATGGACCGTTAGGCAACATCAACTTGACCTTTCACAAGGGGTACGCCAGCTTCTACCCCTACCGCCAGACTAGTGAAACCCCGCAGAGCTAACCCCCCCCTGATTGTCTAGACCTTATTTACCTTAATCAGGTTCGTCGTGCCCTCTACCGCGAATGGGATCCCGGCCGTGGTGACGACAAGGTCGCCATCCTCGATTAATCCCGCTTCCTTCGCCGTCTCAGAGGATTTTTTAATCATATCGTCCGTATCCTTTGTTGTCTCCATGAGCAGGGGAATGACTCCCCAGACGAGCGAAAGTTGGTTGTAGGTAGAGAGCGACGGGGTTACGGCGATTATCTGTACTTTTGGTCGAAATCTCGCGATAAGCCTTGCCGTATAGCCTGACTTAGTCGAGGTAATAATCGCCCTCGCGCCAAGTCGATCTGCCATCGAACAGGCGGCGCGGCCTATCTCCGGAGGGATTCTCTCTTTGTTAGTTATGTAATCGCCCTGCTCAAATGAGTAAGTGGAATGTTGGTCAGCCTTCCCTGCCAGCTTATTCATCGTCACCACAGCCTTAGATGGATAGGAACCGATTGCTGTTTCTCCCGACAGCATAACTGCGTCCGTTCCATCCAATACCGCGTTTGCCACGTCGGTGATTTCCGCGCGGGTAGGAGTTGGCGATTCGATCATGGTCTCTAGCATCTGTGTAGCCGTGATGACTGGTTTGGCGAGCTGGTTGGCGAGCTTGATGATCCGCTTCTGTAGAAAGGGTACTTCCTCAATACCAATTGCCATCGCAAGATCACCCCGAGCTACCATTATCCCGTCCGCTTCTTCGGCGATAGACTCTACCTCTCTCGCTGCCTCGCTTGTCTCGACCTTGGCAACGATTGGCATCTCCGTCTCCGGTGCTACGCTCTTGATGAATTTCCGAACGTTTTGAATATCGCTAGCCGCCCTCACGAAGGAAAGGGCGAGCCAGTCGACCTCTTCCTCGACGACAAATTTCAGGTCTTTCTTGTCTTTATCGGTCACGGACGGGAGGGAAAAACTCCTTCCAGGGACCGTGAGGTTTTTCCTTCCGGTGAGTTTTCCTGGGGTGGAGACCACACAACCGATCCGGTCGTCGGAGATTGAGGATACGGATAAAACTATTTCCCCGTCACCTACCAGCATATCGTCCCCCGGGTTTAACTCGTCCCCCACTTCCGGATAGTCGACGTATATCTCGGACTGTTTGTTCGATTCCTTCGTAAAGACTAGGTTGATCTCCTGGCCCTGTTTCAGATTAATTGAATCGCCGGAGGTAGGGCTTATTCTTACCTCGGGGCCCTTTGTGTCGGCGATGATTGAGAGCGGTCGTGCGAACTTTTCCCGTGCTTCCTTGAGGGCGGCGATCGTCTCGCGATGTTCCTCATGGGACCCGTGAGATAGATTTAACCGAGCGCAGTCCATGCCGCTCGTTATTAAGGACTCGATGATGGGTTGAGAGTCCGACGCCGGACCTATCGTTGCGACGATTTTAGTTTTTGTCATTTGATTTCAGAACAATGATATCCGTAGACAGAAAAAATAAAAAGGTCTGATTCCAGTACCCTGGAATCAGACCTCTCGTTATAGGTAGATAACTAACAGAAAAACGTTCCGCTATTCCTCATCGCTAAGCTTCTTATACCTACCGAGCTCTTCCTTTATCTCGGGCCTCTGCAGCTTTTCTATCGCTCGGTTCTGCAGCTGGCGGACACGTTCTCGACTGATGTCAAATACTTCTCCGACCTCTTCCAGCGTCCTGGTCTGGTAGTCCTCAAGGCCGTATCTAAGCTTCAATATGTGCTTCTCTCTGTCAGTCAATTCCTTGTTTAGCAGCCCCTTCAACCTACCCTTTAACAGAGAATCAAATGTTTCCTGCTCGGGAGTCGGTAGCGTCTCATCTGCGAATATGTCTCCTAGGACTCCGCTATCGCTTGACTCCTCGCCGAGGGGTTTGTCGAGCGAGATAGTTGTCTGAGATGCTTTCTTAGCTCTTCTTACCTTCTCGATTGAAACGTCTAAGTCTTCTGCCACCCTCTGAATTGGAGGTTCCTCGCCGTGCTCCTGAATGTATTCTTCCTCGGCTCTGTCGATCTTTCGTGACAGTTCCTTCATGTGCGCTGGGACCCTGACAGTCCGTGACCTATTGGTTAATGCTTTGAGGATGGCCTGACGAATCCACCATGTGGCGTAGGTGCTAAACTTGTATCCTTTGCGCCAATCGAACTTCTCGATTGCCTTCATTAGCCCAAGGTTGCCTTCCTGGATTAAGTCCAAGAAAGGCAGGCCGTAATTCCGATACTTCTTGGCGATACTGATTACAAGGCGCAGGTTGGAGGATGCGAGTTTTTCCCTTGCCTGCTTATCACCCTGCTCTATCCTCTTGGCCAGCTCTACCTCTTCCTCTCTCGTCAACAGTGCTTCGTTCCCTACCTCGTCAAAATATCTCCTGATTGGGTTCTTCTCTTTGTTGTTGTTTTTTATTTTTTTGCTTGCCATAGTAACCTCCGTGACCTAAAATCCTTCTGCCCAAAGTTTAAGGTCATTATCGTATATTTAAAATGTTAAATATCTTATGGGTATTTTTACTTTATGGACTATATCGAAAGAAACCTCGTTGCGCTTAAATGCTTATAGGACTAATTCTATTGGAAAGCTCCTGCCAACACTCAACTTTATTATATATCGTTTTAGATTTTTGTCAAGAGTCGGTTTTATAGAAAGAAGGAAATTTCATAAATTCCCAGTCATATACGGCTATTTTATTGAAATTATAATGCCATTTGCCTTAGGATACCAAGTGATAACGTGATTCGGGGATTAATGAACCATAC